>JBOGDF010000121.1:0-14162 GCA_050701635.1 Micromonosporaceae bacterium | reverse complement strand
GACGACGACCGGCCGCGTTGCAGAACCGTCCGGATACAACACCGGTATCCGGACGAACCTGCGCCTTGCCGGACCGCCGCCTGGCACCTGTCTCGCTCGACCAAGATCCACAGGACAGGCCCTAGCCGACGGCGGCCATGATCTCGTCGGATACGTCGAAGTTGGCGAACACGTTCTGTACGTCGTCGCAGTCCTCGAGCGCGTCGATCAGCTTGAACGTCTTGCGCGCCGACTCCTCGTCCAGCGGCACCGTGACCGACGGCAGGAAGCCCTGCTCCGCGGACTCGTAGTCGATGCCGGCCTCCTGCAGCGCGGTACGCACCGGGACCAGGTCGGTCGCCTCCGACACCACCTCGAACGACTCGTCGAGGTCGTTGACCTCCTCGGCGCCGGCCTCCAGCACCGCGGTCAGCACGTCGTCTTCGGTCAGCCCGGCGGTCTTCGGGACGATCACCACGCCCTTGCGGCTGAACATGTACGAGACGCTCCCGGCGTCGGCGAGGTTGCCGCCGTTGCGGGTGAGCACGGTGCGTACCTCGCCCGCGGCACGGTTGCGGTTGTCGGTCAGGCACTCGATCAGGATCGCCACGCCGCTCGGCCCGTAGCCCTCGTACATGATCGTCTGGTAGTCGGCGCCACCGGCTTCCAGGCCGCCGCCACGGCGTACCGCCCGGTCGATGTTGTCGTTGGGTACGGAGTTCTTCTTCGCCTTCTGGATCGCGTCGTACAGCGTCGGGTTGCCCGCCGGGTCGGCGCCGCCGGTGCGCGCCGCGACCTCCACGTTCTTGATCAGGCGGGCGAACAGCTTGCCGCGCTTGGCGTCGATAGCGGCCTTCTTGTGCTTGGTGGTCGCCCACTTCGAGTGGCCGCTCATGTATCTCCTCCGTACCAGACGTTCCGGTTAGCCCACGCTGCTCTCCACGATGTCGACGAAGAGCCGGTGGACCCGCAGGTCATTCGTCAGCTCCGGATGGAATGCCGTGGCGAGCACGTTTCCCTGACGTACCGCGACGATCCTACCGTCGGCCACGCCGCCGGCGATCCGGGACAGCACCTCGACCTCGCCGCCGACCGTCTCCACCCAGGGCGCCCGGATGAAGACGGCGTGTACCGGGTCGGCGATCCCGGCGATCGCCAGGTCGGTCTCGAAGGAGTCCACCTGCCGGCCGAACGCGTTGCGGCGTACGGTCATCTCGATCCCGCCGAAGCCGTGCTGATCCGGGCGGCCGTCCAGCACCCGCTCGGCGAGCATGATCATCCCGGCGCAGGAGCCGTATGCCGGCATCCCCTCCGCGATCCGCTTCCGGACCGGCTCGAGCAGCTCGAACTCGACCGCGAGCTTGCTGATCGTGGTCGACTCGCCACCCGGGATCACCAGCGCGTCGACGGCGAGCAGCTCTTCGGGACGCCGTACGCCGACCGCGTCCGCGCCGCACTCACCGAGCAGCCGTACGTGCTCCCGTACGTCGCCCTGCAGCGCCAGCACACCGATCGTCGGCACCGGCTACCAGCCGCGCTGGGCGAGCCGCTGGCTGTCGGGCAGCTCGGACACGTTGATGCCGACCATCGCCTCGCCCAGACCGCGGGACACCTTCGCGATCATGTCCGGGTCGTCGTGGAACGTGGTCGCCTTCACGATCGCGGCGGCCCGCTTCGCCGGGTCACCGGACTTGAAGATCCCGGAGCCGACGAACACCCCCTCGGCGCCCAGCTGCATCATCATCGCGGCGTCCGCCGGAGTCGCGATCCCGCCGGCGGTGAACAGCACCACCGGCAGCTTGCCGAGCGCGGCCACCTCGGCCACCAGCTCGTACGGGGCCCGCAGCTCCTTCGCCGCGGCGTACAGCTCGGTGGAGTCCAGGGTGGACAGCCGGCGGATCTCGGAGCGGATGGAGCGCATGTGGCGGGTCGCCTCGACCACGTTGCCGGTGCCGGCCTCGCCCTTGGAGCGGATCATCGCGGCGCCCTCGGCGATCCGCCGCAGCGCCTCGCCCAGGTTGGTGGCGCCACACACGAACGGCACCGTGAACGCCCACTTGTCGATGTGGTTCGCCTCGTCGGCCGGGGTGAGCACCTCGGACTCGTCGACGTAGTCGACGCCGATCGCCTGCAGCACCTGCGCCTCGACCAGGTGCCCGATCCGGGCCTTCGCCATCACCGGGATGGAGACCGCCTCGATGATGCCCTCGATCATGTCCGGGTCGCTCATCCGGGCCACGCCGCCTTCGACGCGGATGTCGGCGGGCACCCGCTCCAGCGCCATCACGGCGACCGCGCCGGCGTCCTCGGCGACCTTCGCCTGCTCCGGGGTGACCACGTCCATGATCACGCCGCCCTTGAGCATCTCGGCCATGCCGCGCTTTACCTTCGCGGTGCCGACGGTGGGGGTGCTCCCGGTGCTGGGCTGCTCGTCGGTGCTGGACATGGTGGCCTTACTCCTTGCGTACTCGACTCGCCCGCCGATCGGCCGGCGCGGTGTGTGGTGGAAGATCACGGCAATCGTACGTCCGCCACCCAGGCGCGACATGCGGCCAATTCGCAGGTTGTGGCCTCAGCTGGCCCTTGTCGTGGCCTCTGCTGGCCCTCCGTGGCGGGTTATCCGTCGAGGACTGGATCTTCGATGTCGAAGTACCGCGGGCGGGCGTGCCGGCGATCCAGCCCGAGCAGCCGTACCACCGGGCGGCGCCGGGCGGCCAGGGTCTCGCGGACCAGATCGGTGTGCACCTGCCGGGCGAGCGCCACCCGGCGGCTGGCGCTGACCAGCTCCGCCGCGACACCACCCTCGGCCGCCGCCACCGGCAACTCCCGCAGCGCGCGGGTCAGCTGGTTCTCGGCGAGCTCGCGACCCTCGTCCACCGGCCGCAGCGCCTCCCGCGCCACGTCGCGCAGCGCGGCCGCGCCGTTTCCCAGCGACAGGTCACCGTCGGCCAGCGCCACCGCTGCCGCCGCGCGCCGCGCCAGCTGCGCGTCCAGCGCCGAGTACGCCGCGGCGACCCGATGGTGCAGCCGGTCCACCCGGGCGGCGACCCAGGTCAGATAGGTCGCCACGAGCACCACCGTCGCGACCACCCCGACCAGCCACCACATGGCGGGAATCGTACGCAGCCGCGCCCGCCACCGGCTCGTCCCCTCAGCTCGTTCTCAGCGTCGCCGGCTCGCGCGGCTGCCGGTGCCGCGGCGAGCGGCAGCGTCGTGGCTCAGGGCACGTCGGTGTCGAACAGCCGGTACTCGAGGGTGTCGTCGTCGCCGGTGACCAGCCCGGACGTGGCGTCGATCGCGGTGGCATACACCTCCAGCACCCGCTGCGCGACCACCGGCCAGTCGTACGTGGCGACCACCGCGCGGGCCCGTTCGGCGAGCCCGGCGCGCTGTGCCGGGTCGTCGAGCAGCTCCGCGAGCCGGCGCGCCAGCGCGGCGGGGTCCCCGACCGGGAACAGCGCGCCCGCCTCGCCACCGGCCAGCACCCGGCGGAACGCGTCCAGATCACTGGCGAGTACGGGGGTTCCGGCGGCCATCGCCTCGGTGAGGATCATGCCGAACGACTCGCCGCCGGTGTTCGGAGCGACGTACACGTCGACGCTGCGCAGCATCCGGGCTTTGTCCACTTCGGACACCTTGCCGAGGAAGGTGACCCGATCGGCGAGACCGGGATCCAGCTCCACCGGCTCGCCCGGCCCGGCCACCAGCAGCCGCAGCCCGGGCCGATCCGGCGCCAGCGCGGCGAACGCCTGCACCAGCAGCCCGAACCCCTTGCGGGGCTCGGTGAACCGGCCGAGGAACCCGATCGCGCCACCGTCGCCGGGCCAGCCGTCGAGCGGCTCGGCGGCGGCGAACCGGGCCACGTCCACCCCGTTGGGAATCTCCACCGCGCCGCCGCCCAGGTGCTCCACCTGCACCTTGCGGGCCAGCGCGCTGACCGCGATCCGCGCCGTGACCTTCTCCATCACCGGCTGCAGGATCCCCTGCGCCGCGCTCAGCGCCCGGGACCGGGTCAGCGCGGTGTGGAAGGTCGCCACCACCGGCCCGCGCGCCGCCGCGCACGCCAGCAACCCGAGACTGGGCGCCATCGGCTCGTGCAGGTGCAGTACGTCGAACCGGCCGTCGCGCAGCCAGCGGCGTACCCGGGTAGCCGAGATCGGGCCGAACGCCACCCGCGCCACGGATCCGTTGTACGGCACCGACACCGGCCGGCCGGCGGAGACCACGTACGGCGGCAGCCCGTCCTCGGACTCCGCCGGCGCCAGCACGCTGACCTGGTGCCCCAGCTCGATCAGCACCTGCGTCAGATCCCGTACGTGGTGCTGCACCCCGCCGGGGATGTCGAACGCGTACGGGCACACGATCCCGATCCGCATCCCGCCTCAGCTCCCCGCCCGCGGCACGCCGGCGCCGCCGCCGTCCGAGCCCGCCCGGGGCACGGCAGCGCCACCGCCGTCCGAGCCGGCTCCGCCACCAGCACCGGCGCGGGCCCTGCCCGCGCGCCCGGGCAGGTCGGCGAGCCAGAGTCGCTGCAGCATGTGCCAGTCGGCGGGGTGCTCGGCGATGCCCTCGGCCATCACGTCGGCGATCCGCTGGGTGGCGCCCGCCACCCGCTGCGCCAGGATGCCCGACTCCGGCACCGCCACGGGCCGCAGCCGTACGTGGGTACGGCCGGGCTCGTACCACAGGCTGGCGGCCAGCAGCGGCACCCCGGTACGCACCGCGAGCAGCGCGGGTCCGGGCGGCATCCGGGTCGGCTCCCCGAAGAAGGTCACCGGTACCCCGCGCGCGGACAGATCCCGGTCGGCGAGCAACGGCACCAGGGCGCCGGCACGGAGCCGGTCGGCGAGAATGTCCAGCGGCGGCCCCTCGCCGCCGGTGAGCGGAATGATCTCCATCCCGAGGGAACGCCGGTACGCCAGGAACCGCTGGAACACCGACTCCGGCCGCAGCCGCTCGGCCACCGTCGACAGCGGCCATCCGTTCGCCGCCACCCAGGCGCCGGCGTGGTCCCAGTTGGCCATGTGCGGCAACGCGACCACCACGCCCTGGCCCCGCCCCAGCGGCTCGGCGAGCAGCTCCCCGTTGATCGCGACGGTGTCCAGGATCCGCTGCCGGGACCACGAGGGCAGCCGGAACGCCTCCATCCAGTACCGGGCGTACGAGCGCAGCGCGTCGCGTACCAGCTGCTCATCCGGCTCGCCGCCGACGACGCGCCGCAGGTTGCGGGACAGCTGCCGTACCCCCGGACCCTGCCGCCGCATCGCCACGTCCGCCGCCCGCCGGAACAGCGCGGCCGCGGCCGGCTCGGGCAAGGCACGCACCACGCGCCAGCCGGCGGCGTACCCGAGGTCGGTGAGCCGGTCGGTCACGGCTGACCTGCCTCAGGTGCAGCCGCCGTAGCGCGGCTGGCCCGCCTCACGTGCAGCACCCGCTGGACCACCGTGACCAGCGACAACGCCGCCAACAGCGACAGCGCGACCTCGAAGGCGTACGGCACGCCGAGCAGCCAGGCGATACCGCCCAGCATGAGCAGGATCAGCCGCTCGGTACGTTCGGCGATCCCCACGTCGCAGCTGATCCCGAGCCCCTGGGCGCGGGCCTTCGCGTACGACACCAGCTGCCCGGTCACCAGGCAGACCAGCGCCGCGGCGAACGCCACCCGGTGGCCCGAGACCGCCAGCCAGTACGCCAGCGATCCGAACACCGCGCCGTCGGCGACCCGGTCCATGGTGGAGTCGAGGAACGCGCCGAACCGGGTGGTCCGGCCGCTGGCCCGGGCGATCGCGCCGTCGAGCATGTCTGTCAGCATGGAGCCGGTGATGATCAGCAAGGCGGCCAGCAGCTGCCCGCGTACCACGAAAAAACACCCGATCAGCACGCCGACAGCGCCTAGCACGGTCACCAGGTCGGCGGAGACGCCGGCACGTACCAGCGCCCGACCGACCGGGTCGACGACCCCGGCCAGCCGGCTGCGACTGAACTCACTGAGGTTCTTCACCATGGGCTCACTCGGCTGGGCTACGACGGCGTCGCGGGTACGGAGACCCGCTCGGACGACCTCACCCTAATGCCCGAGCGTTGCCATGCCGGGGCGTGGAGGGTTGTGCCTTTCGGCGTACGGGTGTGGGATCGGCCAAAGGCGGTGAGACTGGTCACAAGCCCGTCAGTTGGTCGAGCGTGAAGCCGCGCGGCGGCCCCGAGACCCAGGAGGTGCACATATGGCACAGAAGACCCAGGAGAAGGGAGTCACCGGCACCGCGCCGGTGGTGGATTCGCCCAGCAAGGTACGCAACGTGGTTCTTGTAGGGCACTCGGGTGCCGGCAAGACCACGCTCGCCGACGTCCTGCTCGCCAGTACCGGCACGATTCCCCGGGCCGGCACCATCGCCGAAGGCACCACCACGTGTGACCACGATCCGGCGGCGATCAAGCAGCAGCGTTCGGTCAGTCTGTCCTGTGCCCCCCTGATGCACGACGGCATCAAGATCAACCTGCTCGACTCCCCCGGGTACGCCGACTACGTGGGCGAGCTGCGCGCCGGCCTGCGCGCCGCCGACGCGGCGGTGTTCGTGGTCTCCGCCGTGGACGGCGTGGACGCCGCGACGATCAGCCTGTGGGAGGAGTGCGCGCACGTCGGGATGCCCCGCGCCGTCGCGATCACCCGCATCGACCATCCGCGCGCCGACTACGACGAGACCGTCGCGATCTGCCAGCGCGTGTTCGGCGAGGGCGTACTGCCGATGTACCTGCCGCTGCACGACGACTCCGGTGAGGGGGTCGTCGGCACGATCGGGCTGCTCACCCAGCGGATCTTCGACTACTCCGACGGCTACCCGCCCGCCGTACGCGACGCCGAGGCCGAGCACCTGTCGGCGATCGAAGAGGCGCGGAACACGCTGATCGAAGGGATCATCGCGGAGAGCGAAGACGAGACCCTGATGGACCGCTACCTGGGCGGCGAGCAGATCGAGGAACAGGTGCTGATCGACGACCTGGAGAAGGCGGTCGCCAACGGCAGCTTCTACCCGGTGGTGCCGGTGTGCGGCGACACCCAGGCCGGCATCGACGCGCTGCTGGAGGTGATGACCCGCGGCTTCCCGTCCCCGCCGGAGCACGAGCTGCCCGCCGTCACCGGCATCGACGGCAGCCCCCGCGAGCCACTCCAGTGCGACCCCAACGGCCCGCTGGTGGCCGAGGTGGTGAAGACCACCATCGACTCGTACGTGGGCCGGGTGTCCCTGGTACGCGTGTTCTCCGGGACCCTGAAGCCGGACGCCGTGGTGCACGTGTCGGGGCACGGCATGGCCGAGCGGGGCCACCCCGACCACGACGCCGACGAACGGGTGGCGCACATCTACTCCCCGCTCGGCGGCGAGCTGCGCGAGGTGCCGTACTGCGTGGCCGGTGACGTCTGCGCGATCACCAAGTCCGGGTCGGCGGAGACCGGTGACACGATCTCCACCAAGGACAACCCGCTTCTGATGCTGCCGTGGGAGATGCCGGAGCCGCTGCTGCCGGTCGCGGTGGTGGCGAAGACCCGCAGCGACGAGGACGCGCTCGCCAAGAACCTGGGGCGGCTGGTCGCCGGGGATCCGACGCTGCGGCTGGAACGCAACGCCGAGACCCACCAGATCGTGCTGTGGTGCATGGGCGAGGCGCACGCCGACGTCGTACTGGACCGGCTACGGGCCGGCGGCGTGGAGCTGTCCACCGAGCCGGTACGGGTGGCGTTCCGCGAGACCTTCGGCGGCCCGGGCAAGGGTCACGGCCGGCACGTCAAGCAGTCCGGCGGCCACGGCCAGTACGCCGTCTGCGACATCGAGGTGGAGCCGTTGCCCCGCGGCGGCGACTTCGAGTACGTGGACAAGGTGGTCGGCGGCGCCGTACCGCACCAGTACATCCCGAGTGTGGAGAAGGGCGTACGGACCCAGATGGAGCGCGGCCTGATCGCCGGCTACCCGATGGTGGACCTGAAGGTGACGCTGTTCGACGGCAAGGCGCACTCGGTGGACTCCTCCGACGCGGCGTTCCAGACCGCGGGCGCACTGGCGCTGAAGGACGCCGCCGAGAAGGCCCAGGTGGTGCTGCTGGAGCCGGTCGACACGGTGACCATCCGGGTCCCCGACACGTACGTCGGCGCGGTGATGAGCGACCTGTCGAGCCGGCGCGGCAAGGTGCTCGGCAGCGAGCCGGACAACACCGAACGCACCGTGATCAAGGCCGAGGTGCCCGCCACCGAGCTGCTGCGCTACACCGTCGAGCTGCGTTCGATGTCCAGCGGCACCGGCACGTTCACCCGTACCTTCGCCCGGTACGAGCCGATGCCGTCGCACCTGGTCGACGAGGCCCGCAAGGAGCACGCCGAGAGGAGCTGAGCCCGGGGTCGCCGGCGTCTGGGCGAGCTACCGGTCCCAGGCGTCGGCGAGCAGGGTACGGGTGTCGGCGAGCAGCTGCGGCAGCACCTTGGTGTGGCCAAGCACCGGCATGAAGTTGGTGTCGCCGCCCCAGCGCGGCACCACGTGCTGGTGCAGATGACCGGCGATGCCGGCACCGGCGACCGGGCCCTGGTTCATCCCGACGTTGAAGCCGTGGGCGCCGCTGACCCGCCGGATCACCCGCATCGCGCGCTGCGTGTACGCCGCCAGCTCCGCGGTCTCCGCGTCGTCGAGCTCGGTGTAGTCGGCCACGTGCCGGTACGGGCACACCATCAGATGCCCCGGGTTGTACGGATACAGGTTCAGCAGGGCGTACACGTGCCCGCCGCGGGCGACCACCAGACTCTCACCGTCGGGCAGCTTCGGCGCCGCGCAGAACGGGCAGCCGTCGGTGTCGCCGTCCGCCCCGGTGGGCCGGTTCTCGCCCTTGATGTACGCCATCCGGTACGGCGTCCACAGCCGGCCCAGCTGGTCTTCGATCCCGGCACCGTGCTGGTGCTCGTACGCTCCGTCCGCCACCCCGCGATCCTACGAGCCGCCCCCCGCCGGCGCACCGCCGCGTACGTGCGACGATCCCCGGATGACTGCGATCGTGCATCCGGGACCTGTGGAGCGGCTGACCGTACACGCCGGTGAGGTGCTGATCCGGCTGCGGGGCGAGGACACCGGCGGCGAGCTGTCGGTGATCGAGTTCGAGCTGGCGGCGGGGACGGTCGGCGCGGCGCCCCACGTACACCAGGGGCACGCCGAGGAGTTCGTCATCACCGCCGGCGAGGTCACGTTCGACCTGGTCACCGACGGGGTACGCAGCACCGCGGTGGCCGGCGCCGGCGGCACCGTGTCGGTGCCGATCGGGGTCGGGCACGGCTTCCGCAACGCCTCGGACGCACCGGCGACGATCATCGGGCTGTTCCGCCCCGCCGGCTACGAGCGCTACTTCCGGGAGATCCACGAGCTGGTGGCGGCGGGCCACGTACCGACTCCGGACGAGCTGCGGACGCTGCGCGCGAAGTACCGGACCACCCCGGCATGACCGGCCTGTACGACGCGATCCACCGCCGCCGCGACGTCCGCTCCCAGTTCACCGGCGCGCCGATCCCCGACGAGACGCTGCGGCGGGTGCTGGCCGCCGCGCACGCCGCCCCGAGCGTCGGACTCTCCCAGCCCTGGGATTTCGTGCTGGTACGCGACCCTGCGCTGCGCGGCGCCTTCGCCGACCACGTGGCGACCGAACGCGAGGTCTTCACCGCGACGCTGGATGCCGCGCGGGCCGCGACGTTCTCCCGCATCAAGATCGAGGGGGTACGCGAGTCCACCCTCTCCGTGGTCGTCACGTACGACCCGGAGCGCGGCTCGCCAGCGGTGCTCGGGCGGCACGCGATCGCCGACGCCGGGCTGTACTCGGTGTGCCTGGCGATCCAGAACCTGTGGCTCGCCGCGACCGCGGAAGGGCTCGGCGTCGGCTGGGTCTCCTTCTACCGCGAGCAGTTCGTACGCGACGTGCTCGGCATCCCCGCCGGCATCCGCCCGGTGGCGTGGCTGTGCCTGGGCCCGGTCACCCACCTGGAGCAGACCCCTGACCTGGAACGCGCTGGCTGGCGTACCCGCCGCCCCCTCGACGAGGCCCTCCACACCGACCGCTGGAGCGGCTGACCCGGCACCCACCGGAGCCCTCCCCAGCGCGGGTTCGGGAGGGTGCCGGGCGAGGGCACAGAGGTAGTGGAACCGCCGCCGGGCGACTGTCACGGCTACCGAGCACGGGACCACTCGTCCGCAGGAACACATGATCCCGCGGGTCGTGTGGCCGGTCAGGATCGTGTCCGTCGCACGGATCTGATCTTTGGCGTACGCGATGAAGCGCCACTCCGACAGCGGCGCCATCAGACGTCCCGGCGCAGGGAGACGATCCGCCCGGTACCCGGATCGCACTCCAGCGTCAGCGTCGGCCCGTCCGCCCGCAACGAACGCTCCGCGTACACCGCCTCGTTGATCGTGATCCACAACGCCCGAGCCATGACCACGTCCAACGTGATGACCTCTGCGCCGAACGTCGCGCTGATCGTCTCCGCCTCCCGATCCACGGTCGATGTCAACACCGGCGGCCCACCGATAGCCGGGCGGACCACGTACCTGTGCGTTCGCTGGTGAGGTTTGCCGTCCACGCCACTCCTCAAGGTCTGCGCGGCGGCAGTCCCGGGCCCCGGTGGCCCAGAAACGGTAGCCGTCGCGGGAGTGACGGTAGGGATGCAACTGCCGAGTAACCCGGACTGCCAGCTCGGGTTGACCGACAGCTCGGGTTAGCCGACCGGTATCCCTACGCGTTCGGCTAGTGCGGCGGCTTCGACGGCCACACCACGCCGGCCACGTTGAATGACCGTGCTGACAAGGCGGCGTGCGGCGGGACGATGGACAACATCCTCAGGCGCCTCACGCGCCGCTGCCTGAAGCACCGCGAATGCGCAGCCCAGGTCCTGCCGTTGGGCGTGACCCGCCGCCTGCTCCAGCAGCAACGCCACTCTCCGCTCGATTGAAGGCGATCGATGCCAATCGATCCTCTCGGCCAGCCGCAGCGCTTCGGCCGCCTCGCCGGCCTCCAGCTCGACGCTCACGGCGTACATCTCGACGTTGGTCGGGCCGAACGCCGTCCAGTAGACGTTGCGTTACCCGGTGTGCTTCGCCATCGGAATGACCTCGCGTACCCGCTCCCGGCCACGCCAGACCTCGCCCTGGCGCACAGCGGCGACCGCACTGAGCAAGATCAGAGCACCGCAGAGTGCAACCGCGTCCAGGTCATCCCCCCGCATCAGCGGCGCGAGGGCGTCGGCCGCATGGCGTGCCACCATCTCAGCGCCTGCGGGCTCCTGCTCTGCCAGTAGGACGTGCGCCAGGTTCCATTGAGCTGCCGCCAGCCGGTACGGATCATCAGCGGCCTCGGCAGCTTGGACCGCGCGATCCGCAACCAACATGGACAGATCAGCACGACCAACCCGCTTGGCGACCGTACGCAGCAAGCCGTACAGGTCAACGGCGCACGCCTGCACCCGCCGGCGTTCCCTACGTTCGTCCTCGGTGGGGCGCGAGCGCTCCCACGCCCTGACGTCGGCGATTAGCGCAGGCAGCCTGCTGGCTGTCTCGGAGTACCGGTGTGGCGAGGTCTGCCAGACTCGCCACGCCGCCCGTACTTGTTCGTGCACGTCGGATACGGGCGGTGGCTTATGCGATGTGCTGGGTTGAGTCAGTGGCCAGGTGAGGAAGCTGCCGAGCCCTGCCTTGTCCGCGTGCGGCGCAGCGTGAACATCCGGCTCGGCGAGCAGTTGCGATACCGGGACTCTGAGCACGTGAGCGAGCTGAGTTAGTACCGGTATGGTCGGCACCTTCTTGCCACGCTCGATCTGGTACAGGTAGTCGGCTGTGATTCCGGTCAGGCCCGCAACGACGACTCTGGTCTGACGGTTGGCTGTGCGAGCGGAACGTACCCGCGACCCGATTGTTCGGGCGAGCAGCTCGTCCATCGGTCAACGCCTCCCCGAGGTTGCGCACTGTGCGAGCATCGATACACGCCGTGTGACGATGGCAGACTACTCGAATGGTCGCCGCCCCCAGCGCCGCTAACTCGCCGCGCCTCCTCCTGCTCTGGGATGTCGACCACACGCTGATCGAGACACGCGGTGTCGGGCGCGCCATCTACGATCGCGCCTTCCCAGCGGCGACCGGTGTGGCGCTCACCAGACTGGCCACGATCGCCGGCCGTACTGAGTTGGACATCATGGAGGAGAGCCTGCGCGTCAACGGCGTCGAGCCGACGATCGAGAGGATCGCAATACTGGCCTCAGCGCTGACCCTCGGCTACCAGTCAGCCCGCGAAGAACTGGGCCGTATCGGTCGAGCCCTTCCCGGTGCGGAGAAGACGCTCGCCAGCCTCGCCACCGAGCCGGCAATTCATCAAACTGTCGTTACTGGGAACCTTCGAGAGGTGGCCCGTATCAAGCTCGAAGTTTTCGGCCTCGACAGGTACGTGGACCTGACCAGCGGTGCGTACGGCGACGACGACAAAGAACGCGTCAACCTGGTAGCGCTGTCACGACGGCGAGCCAGCGCGCGTACCGGCGTCGAATTCGGAGCCGACGCGACAATCCTGCTCGGTGACACGCCCAACGACGTCGAAGCTGGTCTCGCAGCCGGGGTACACGTTGTCGGCGTGGCCACAGGCAAGACCAGCGCCGCGCTACTCATGGCCGCTGGCGCTCACGAAGTCACGAACGACCTGCACGGATGTCACGCCATCGTGAGTCGCCTCGTACGCGAAGGACTCAACCATTGTGGAGGGACGCTCTGATCACTCACTTCGTGTCGGTGGCCCGACAAAGAGAAGCTCCCGACGAAACCCACGCCTAGTCTCATAACACGTAGTACTTGCTCAACGACGAAGCGTCACGGGGGCGACATCTGGAGGTTCCCGTGCAGCGCTCAACCGCCGAAGACTTCCTGGACCAGGCACTGGGCACAATGGCAGACGTCTCGCCTGAGGTACGGACGCGTCTGCTCGCCATCGCTCGCCGTGCACCATCGGGAAGGGCACGTGAACTCACGAAGGCGTTCCAGGAGGTATCCCGTGGGTGAGCGTGTGACTCGAATCCAGATGCAGGCGTTCCGAGGTGTCCCCGAGGAGTTCGTCATCGAACTGCCCGATGGCGTAAGCGCAGTGGTATATGGCGACAACGCCACGGGCAAGAGCACCGTGGCAGACGCGCTGGAGTGGTATTTCACCGGAGTCATCGACTTCCTGCGAGCGGAAGGGCGCCAGAACGCCATACGCCACGTGGGCGCCAAGCCCACTGTCGGAACCTCCGTGACCGTCGAGACGTCGGGTCATCTCAGCGGCACTCGAACGCTGGCCGGCGATACCGAACCCGGGGTTATGGAGGCCGGCCGCGACACATTCCTCCTGCGCGGACGGAGCCTCACAGCGTTCGTCGAGCGATCCAAGGGCGAGAAATGGAAAGCGCTCGCCGAAATCCTTGGCCTGGCCGAGGTCGATAGCCTCCGCCTAGACCTTCAGCGTGCGCGCAATGATCTCAGCCGGATTGCCGACGACGCCGCCCGCCACCACTGTACAATCTCCACTGCGCTCGTCGCGCGAGTCAGCCCCGTCGACGAGGACTCGATCTTGGCGGCAATCGCACAACGTTGCCAAGGCGCGGACGTCGCGGTCCCGACTTCTCTACAGGAAGCCCTTGACCCTAAATGGTGGGAAGGGCTGACTGCCGCACCCCAAACTCATCACGCGGCGCTGGTCGCGGGTCTCACCACGGAGCTTCGAGTCTGGTCTCCTCAGACGGTCGACCATCAGGTGCTCGAGCACTGGAACAACACCGTTGGCTCCCACACGTCACCGAATCGCGCTCAGCTCCGGCTGTTCCAGGCGGCGGACTCGTTCTTGACTCATACGCACACCTCCGATACCTGCCCGCTATGCGGTCAGCCAGTCGATTCCACGACACTGCGAGAGCAGGTCTCCGCCGTACTACAGGAACTTCAGAACGCCTCGGCCGAGTTCGAACTGATGACGGACGGAGTCCGCGGTGCGGCTGACCAGCTGGAGGGGGATGCGTCCCGGGCCTGTCGCGTGCCACGGTGATGGGACCACCGGTTTGCCACGAGCTTGGGACCGGCTCGGGCTCGGGTCGCGGGCCGTGTGGTGATGGTGGCCTACCGGCTGGCGGTGGTCAACTTTCGGGTCGGGCT
>JBOGDF010000120.1:0-14205 GCA_050701635.1 Micromonosporaceae bacterium | reverse complement strand
GGACGGGCGCGGGCCGCCAGCACCGCGGCAGCGGCACGCAACGCGGCGAGGTGTGCGGTGGCGTACCGCAGGCCGTCCGCCGGAGTGCCCACGGCTTCCAGCAGCCCGCGCCGCGCCAGCTTGAGCAGCTCGGCGGGAGTGCGGTGTGGCAGTGCGTGAGCCGGAATCATCGGCGCCGGCTGAGCCGGCGACGGGCCCGGAGCCACCCGGGACAACCGGCTCGGCGCCCCCGTCTCCACTGCCCTCGGTACGGTCAACATCTGCTTCCCCTCCGTTATCGGATCAGCCGTACGTGATCAACGCGCACGAGCCGCTGCGGGGAAGACGCAGCGGGTCGCCGGTGGGGCAGAGTGCTTCCCCCACCCCGCCCCACCGGCTAGGCATCGAGGGCCTCACCCGCCCCTTGGGGGGTCGGGTCAGGTAGCGAGTGAGGCCCTCGACTGCCGGCCAAGCCGCGACGCCGGACGGCAGTGCCCTGACTCATTCGAACATGTGTTCGAACATGGGTATAGTAAACCCCGCCTCCGACAAAACCGCAACGTCCTTGGGAAGGTCCGCCGGAACACCTGGCGGAGCCACCTGGCAGCGCCATCCAGGTCGCACCGGCCCGCCCCGATCCGGTCGGCTACCCGTACGGGCCTGCCGCGATGCGTTCCGCGGCCCCGGCCACGCCGCCGCGCCACCAGCCCATCGCCTCGATCCACCAGGTCAGGCCGACCTCGGCGTACGAGGAGACCACCGACGCCGCGTCGCCCGGCGTGGTACGTCCCTCCAGCGCCACGTCGAAGCCGTCCAGTCCCCCGCGTTCGGCGGCGACCACGTCCAGCACAGCGCGCAACGCCGGCGGCGGCATGGTGGCGCCCTTGCCGTAGTCCGCGTGGGTCGGCACCACGCCGTCCCAGCGGGCCGCCCGGCGGAACCCGGCCGTGGCCGGCCACCGCCCGCCACACCAGACCGGCACCCCCACCCCACGGTCACCCCGCACCGCACGGTCACCAGACACCGGCACCGCACGGTCGCCCGACTCCCGCTCCGGCGCCGTCTCCACACGGTCACCCCGCCGAGGCGCCGCACGGTCACCCCGCTCCGGCACCGGCTCCACACAGTCACCCGGCTGAGGCACCGCGCGGTCCCCCCGCTCCAGAACAACACCAGGCTCCCGTACCGGCGGGACCATCTGTACGCCGTCGACCGTGACGTGGCGGCCGGCGTACCGCACCTCGCGACCTGACCACAGCTGAGCCAGTACGTCCAGCGACTCGTCCAGCTTCTCCGCCCGGGTACGCAGCTGCGCCGGCTCGCCGAACGCGGCGTACTCGGAGTCCATCGAACCCAGCGCCGCGCCGAACACCAGGCGACCGCCGGACAGCGCCTGCAGCGTCGCGATCTCCCGCGCCACCACCTGCACCCGGCGCCGCGGCAACGCGGTCATCAGGGTGCCCAGCCGTACCCGGGAAGTGCGCGCCGCGATCGCCGCGGTCACCACGGTCGGGTTGGCCACCGGCCAGTCGGGCTCCCGGTAGAGCACGTGGTCCCAGACGTACACGCCGTCCCAGCCGTGTCGCTCGGCGGCCACCGCCAGCTCGACCAGCAGCGCCGGGTCGCCGAACTCACCGACGTTCGGCAACCCCACCGCGTACCGCACGGTCATCCCGTGTGTCGCGGCCGCCCCGCGCCTCCGGCAGCGAACCGGCCCTTTCCATGCGCACCCGAACCATGCGCACCCGAACCATGCGCACCCGAACGGAACCGGTTCGGCCCCGCGGACGGACCACCCTGAGCCCCCGCGGACCGGCCCCCGAACGAGCGGCCGCCCTGAGCCCCGGCGGACCGGCCGCCGTAACCGCCGGCGGGCCGGGCACCGCCGGCGGGCCGGGCACCGTACGGCCGGGACGACCGGTCACCCACAGCGCCGGCAGCCGGGAACGACGCGGGCATCCCGGAGGGGGTACGCGCACCCGTCAGCTCGTGCAGCGCGGGCGCGTCAGCGGCGGGCACCCGCAGCTCTCCGGGGCTCACCCCGGCGTCCCGTACGGTCTTGGTGGCCCAGGCGCGCTGCCGGGGCAGCACCAGGCTGACCACCGTGCCGGCGCGCCCCGCCCGGGCGGTACGCCCGGCGCGGTGCAGGTAGTCCTTGGGGTCGCGCGGCGGGTCCACGTGCACCACCAGCGACACGTCGTCGACGTGGATGCCGCGGGCGGCCACGTCGGTGGCGACCAGTACGCCGTGCGTACCCTCCCGGAATTCGGCGAGGGTACGGGTGCGTACCCGCTGCGTCTTGCCGCCGTGCAGACCGCCGGCGCGCACTCCGACCGCCGAGAGCTGGGAGACCAGCTGGTCCACCCCGTCCTTGGTCTTCACGAACATCATGGTGCGGCCGGGACGGTTCGCGATCGCGGCGGCGACCGGGAACTTCTCCCGCGGCGGCACCAGCAGCACGTGGTGGTCCATCGCGTCCACCGCCACGCTGACCTCGCCGATCGAGTGGCTCACCGGGTCGGTCAGGTAGCGGCGTACCAGCTTGTCGACGTCGCCGTCGAGGGTGGCGGAGAACAGCAGCCGCTGGCCGTCGGAGGGGGTGTGGTCCAGCAGTGCGGTGACCGCGGGCATGAACCCCATGTCGCACATCTGGTCGGCCTCGTCGAGCACGGTGGTGCGTACCGAGCCGAGGTCGCAGATCCGGCGCTCGATCAGGTCGGTGAGCCGGCCCGGGGTGGCGACCAGGATCTCCACGCCGCGCCGCAGCGCGGTCACCTGGCGGCCGTACGGGACGCCGCCGACGGCGCTGGCCACCCGTACCCGCAGGGCGCGGCCGAGCGGCTCGAGGGTGCTCTGCACCTGGGTGGCGAGCTCCCGGGTGGGCACCAGCACGACGGCCAGCGGGCGTCCGGGCGCGGCGGACTCGAAGGCCAGCGAGGCCAGCAGCGGCAGCCCGAAGGCGAGCGTCTTACCGGAGCCGGTCTGGCCCCGGCCGAGCACGTCACGACCGGCGAGCGCGTCCGGGATGGTGGCGGCCTGGATCGGGAACGGGGTCTCGATCCCGGCGCGCTCCAGCGCGCTCACCAGTCGGTGCGGCAGATCGAGGGCAGCAAAGGACGTCACGGGAGCAGGCACAAAGAACCTTTCACTGGTACGGAGCATCGACGCGTCGTATGGAGGCGCCAATCGACCAGGGGTCCGCGATCGCCTGCTTGAGACGCGGGAGCGCGCCACGGCGGCGTACTCCCTGATAAGGAACTGCTAAACCCTATCCGGCGGTACGCCGAGCGTGCGGGCGCAGTGGCGCAACTCGCACGCGCGGCGCTCCCGACCTGCCTTGTACGTTTCGCGTACCGTCAGCGCGAGTCCGACCCGCGCGGGGCGGTGACGCATGATGGGACGAAGGAGGCCCCCGCTGACCATGACGCTCGTGCACTGGACGGGTGAGGACGTCGTCAAGCGCCTCGACGAGGTCCTCGAGGTGTACGCGGAGGCGATGGACTACTCCGCCGACCTGGCCGCCACCCGACGCGGATTCCTGTACGCCCACACCCACCGGTCCGGGTTCCGCGCGGTGGCCACCCTGGCCGCCGACGACCGGCTGCTCGGCTTCGGGTACGGCTACACCTCCGGGCGCGGCCAGTGGTGGCACGAGCAGGTACGGGCCGGCCTCACCCCGCACGAGTACGGCCACTGGCTGACCGACACCTTCGAGGTGGTCGAGCTGCACGTACGGCCGGACGCGCAGGGCCGCCGGCTCGGCGAACGGCAGCTGATCGCGCTGCTGGACGGCGCCACCGAGCGCACCGTGGTCCTGTCCACGCCGGAGTATCCGTACGAGGGCTCCCGGGCGTGGCGGCTCTACCGCCGGATGGGGTTCGTGGACATCCTGCGCCGGTTCAAGTTCCCAGGCGACGACCGCCCGTTCGGCGTGCTCGGACGTACCCTCCCACTCCCCAGCGAGCTATCCGCCATGACCGCAAACGGATAGACGCGCGGTTCGGTGCCGTAAGCCAGCCGTAATCGTCCGGGTCGGCAATCGGACGGCACGCACGGCGTACGCGTGCTTCGCTGGGGCGATGAGCACACCTACCGCTCCCCCGGCCCGGTACGACGACCTGCGGGCGATGTTCATCAACTGCACGCTGAAGCGCTCCCCGGAGCGCAGCCACACCCAGGGGCTGATCGACCTCAGCGAGCGGATCCTCACCAAACACGGCGTCACGGTCGAGGTGCTGCGCGCCGTCGACCACGACATCGCGACCGGGGTCTGGCCGGACATGACCGAGCACGGCTGGGCCAGCGACGAGTGGCCCGAGATCTACCAGCGCGGGCTCGCCAGCGACATCCTGGTGCTCACCGGGCCGGTCTGGCTGGGCGACAACAGCTCGGTGATGAAGCAGGTGATCGAGCGGCTGTACGCCTGCTCGTCGCTGCTCAACGACGCCGGCCAGTACGCGTACTACGGCCGCGTCGGTGGCTGTCTGATCACCGGCAACGAGGACGGCGCCAAGCACTGCGCGATGAACGTGCTCTACAGCCTGCAGCACCTCGGGTTCGTGGTCCCGCCGCAGGCCGACGCCGGCTGGGTCGGCCCGGCCGGGCCGGGTCCGTCCTATCTGGACGAGGGCTCGGGTGGCCCGGAGAACGACTTCACCAACCGCAACACCACGTTCATGACCTGGAACCTGATGCACCTGGCACGACTGCTCAAGGACGCCGGCGGGATCCCCGCGTACGGCAACCAGCGCGCCTCCTGGGACGCCGGCTGCCGCTTCGACTCGGAAAACCCCGAACACCGCTAGCCGGCGGTACGCGCGAACATCGTTACCGCCGACGTGCCCAGGCTGGCGGGTACCGCCGCGACGGCCGGGGCGGCGGCGGCTTCGGGGTAGTGCGCGCGCAGGGAGGTCTCGTCGTAGCGGCGGCAGCTCCGGTGCCAGTGGAGGATGCCGGCCATCCAGTCCTGCAGCTCGGTGGCGTACCGGGTCAGGGTGGTACGCGCTTCGGCGTCCAGGCCGTGGTCGTCGAACAGGGTGGGCAGCTCGGCGTCGACGGTGTGCTGGAACTGCCGCATCCGGGCGTTGGCGAGGCCGGTCACCACCGACAGCGCACGTACGGTGTCGCAGTCGAGGAAGTTGCGTACCACCAGGACGGCGTTGTGCAGCTCGCCTTCGTACTCGACCTCCTTGCGGTACGAGAACAGGTCGTTGAGCAGCGCGGCGTAGTCGATCGCGGAGTTCTCCAGGTTCTGGATGGTGCGGGTGCGGTAGATGTGCGGCGGCACGCTCTGCCCGTGCGAGATCCGGGACAGGCTCGTCGTCATGTCCGACCCGAAGGTCTTGCGCCGCATCTCGATGTAGTCGACCGGGTCCGGGATCCGGTGCTGCGCCTGGTTGGCCAGCTCCCACGACCAGCTGTCGAGCATGGTGTCCACGGCCCGGCGGAAGGCGCCGCGGTTCTCCGGCGACATCGGGCCGGCGGTGCGTACCCACAGGTCGGTCAACCCGCGTTCCATGGGACTGACCGGCGGCACGCCCGCGCCCTCGAGGGTCATGCACTGCTTGAGCCGCGCGGTGCACGCCTTCGCGCCGGCCAGATCCCCGGTACGGCCGAACACCGCCGGGTAGTAGTCGTCGCCGTACGTGCCCCAGGCCAGCCACTCCGACGACAGGTCCAGCTCGTCGGGGGTGGCGTCCGGGTCCAGCCCCGCCGAGCAGAGCGCCAGGTCGTAGTCGCGCAGCTTCGCCTCGTCCCACACCCGCGGTGGGTCGTCGAGCATGCCCATCGCCCGGAACCAGGTCACCAGCCGTTCCCGGGCGCCGTCCAGGTGCGGGCAGAGCGCCAGCCGGTACGGCATCTCCAGCGCGGGCTCCGGCAGCTCGCCCACCGGCTGGTACGGCACGTGGGAGAAGCTACGCAGCCGCTGCGGCGCGGTCTGCACCAGCGACCGGAACATGCGGGCCGCCGACGTGCCGATGCCGGTCGGGCCGCGTACCGCCACGGGCCCCGGGCCGGCGCCGGCGGCGCCGTTCATGTAGCGGCTGGAGCGCATGTGCCACTCGTGGCCGCCGGACTGCCAGTCCTGCAGTCCCTTCACGTACGCCGTCACCGCGAGCCGCCCTACCGGGTCGATCGCGTGCTCGTCCAGCAGCGGCGGCACCTCCGACAGCACGGTGTGCTCGAACTGGTGCAGCCGCGAGGTGAGCAGGTCGTTCACCGCGTCCGCCGCCTGCTGCGTGCCGATGTCGAGGAACTTCTCCAGCACCAGTACGCCGTTGGACAGCTCACCTTCGTCGAGCACCTCCCGCTGGTACGAGAAGAGATCATTTCTCAGATGTACGGCGTCGGCGAAGGTGTCCCGCAGCACCTGCATCGGGCGTCGCGCGGCGATCGACGCGGGTACTTCGAGCCCGGTGACGTGCTCGACCAGGTTCGCCGACCACGGCGCGCCGCCGACCTTGCGCCGCATCTCGACGTACTCGATCGGGTTGGACAGCCGGGCTTCGCTGATGTTCGACAGCTCCCACAGCGACTCGTCCAGCAGGTGCTTGGTGTTGTCGGCGAAGCGCCGCCGCCAGTCCGCCGAGTGGGTCGGCACGGTACGCGTCCACAGGTCGGCCAGCCCGCGCTCCACCGGGTTGGTCGGGGTCTCGGTGATCGGCCCGTCGACCGGCATGAACCTCGGCAGCCGGTCCAGGTACGCCTTCGCCCCTTCGATGTCGGGATGGCGTTTGTACAGCTCGACGAAGTGGTCGTCGAAGTAGAACACCCAGACGTACCAGTCGGTGACCAGGTCCAGGTCGGGGCCCGAGGCGTCCGGATGGGTGTACGCGCACAGCAGCGGATAGTCGTGCGCGTCGTAGTCGGCCTCGTCCCAGATCGGTACGCCCTGCTGCGGCGCGTCGATCATGTCCATCCGGTACGCCCACGCCTTGCTGTGCTCGCGGGTGCGTTCGAGATTCGGATTCAATCGCGCCGGATACGGCATGTAGAAGTCCGGAAGCTGGAAAGGCTGCGCCCCAGATGGCTGCATCGCACCGTCCCCCGTCGGTCGACAACCCGCGTACCTCAAGCCTGGCAGACGACCCCGGCGCTCCGGTCGGATTCCACCCGATTAGCGCAGGCTGGTGTGTACGGAGTCGGTGAGCTGGATCAGGCCGCCGACGCTGAGCAGCAGCCAGACCGTGGTCGCCATGGTGGCGGCGCCGATCGCGAGCTCGGCGGAGATCAGGGTGGCCGCGCCGGCGAGCGCCAGGCCGAGCGCGGAGACGGCAAGCCGCATCGGGCGCTCCGCCATGGTGACCATCCGGGCGGGGCTGGTGCCGGCCATCACCGCCTGGGCGTGGGCGTACTCGTGGAGCCAGCTGACGGCGCAGGCCGCGGCGGCGAGCCACAGCGGCGTACCGGCCAGCCAGAGGGCGGTGAGCCAGCAGGCTTCGCCCACCCGGGCGGCCACCGCCTCGTAGAACGTACTGAGCGGGGTGATCCGGCCGGTGATCACGGCGACCGCGCCGTCGAGGGTCTCCGACAGGCCCGTGACCAGCACCAGGATCGCCGCCGCGATCGCCCACCGGGGGCCGATCAACAACATCAACGGGGTGGCCACGCTGGCGAAGAAGCCGGTCGCGGTGATCGCTGCGGCGCTCACCGACAGTCGCGCCAGCGCGCGGGCGCAGCGGTAGCCGAGCTGCATCCAGGTGCGTACCAGACGAAGGGAATGTCTTGGATCGAAACCGCCGTGCATGGCCGACCACCGGGCGGCGTAGCCGTCCCAGTCGCTCACGGTCAGCTCAGGAGTTCCCACCGCACCTCGACCATCGTCGTGACGTCCAATTCACCGCCCTCGGCGGGCATCGCCTCCATGGCGAAACTTGCTCGCATCGGCTGAGGCGGAGAATACCCTCCGTGACCCTCCTGTACGGAGAGCACCACGCCGAGCCGGCGCCCGGCGAGTGAGGCGTACTGCTCGGCGGTGGCCTGCGCGTCGCCGAACGCGCGGCGCCGCGCCTCCACCCGCGCCGCCCGGTACGGCTCGCTGGCCTGGTCGATGTCGAAGCTGACCGTACGCAGCCGCGCGGCGTCGCCACCTGCGGCGATGGTGGCGGTGATGAGGTCTCCCGCGCTCCCCAGATCGCGCAGCCGGGCGGTCAGCTCCTGGGTGGCGGTCCAGCCGCGCGGGCGTCCCTGGTTGTCGTGCGCCTGGTGCAGCGACGCGCCCGAGGTCTGCCGGTCCGCCTCGGCGGTGCCGGCCTCACGCAGCGTGCCGACCATCGCCGCCATCGCCTGCGAACAGCTGTCCAACGCCTGCTGTACGCCGGTGCCGGTGACCTCGGCTCCGAACCGCACCAGCAGTACGTCCGGCGGCAGCGACACCCGCCCGGTGCCGGTGACCAGGACCCCGTCGAACGGCTCAGCCATGCCGGCCCGCCGCCGGTGAGCCGGTCGTGGCCTGCGACGCCGTCGCCGCCAGGCCGCCGGAGCGCAGGTTGCGCCACACCTCGCGGGTCGCCGTCGAACGGTTGAGCGTGATGAAGTGGATCCCGGGCGCGCCCTCTGCCAGCAGCTTCTCGGACAGCTCGGTCGCCACCTCGACCCCGATCGCGCGTACCGCCTCGGTGTCGTCGGCCACCGCCAGCAGCCGCTCGGCCAGGTCGGGCGGGAACTCGGCGCCGGAGAGCTCAGCGAAGCGCTGGATCTGCCGTACGTTCGTCACCGGCATCACGCCCGGCACGATCGGTACGTCGCAGCCCCGCGCCAGCGTGGCGTCCCGGTACCGCGCCCAGTCCTCCCAGTTGAAGAAGAACTGGGTGATCGCGTAGTCGGCGCCGGCGCGGCACTTCTCCACGAAGTGCTGCACGTCGGTGTCGAAGTCCGGCGAGCGCGGATGGGTCTCCGGGAACGCGGCCACCCCGACGCAGAACTCGCCCAACTCCTTGATCAGCTCCACCAGCTGGTACGCGTACTCGTAGCCCTCGGGGTGTTTGATCCACTCCCCCTGCGGGTTGCCCGGCGGGTCGCCGCGCAGCGCGATGATGTTGCGTACCCCCACCGCCGCGTAGTTGCCGATCAGGTTGCGCAGCTCGGCCACCGAGTGGTCGACGGCGGTGAAGTGCGCCAGCGGCAGCAGCGTGGTCTCGGTGGCGATCCGCTCCGTGACCTCGACGGTCTTCTCCCGGGTGGAGCCGCCGGCGCCGTACGTCACCGACACGAACGACGGCTGCAACACCTCCAGCTCCCGGATCGCCTGCCACAGCAGCCGCTCCCCGTCCGGGGTCTTCGGTGGGAAGAACTCGAACGAGAAGGTCGGACCCTGTTCGCGGATCAGATCCCCGATCGAGGCGGGCCGGCCAGGCATGGTGGAGGGGTTACCGGTAGTCACGTTCAGCACTCTAACGTGTCGCGGTGCCCGAGATCGGTACGGAGATCTCGCCCACCCCGGCCGAACCAGGGATGCCGCTGCGCGCCCGGACGGCTAACGTCGCTGAGGGGGACATGCGGAAGGACGAACGTGATGGCGCCGGTGGACAGCGGGCTACGGACCCGGGTGCAGACCGAGCTGGTGTCATTCCTGGCGGAGCGGCGCGGCGAGCTGACCGCGATCGACGCCAGCCTCGACCCGGTGGCCGACGCGTTGGAGTCGTTCATCCTGGGCGGCGGCAAGCGGCTGCGGCCCGCTTTCGCGTACTGGGCCTACCGGGCCTGCGGGGGGCCGGACCAGGCGGAGCTGATCGGCGCGATCGCGTCGCTGGAGCTACTGCATGCCGGCGCGCTGATCCACGACGACGTGATGGACGCCTCGGACACCCGGCGCGGCGAGCCGGCGGTGCACCGGCGGTTCGCCGACCAGCACGCCGCCGAGGACTGGTCGGGGCTGTCGGAGTCGTTCGGCCGCTCGGCGGCGATCCTGCTCGGCGACCTGTGCCTGGTGTGGTCGGACGAGATGTTCCACGGTGCCGGGCTGCCGTACGAGCGGCTGGCGGCGGCGCGGCCCTACTACGACGCGATGCGTACCGAGGTGATGGCCGGGCAGTATCTCGACGTGCTGTCCCAGGCCCGGCGTGACGACTCCGCGGAGCAGGCCAGCCGGGTCGCGACGTACAAGAGCGCGAAATACACCGTGGAGCGGCCGGTGCTGCTCGGCGGTGCCCTCGCCGGCGCCGACTCCGCACTGCTCAAGGCCTTCTCCGAGTACGGGCTGCCGCTCGGCGAAGCGTTCCAGCTGCGCGACGACGTGCTCGGGGTGTACGGCGATCCCGCGCAGACCGGCAAGCCGTCCGGCGGCGATCTGCGGGAGGGGAAGCGTACCTACCTGGTGGCGGCGGCGATCGAGGCCGGCGACGACGTACAGCGCGAGACGTTGCGCCGGCTGCTGGGCGACCCGGGGTTGACCGACGACGGGGTGGCGATCCTGCAGAAGATCATCAACGACACCGGCGCGCTGGCGCGTACCGAGAAGCGGATCAGCGAGCTGACCTCGACCGCGCTCGGCGCGCTGGAGTCGGTCGAGCTGGAGCCGGTCGCGGCCGCCACGCTGCGCCGGCTGGCCACCGCGTCGTCGCAGCGCGCCACCTAGCCTGCCGTCAGAGCACCGGCAGCCGGTCGGTCGGGCCGTGGCCCCGCAGCAGTACGTACAGCGGAGCCAGCTCGGTACGCACCCGCTGCGCCGCCGCGTCGGCGAACACGTCCCGCGCCAGGTCCCAGCCGTCCGGATCGTGGTCGGCGAACACTCCGTACTGCTGCCAGAGCAGTACGTGGCCCCGGCCGGCCAGCCACGACAGGTCGGTCAGGCAGTCCGCCAGCGCGTCGAAGTTGCGCCCGAACCACGCCGGCAGCGCCAGGCTCTCCGCGCACGCGTCGAAGAACCTCGTACGGTCGGTGGCGGTACGCCCGTCGAGCAGGTGGCAGCCCCACTCCACGGTGGCGAGTTCGCGCCGCATCGCCGCCGGATGCGCGCGCGAGGTCCAGCGGTAGATCCCGGGCGGTCTGGTGCCTTCCAGCAGCGCGTTCAACCGTGCCCGTGCGGTGTTCATGGCGCCTCCACACGGCGGCCGGTACGCCTCACAGCCGCACCTGCCGGAAACTTTCATAATGGTCGGCGGTGTAGTACACGTCGCCGTCCTCCCCCACTACAAGTCGTCGTGCCCCACGATCGGCCTCCCCGGGGGTGGGCACCGTGTATTCGCGGTAGTACCCACGTTCCCGCTCCGGTAGCCGGCGTTCCCGATTCCGGAATTCCTGGTCGTCCTGGGGGTAGTCGTAAGGGCCGCCCCGCTCGATCGTTTCCAGGACGTCCCGCGCCTCCGCCGGCAGCTCCGCCACCGCCACCTGAGGCAGCCCGGAGCGGGGTGTGTCCGATGTGGACGGTGTGCGCGACGTGCCCGCCGGGGCGCCGACTTCGCAGCCGGCAAGCCACACGGCACCGCTCAGCGCCAGCACCAGAGCCAGTACGGTGGCCAGCCCGCGGCTGCCCCGTCGGCGCGGCGAAGCCTCCATCGCGCGCTGCCCCCTCTCCGACGCGCCCCCTGCCGGCACCTGAGATGGCGTGGTGTGCCGTCACCTCGGAACCGGGGCCCACCCCGGGGTACGTCAGGTGGGACAGTGTGCGCACAGCCGATACCCGCTGGCAAGCCCGGCCAGGTCGGTCAGAATCCGACCGCCTGGGCACGGCGCTTCACTTCGGTGGCAAGCGGCCCCGCCAGCGCCACCGCGGGCACTCCGGGGAGTGAATCGTCGGCTGCGTACAGCCACCTGAGTGCGTCTTCGTCGTTGTACCCAGCGTCGTGGAGCAGGGTCAGGACCCCGGGGAGGTGTTTCAGCACGTTGTCGTTAGCCATCAGCTCGGCCGGTACGACCAGTACGCCGTCCCGCCGTACGGCCAGCAGAGCGCCGTCGCGCACCATCTGCCGTACCCGGGTGACGCGTACCCCCATCCGCTCCGCCACATCGGGCAGCGGCAGCCACGCGGCCGGCAGGTCCGACGGTTCTTCTGCTTTGTCGGTCACGCCATCACATTGCCACGTCGGGGGGCGAGCACACCACAGGACCCCAAAAGGGTCTAGGGTGCGGCCGATGGGAAGCGACGAGGTGAGCGCGGTAGATGGCATGGTGGACGGTGTGGTGGACTCCCCGACAGACGACTCGAAGAAGACCTCCGATCAGGTGACCGGACCGGACCCGACCGACTCTCCCGAGGGTTCCGCGGCCGCGTCCGACCTGGAGATCGCACCGGACGACCTCAGCTCCGGCGACACCAGCCCGGCCCGTACCAACCTTCCCAGCGCCAGCCCACCGAGCGCCAGCCCGCCAACTGCCAGCCCGCCGAGCGCCAGCCCGCCAACAGCCACGCCGCCCAACGGCAGCCCGGTCGACGCGGACGCCGATGCCACCGCGGCCCCCGTAAGCACCCCCGATGCCCCCCAGCCACCCAGCGACGCCGCCGACACCCCGTGGCCGCCCCGCGACGCCTCCGACGCCGTGGCGGACGCCAACCCGGTGGAAGAGGTACCCGTCGAGCCTGACCCGGTCGACGCCCGTACCGATGACTGGAGTCAACCCACCGACTGGGCGGTCGCCGGGGCTGACGAGCGCGCCGACACGGCGTTGCTGCCGGCCACGCCCGGCTACGACGACCACCCGCAGCTGCGCGACAACCACGCTGAGGCTGACCACCGGGGACACCCCGACAACCTGGCGCACCCTGACGACCACGCCCACTACGACGATCATGCCCACGTCGACGACGAGGACGAGTGGGCCGATGAGTACGACGACGTCGCACTGTTCTCCGCGATCTTCTCGGCGCCCTCCCTGGCGCTGGCGGCGTTCGTCTTCGCGCTCACCGGGCTGCTCGGCGGCATGATCCCGGAATCCCTGCCCTACCTCGTACAGCTCGACCCCAGCAACGGCCCGGCGTACCACGTACGCATCGTCGGGTTGATCGCGCTGGGGTTCGCGATCGTCGCCGCATCGCTCGGACTAGCGGCAATGCTGCGCTCGATCGGTTCACCGCTGCGCTGGCCCCGTTACCTGGGTGGCGCCGCGGTGTTGCTCGCACTCCTCATTGCCCTCCAGTCCGTTCTCCTGATCGTCCTCGCCGGGCTCGCCCCGACGCAGGGCGGATTGAACTGAGCGCCGTTCCCCCCACCCACCCCTCGGTCCGGCGCCGGAAGGGAATACTTGTGAGCCTCTGGCAGACCATGTGCCGAGAGGCGGCCGGAGCCGCGCGCTCGATTGGCTACGACCTCGGCCTTCTCAAAACCCGCCGTGGCAAGCCGACCCGGCGGCTGGTGATCGCCGCCGGTCTGCTGACCGCGGTGGTGGCCAGTGGTGTGGGCACCGTGATCGCGGTGGGCAAGGCGCTGGACGACGCACCGGCCGACCGCGCTCCGAGCACGCACGAGGCAGCCGACGACGTGGCCGACGATTCGGAGGATTCAGCACTGTCCGGCATCGGCAAGGCGACCGGATCCCACGGGATCTCCCCGTCGCCGGCCGCACCGTCACCGTCGCGGTCGGACTCTCCGGCAGCCTCTCCGACCCGGTCTACGCCGGCACGCAACACCCCGCCGGCGCCGACCCCGACGTCGCCGCCGACCCGTTCGCCGTCGACGTCTCCGTCGCCGAGCCCGTCCACCTCGCCCTCGCCGCCGCCGTCCAGCTCGCCACCCACGAGCAACTCGGCGTCGCCGTCACCGTCGGCGAGCTGACCCGTACCGCTGTCAGGGCGTCACCGGCCATCGCCGGTGGCGCCCTGAGCGGCGCATGTGACATTTTCGATGTGCTGTCCCCGTACACTCGCACTCGATGGACACCACTGTCGCCGACCCTCTGCTGGGCGCTCTTCTGGACGACCGCTACCGCATCCGCGGGCGGATCGCAGTGGGCGGCATGGCGACGGTCTACCACGCGGTGGACGAGCGCCTGGAGCGGATCGTCGCGGTCAAGGTGATCAAGCCGGCGTACGCCGGTAACCGCGAGTCCCGCGGCAAGTTCGACCTCGAGGCGAAGACCATCGCCAGGCTCACCCACCCCAACGTGGTCGCGGTATACGACACCGGCGTCCACACCGACCTGCCGTACCTGGTGATGGAGTACGTACGCGGCCACACCCTGCGCGAGGTGCTGGGGCGGCGTGGCCGGCTGCCGGTGGCCGAGGCGATCACCACGGCGGAGTCGCTGCTGGCGGCGGTGGCGGCGGCGCACCGGGCCGGCCTGGTGCACCGC
>JBOGDF010000119.1:0-12500 GCA_050701635.1 Micromonosporaceae bacterium | reverse complement strand
GCCAGACAGCGATCCAAAGCAAAAAACAGAATCAACAAAAAGCACAAAAGCACACACAAACTGCTTTAAATGCACTGGCAAACAAAACACCCTGTTGAGTTCTCAAAAAACACACACCACACCAAACACCAACCCCCCAAAACAGGAGAGCCGCGCTCGGGGCTCGTTAGAGCTTATCTTGGTCAGTTTCGCGACCTGCATCCGGGGTCCCCCGGAGCGATCCACACTGCCCAAACTCCAGGATACTCCCGCCGATCGATTTCGGCGAACGTAATCCAGGATTCCTGCGGCTGTCCGGCTGAGCCGGTGTCCCGCAGGCCTCAGAAAACGTACGCCGTGGCGGGCGCAACGTCAAATCGGCGGGACGTGACCCAGGTCACACCTTGCATCGCGGACCTGGGTCCGCCTCAAAATGGGGCCAAACGGGCGTACCGATCGGGGCTTACCAGACCACCTCGACGCCCGCGATGTTCCGCTTGCCACGCCGCAGTACGAGCCAGCGGCCGTGCAGCAGGGCATCGGCCGGCGGGGCCGCGTCGCCGTCGGTGACCCGTACGTTGTTGACGTACGCGCCGCCGTCCGCGACCGTACGGCGCGCCTCGCTCAGGCTGGACACCAGGCCACTGTCGCGGAACAGGGTGGTCACGGACGGGAGGTCTCCCCGTACCTCCGTCAGCCCTGCCTCGACAAGGGCGGAGCGCAACGTGCCGGGGGCCAGTTCGTCGAGCTGGCCACGACCGAACAGCGCTTGGCTGGCGGTGATCACCTGCCGGCACTCCCCCGCCCCGTGCACCAGCGTCGTCAGCTCCTCGGCAAGCGCTCGCTGGGCGGCGCGTGCGGCAGGACGCTCGGCGGTCTCCTTCTCCAGCTGCTCGATCTCCTGACGGTCCCGGAAGCTGTAGTACTTCAGGTACTGCACCACGTCCCGGTCGTCGCAGTTGAGCCAGAACTGGTAGAAGCTGTACGGGCTGGTGAGGGCGGCGTCGACCCACACCGTGCCACCCTCGGTCTTGCCGAACTTCGTACCGTCGGCCTTGGTGACCAGTGGGGTGGTGAAGGCGTGCACCGGGCCGCCGCCGCGACGGCGTACGTAGTCGACGCCGGCGGTGATGTTGCCCCACTGGTCGGAGCCGCCGAACTGCAGCGTGCAGCCGTGCTGGCGGTGCAGCTCGAAGAAATCGTTGGCCTGGATCAGCTGGTAGCTGAACTCGGTGAAGCTGATGCCGCTCTCCAGCCTCGCCCTGACCACTTCGCGCGCCAGCATCCGGTTGACCGGGAAGTGCTTGCCGACGTCGCGCAGAAAATCGATGGCCGGCATCGCGCCGGTCCAGTCCAGGTTGTTGACCATGACGGCGCCGTTGTCCCCGTCGTACGTGACGAACGGGGCGACCTGGTCACGGATCTTCGCCACCCAACCGGCCACCACGTCCGGGGAGTTCAGCTCGCGTTCGCTGGCCTTGCCGGACGGGTCACCGATCAGGCCCGTGGCGCCGCCGACCAGCAGCAGCGGACGGTGCCCGGCGAGTTGTAGCCGCCGTGCGGTGAGGACCTGCACCAGCGACCCCACGTGCAGGCTGGGCGCCGTGGGGTCGAAGCCGACGTAGAAGGTCAACGGGCCGGTGTCGAGATGCTTGCGCAGCTCGTCCAGGTCGGTCGAGTCCACGATCAGGCCGCGCCACTGCAGGTCGTCAAGTAGGTTCACGGGCCCGATTCTTCCGTACGGGTGTTGAGGGGGCCCACCCGGTTTCGCCGGACGTACCGGCGGAACGGGCTGACGGACGGCTCGTCGGCGAGCCAGAACCGCCACGGGGTGTCGGTGGCGACCCCCACCCGTGGTCCCGAGACGATCCGGCCGGGTGGGCGGGTCCCCGGAGTGAGCAGCAGCGGGCCGGTGCCGTCCAGCATGGGCGTACCGTCGGCGGTCCGGTCGATGCCGAGGGCTGCCGCGAGGCGGGCCGGCCCCCTGGCCAGGTCACGGTCCGAGCAGCCGTTGCGGCGGGTACGGGCCGCCTCCGTACCCGCGATCACCTCACCGGCGCGGAGCAGTGCGGCGGAGGCGTACCCGGGCGGGCCGCAGACCACGTTCAGGCACCAGTGCATGCCGTAGGTGAAGTAGACGTACGCGTAGCCGGGTGGTCCGAACATCACGGTGTTGCGCGGCGTCTGGCGGCGGTGCGCATGCGAGCTGGGGTCCTCCCCCAGGCCGGCGTACGCCTCGACTTCGGTGAGCCGGATCGTGACGCCGCCGCCGGTGAGGTGGCAGCCGAGCAGGGCGGGCGCGGCAACCTGCACCGGCCCGGCGAGCACCGTCGCCAACGCGTCGGCCATCAGTCCGCGGCCCGCAGACGAATCCGGTGGGCCGTCAACCGGGCACCACCTGCGCGGCACTCCAGGTACGCCACTGGTCGATCTTGTCGCCGACCACCGCCAGCTGGTCCGCTACCGGGCCCGGGCCCGTCGAGCCGTGGGTGGTACGGGCAGCCAGCGCACCGGACACGGAGAGCACGTCGCGTACCTCCGGAGTCAGGTGTTCGCTGATTTTCACCAGGTCGGCGTCGGACACCTCGTCGAGCTGACAGCCCCGGGACACGCAGTGCGAGACCAGACGGCCGGTCACCTCGTGGGCATCCCGGAACGGTACGCCCCGGCGCACCAGCCAGTCGGCAACCTCGGTGGCCAGCGTGTAGCCGAGCGGGGCGGCGGCGGCCAGGGCGTCCACGCGTACCGTCATCGTGGAGATCATCCCGGTGACCGCCGGGAGCACCAACGAGAGCGTGTCCACCGCGTCGAAGACCGGCTCCTTGTCCTCCTGCAGGTCCCGGTCGTACGCCAGCGGAAGCCCCTTGAGCATCGCCAGGACGCCGGCGACGTGCCCGATCAGCCGTCCGGCCTTGCCGCGCGCCAGCTCCCCGATGTCGGGGTTCTTCTTCTGCGGCATGATCGACGAGCCGGTGGCGAAGCCGTCGTCCAGCTCCACCCAGCCGTACTCCTGGCTGGTCCAGAGCACGATCTCCTCGCCGATCCGGGACAGGTGCACCCCGATCAGTGCCGCCGCAAAGAGAAACTCGGCGGCGAAGTCGCGGTCCGCGACGGCGTCGATGGAGTTCTCCGCGGGGGCGTCGAAGCCGAGCTCACGCGCCACCGCCCCTGGGTCCAGGGGCAGCGAGGAGCCGGCCAGGGCGCCGGAGCCGAGCGGGCAGATCGCGGCCCGGGTGTCCCAGTCGCGGAGCCGTTCCAGGTCGCGCAGCAGCGCCTGGGCGTGCGCCAGCAGCTGGTGGCCGAACGAGATCGGCTGCGCGTGCTGCAGGTGCGTCATGCCGGGCGCCGGGGTCTCGATGTGCTGCCCGGCCTGGTCGGCTAGTGCCTCGATCAGGTCCACCACCGCGGCGGCGATGCCGCGTACGTGGTCGCGCAGGTAGAGCCGCAGGTCGGTGGCGACCTGGTCGTTGCGGCTGCGGCCGGCGCGCAACTTGCCGCCGAGCGTGCCGAGCCGCTCCAGCAGACCGCGTTCCAGCGCGGTGTGGACGTCCTCGTCCTCCACCGTGGGACGGAACTCCCCCGAGGCGCAGGCGGCGTGCAGGTCGTCCAGCGCGGCCAGCATCCGGCCCAGCTCGGCGTTGTCGAGCAGCCCCGCACCGGCGAGCACCCGGGCGTGGGCGCGGGACGCCGCAAGGTCGTACGGGGCGAGCCGCCAGTCGAACTGCACACTGACCGAGAGCCGGGCGAGCGCTTCCGCGGGACCGCCGGTGAACCGGCCGCCCCACAGCCGCGTCGCCGGGTCGGAGGTCTGTCCCGTGGGTTCGGAGGTCTGGTTGGTCACCAGGCTCATTCTGCCGAGCCCGGGGCGCCGCTGCCCACCGGGCCGCCGCCACCTGCCACGGGGCTACCGCCCGCCAGCTTGGCTTCCCGTACGGCGGCCAGCTTGCTGGGCAGCCCCCACAGGTCGACGAAGCCCTTCGCGAGGGACTGGTCGAAGCTGTCGCCGGCGTCGTACGTGGCGAGGTGGAAGTCGTACAGGGACGCGTCGCTGCGCCGTCCGGTGACGACGGCCCGACCGCCGTGCAGCACCATCCGGATCTCGCCGGTGACGTACTGCTGGGTGTGGTCGATGAACGCGTCGAGCGACTGCTTGAGCGGGGAGAACCACAGGCCGTCGTACACCAGCTCGCCCCACCGCTGGTCCACGGTGCGCTTGAACCTGGCGGTCTCGCGTTCGACGGTGACGCTCTCCAGCTCCTGGTGGGCGGCGATCAGCGCGATCGCGCCGGGGGCCTCGTACACCTCGCGGCTCTTGATCCCGACGAGCCGGTCCTCGACCATGTCGAGCCGGCCGATGCCCTGGGCACCGGCCCGCCGGTTCAGCTCGTCGATCGCCTGGAACGGGGTGACGGTCTCGCCGTCGATCGCGACCGGCAGCCCCCGGTCGAACGTGATCGTGACCTCGTCGGGATCCCGGGGCTCGGCGGGGTTGGCGGTGTACTCGTACAGGTCCTCGATCGGGGAGTTCCAGATGTCCTCCAGGAATCCGGTCTCCACGGCCCGGCCCCACAGGTTCTGGTCGATCGAGTACGGGGACTTGCGCGACACGTCGATCGGCAGCCCCTTCTCCTCGGCGTACGCGATCGCCTTCTCCCGGGTCCAGGCGTAGTCCCGTACCGGCGCGATGACTTTCAGCTCGGGGGCGAGCGAGGCGGTGCCGACCTCGAACCGCACCTGGTCGTTGCCCTTGCCGGTGCAGCCGTGCGCCACGTGGGTGGCGTCGTGCTTGCGGGCGGCGGCGACCAGGTGCTTCACGATCAGCGGCCGGGACAGCGCGCTGACCAGCGGATACCGGTCCATGTAGAGGGCGTTGGCGCGCAGCGCCGGCAGGCAGTATTCGGCGGCGAACTCCTCGCGGGCGTCCACCACCTCGGCGGCGACGGCGCCGCAGTCCAGCGCCCGCTGCTTGATCACTTCGAGGTCTTCGCCGTTCTGGCCGACGTCGGCGGCGACCGCGATCACCTCGGCGCCGGTCTGTTCGGCGATCCAGCCGATCGCCACGGAGGTGTCGAGGCCTCCGGAGTACGCGAGCACGATCCGCTCGGTCATGGGTCTGTCTCCTTGATGTCCGGGTGTGGGGTTCAGGTCGGCTCTTCGCGGCCGGCGGCGGCGAGCAGCTTGGCAGCGAGCTCGGCGCCGCCGTCGGTTCGTCGGGCGACCACGAGGATGGTGTCGTCGCCGGCGATGGTGCCGACCACCTCGTCGAGCCCGGAGCGGTCGAGCGCGCTGGCCAGGAACTGGGCGGCGCCGGGAGGCGTACGGAGCACCACCAGGTTGCCGGAGTAGTCGGCGCCGGTGAGCAGCTCCCGGAGCAGCCGGTGCAGCCGCGCCGGCCCCTGCTCGGCGGTACGCAGCGCCGGGATGCCGTCCTCCGGGATCACGTACGCGGCCGGGCCGTCGGCGCCGCGTACCTTCACCGCGCCCAGCTCTTCCAGATCCCGGGAGAGCGTGGCCTGGGTGACGGTGACACCGTCGGCGTGCAGCAGCTCGGCGAGCTCGGTCTGGGAACGCACCGCGTGATCGCGTACCAGCTGCACGATCCGGTCGTGCCGGGCCGCCTTCGTGACGGGAGTTACCTGGGTCATCGGCCCTCCCCCAGCAGCCAGCTGAGCAGCGCCTTCTGGGCGTGCAGCCGGTTCTCCGCCTGGTCGAACACCGCGCTCGCCGGCCCGTCCATCACCGCGTCGGTGATCTCCTCACCGCGGTGCGCCGGCAGGCAGTGCAGCACGATCGCGGTGGGGTCCGCCGCGGCGAGCAGCGCCTCGTTGACCTGGAAAGGCCAGAAGGGGGTACGCCGATCCAGCCCGTCGCCGTCGTTGTTCATCGAGGTCCAGGTGTCGGTGGCGAGTACGTGAGCCTGGTTGGCCGCCTCGGAGGGGTCGCTGCCGACGCTGACCGAACCGCCGGTAGTGGCCGCGATCCCGGCCGCCCGCGAGACCACCGCCGGGTCGGGTGCGAAACCTTCCGGACCCGCGACCCTCACATGCATCCCGGCGGTCGCCCCGGCCAGCAGGTACGAGTGCGCCATGTTGTTGCCGGCGTCGCCCAGGTAGCTCAGGGTGCGCCCCGCCAGCCCGCCGAGCCGTTCCTTCGCGGTCTGCAGATCGGCCAGCAGCTGGCACGGGTGGAAGCCGTCGGTGAGCGCGTTCACCACCGGTACGGTCGCGGCACCCGCCAGCTCGGCGAGCCGTACGTCGGAGAAGGTACGGATCACGATCGCGTCCACGTACCGGGAGAGCACCTGGGCGGCGTCGGAGATCGTCTCGCCCCGGCCGAAGTGGGTGGAGCGGGCGTCGATCACCAGCGGCTGGCCACCGAGCTGGGACACCCCGACCTCGAACGAGACCCGGGTACGCAGCGACGGCTTCTCGAAGATCAGCGCGACCGCCCGCCCGTCGAGCGGCCGGGCGCCGAGCGGCTTGCGCTTCAGCTCGGCGGCGAGCTCGAGCACCGCGGCCTGCTCGGCCGGCGACAGGTCGTCGTCCCGCAGGAAATGCCTGGTCATGCCGGGCTCCCCGACGCGTACGTCACGGCGTGGCTCACAGTGCGGCTCCTGTCGTCGTGGGGCGTTCCAGGCCGGCGGCGGTGTCGAGCGCGGAGCTGTCCAGGGCGCTGTCCAGCGCGGCGGGTAGCGCGGCCAGGAAGCTGTCGGCCTGTTCGGCGGTGAGGTTCAGCGGCGGCGCGAGGCGTACCACGTCGGGCTGCACCGGGTTGACCAGGAATCCGGCCTGCTGCAGCTCGACCGCCACCTGCGCGGCGACCTGGGCGGTGAGCACCACGCCGAGCAGCAGGCCGGCGCCGCGTACCTCCGCCACCAGGCCGTGGCCGAGAGCGTCGATGCCGTCCCGGATCCGCTGGCCGAGCGCCGTCACGTGGCCGAGCAGGCCGTCCGACTCGATGGTGTCGAGTACGGCAAGCGCGGCGGCGCAGCACACCGGGTTGCCGCCGAAGGTAGTCCCGTGCATCCCGACGTCGAGCAGGTCGGCGGCCGGGCCGAACCCGACGCAGGCCCCGATCGGCAACCCGCCACCGAGCCCCTTGGCGAGCGTGATCACGTCGGGCTGGATGCCGTCGGCCTGGTAGGCGTACCAGTGGCCGGTACGCCCGATCCCGGTCTGCACCTCGTCCAGCACCAGCAGCACGCCCTGCTCCTCGGTGACGGCGCGGGCTGCGGCGAGGTAGCCGGGCGGCGGCACCACGATGCCGTTCTCACCCTGGATCGGCTCCAGGATCACCATCGCGGTGTCCTGGCTGACCGCGCCGGCGAGCGCCCCGATGTCGCCGTACGGGACGTGCGTGACGTCGCCGGGCAGCGGGCGGAACGGCTCCGCCTTCGCCGGCTGCCCGGTGAGCGCCAGCGCGCCCATGGTGCGGCCGTGGAAGCCGCCGTCGGTGGCCACCACATGCCGCCGGCCGGTACGCCGCGACAGCTTGAACGCCGCCTCGTTCGCCTCGGCGCCGGAGTTGGTGAAGAACACCCGTCCCGGCGCGCCGGCGGCCCCGAGCAGCCGCTCGGCGAGCGCGGCGGCGGGCTCGGAGGCGATCAGGTTGGAGACGTGGCCGAGCGTGGCGATCTGGGTGGACACCGCCTCGACCACCGCCGGGTGGGCGTGGCCGAGGGCGTTGACGGCGATGCCGCCGTACAGGTCGAGGTAACGGCGGCCGGCGTCGTCGGTGACGACCGCGCCCTCGCCGCGTACCAGGGCCAGTGGGGGCACCGGGTACGTGTGCATCAGCGCGGTGCTCCACCGCTCGCCGATGCCGGGCCGGGTCGCGCTCACGACGGCACCACCATGGTTCCGAACCCTTCGTCGGTGAAGACCTCCAGCAGCAGCGAATGCGCCACCCGGCCGTCGATCACGTGCGCCTGCGGTACGCCGCCGCGTACCGCGCGCAGGCACGCCTCCATCTTCGGGATCATGCCGGCGGCCAGGCTCGGCAGCAGTCCGGCCAGCGCGTCGGCGCTGATCTCGGAGAGCAGGCTGTCGGTGTCGGGCCAGTCGGCGTACAGGCCTTCCACGTCGGTGAGGACGACGAGCTTCTGCGCCCGCAGCGCGACCGCGAGCGCGGAGGCGGCGGTGTCGGCGTTGAGGTTGTGCACCACACCGTCGGCGTCGGGCGCCACGGTGGAGATCACCGGGATCCGGCCGGCGGCGATCAGGTCGGTGACGGCCCTCGGGTTGACCTCGGCCACGTCGCCGACCAGCCCGATGTCGACCGGCTCGCCGTCCACGATCGCCGGGCGCCGGATCGCGGTGAACAGGTGCGCGTCCTCGCCGGACATCCCGACGGCGTACGGGCCATGCTCGTTGATCAGCCCGACCAGCTCGCGCCCGACCTGACCGACGAGGACCATCCGTACCACGTCGGCGGTCTCGGCGTCGGTGACCCGCAGCCCGCCCTTGAACTCGCTGTCGATGCCGAGCCGGGCCAGCATCGCGCCGATCTGAGGGCCGCCGCCGTGCACCACGACCGGCTTGAGGCCGGCGTACCGGAGGAAGACCATGTCCGCGGCGAACGCGGCCCGCAGCGTGGGCTCGGTCATCGCGTTGCCGCCGTACTTGACCACCACGGTGGCGCCGTGGAAGCGGCTCAGCCACGGCAGCGCCTCGATCAGCGTGGCGGCCTTGGCCTGCGCCTGCTGGTGGTCGCGGGACAGTGTGCCGGTCATGTCGCGTACGCCGAATTCTCGTGGACGTACGCCTCGGTGAGGTCGTTGGTCCAGATGGTCGCCGCGGCGTCCCCGGCGTGCAGATCCACGGTCACGTGCACCGCGCGCCCGTCGAACCGGACCTTCTCCCGCGGCTCGTACGGCTGTCCCGCGCGGCACACCTGGATCCCGTTGAACACCACGTCGATGGCGTGCGGCTGGAAGGTCGCGGTGGTGGTGCCGGCGGCGGCGAGCACCCGGCCCCAGTTCGGGTCGTTGCCGTACACCGCGCACTTGAACAGCGAGCTGCGGGCGACCGCGCGCGCCACCTCGACCGCCTCGGGCTCGGCGGCGGCGCCGACCACCTCGATCGTGATGTCGTGGGCGGAGCCTTCGGCGTCGGCGAGCAGCTGCATCGCGAGGTCGTGGCAGAGCGCCGTGACCGCGTCGGTGAACGCCGCCGGGTCGGGTGTCACGCCACTGGCGCCGGAGGCGAGCAGGGCGACGGTGTCGTTGGTCGACTGGCAGCCGTCGGAGTCGAGCCGGTCGAACGTCACCCGGCAGGCGTCCCGCAGCGCGGTGTCGCAGGTCGCGGCGTCCACGGCGGCGTCGGTGGTGAACACCACCAGCATGGTGGCCAGCGCCGGCGCCAGCATCCCGGCGCCCTTCGCGATCCCGCTCACCGACCAGCCGTCGCCGTGCACCACCGCCCGCTTCGGCTTCGTGTCGGTGGTCATGATCGCCTCGGCGGCGTCGGCCTCACCATCGGCGGAGAGCGCGCCCGCCGCCGCAGCCACGCCGGCCAGCAGCGGATCCCGCCGCAGCTGCTCCCCGATCAGCCCGGTGGAACACACCAGTACGTCGCCTGCGCCCACGCCGAGCGCGGCGGCCACCCGCTCGGCGGTGGCGTGGGTGGTCTGGAAACCTTCCGGCCCGGTGTAGCAGTTGGCCCCCGCGGAGTTGACCACGACCGCCTTCACCCGCCCGTCGGCGATCACCCGCTCGCTCCACAGCACCGGGTTCGCCTTGCACCGGTTGGAGGTGAACACCGCCGCGGCGGCGTCGTACGGCCCGTCGTTGACGATCAGCGCGACGTCCTTGCCGCCACTGCTCTTCAGCCCCGCCGCAACGCCCGCGGCTCGGAATCCCTTCGGCATCACGGCGCCACCCCGTCGATCGCCAGCCCGGTGGTCTCGGGCAGGCCGAGCATCAGGTTGGCGCACTGGACGGCCTGCCCGGCCGCGCCCTTGCCCAGGTTGTCGATCGCGCTCTGCACCACGATCCGCCCGCTGTCCGCGTCCACGGTCGCCTGCAGGTGGCAGGAGTTGGAGCCGTAGGTGGCCGCGGTCCGCGGCCAGGCTCTGGCCTCCAGCAAATGCACGAAGGGCTCCCGGTGGTACGCCGACGCCAAGGCCGACCGCACGTCGTCCTCGGAAACCGGGGCCGACCCGGGACGGGCGGTGACCGTGGCGAGGATGCCGCGCGGCATCGGCGCCAACACCGGCGTGAAGGACAGCGAACGCGCGCCGGTGGCCTGCTTCATCTCAGGGGTGTGCTGGTGCCGGCCGACCTTGTAGCCGGTGAGATCACCCATCACCTCGCTGCCGAGCAGGTGCGGCTTCGCCGACCGGCCCGCGCCCGACGTACCCGACGCCGCGACCACGACCACGTCGTCCGGGCTGACCAGCCCCGCGGAGATCAGCGGCGCCAGGGCGAGTGTGGTGGCGACCACGTAGCAGCCGGTCGCGGCGACCCGGGTGGCGGCCGCGATCCGGTCCCGCTGACCCGGCAGCTCCGGAAGGCCGTACGTCCAGGCGCCGGCGTACGGGCCGCCGTAGTAGCGCTGCCACGCGCCCGCGTCGGTGAGCCGGTGGTCGGCACCCAGGTCCACGATCGGCAGGTCGGACGGGAGCTGCGCGGCGAGCGCCGCGGATTCGCCGTGCGGCAGTGCGAGGAACACCAGGTCGGCGTCGGCGAGCGCGTCAACCGTGGTGGCCGCGAACCTCGCCCCGGCCAGCGAGCGCAGCTGCGGATGCGAGCCAGTGACCGGCTCCCCCGCGCTGCTGTGGCCGGTGACCACCGCCAGGTCGAGCTCCGGGTGTCCGGCCAGCAGCCGCAGCAGCTCGCCGCCGGCGTAGCCACTGCCGCCGGCGACGGCGACCCGTACTCCCACGATCGATCTCCTCACGCATGCTTATGCGTGAGACTGTATCACGATTCATTCACTCGCCGGCGCGGTCCCGTCCAGGGCGCGGACCAGCTGGGTACGGTTGCGCACCCCGAGCCGGCGGTACAGCCGGGTCAGGTTCGCCTCCACCGCCTTCACCGACAGGAACAGCGTGCCGGCGATCTCCCGGTTGGTGGCGCCGGCGCGTACCAGCTCCACGATCCGCTGCTCGGTGTCGCTCAGCTCGCCGCCCGCGCGGCCACCGTCGAGCCGGGCCAGCTCGGCGCGTACCACCGACACCCAGGGCATCGCCGCGGCCGCCCCGAAGCGGGTCTCCGCCTCGGTGAGCGCCTCCCGCGCCGCGCTGCGCCGGTGCGCCCGGCGTTCCAGCACCCCCAGCGTCAGGTACGTCCGCGCCACGTCCAGCGGGTACGGGTGCTCCGCGTGCTTCTCCAGGGTGCGGCGCAGCTCGTCGGCGGCGGTACGGCTGTCCCCGCCGGCGGCGTTCACCAGCGCCTCGGCCCGCGCCAGCCCGAGCATCACCACCTGGCGGTTCATCCGCTCGGCCTTGGCCCGTACGTCGGCGATCAGCTCCGCGGCCTCCAGCCGGTGGCCCGCCGCCACCAGCGCCTCCGCGAAGTCGGCGTGCCACAGGATGATCGCGGGATCCACGTACCCGAGGCGTAGCTCGATCGCCCGGGACCGCCGGAACAGATCCACCGCGGTCGCCGGGTCGCCGCCGAGCAGCTGCACCTGCCCGGCGGTGAACAGCGCCAGGTGCAGCAGCTCGTTGTTGCCGGAGTCCTCTGTGGCGGCGATCGCGCGCTCGGCGTACCGCATCGCGACGTCGACCGACCCGCCCAGGCTCTCCATGAACGCACCGACCACCAGCCCGAAGCCCGGCGTGGTCTCCACGTCCTCGATCAGCTGGGCGCACCGGCGGCCCGCGGCCAGCGCGGTCGCCGCCCGGCCGGCGCGGGCGTGGATCGCGGCGAAGGAGATCAGCACCCGGGACAGCTCCCGCAGCGTGCCCTCGCGCTCCACCGCGGCCCGCAGTGGGACGATCTCCCGCAACGCACCGGTCACGTCACCGTTGAACAGCAACGTCATCGCCCACAGCTGCCGCGCCTCGACCACCGGTGGGGTCAGCGCCAGGCCCCGGGTCAGCTCCCACGCCCGCCGGTGCAGCTCGTCGGCCTGCGGGTCGCCCAGCGCTCCCTGCACCGACGCGATCCAGGTCAGCGCCGAGATCACCTGCTCGGTGTCGCCGCTGGCCTCGGCCAGATCGCGGGCCCGCGACGCCTCGGCGATCACCGCGTCGAAGTCGCCGTCGTACTCCGCCTTCGCGGCGCGCCGCAGGTGGACCTTGGACTCCAGCGCCGGCAGGCCCTTGGCGTCGGCGTACGCCGCCTCCAGCAGCGGTTCGATGCCGGACAGGTCGTCGCCGGCCAGCTCCACCAGCAGCAGCCGCGCTTCGACCCGGGTCTCGCGGGACGCGGCACCGGTCAGCGCCGCCTCCGCCGCCTCCCGGGACTCGATCGGCAGCCCCGCGGTGCGCGCCAGCCGCGCGGAGGCCAGCAGCCGGGCGGTGATCCGCGCCCCGTCGCCCGGGGGCGTACGCTCCGCGGCCAGCCGGGTCAGCGC
>JBOGDF010000118.1:0-14389 GCA_050701635.1 Micromonosporaceae bacterium | reverse complement strand
GATCGGCGCCGGGCCGCCGGACGGCAGCGCCGCCAGGGCGGTGGGCGCTCCGAGCGCGGCCAGGGCGACCAGGGTGCCGATGACCAGTGGCCGGTGGCGGGGTACGGGTGGGTGGAACACCGTGGCCTCCCCAGGGGATGGCGGGCGCCGCCGTGAAATGCGGCTTTCGTGTCGGCAGTTAACTGACTCGAAAACAGCCAGTCAACACCCTGACAACATTTGACACGGTGTCCATATATGTGTACGACGCTATGCCCACTTATGCCCAGGTTTAGCCGAAGGCGGTGCCACGTATGTGGCGGGGCTTTGCTCCCGCTGGTTGGTCGGTGTGGTGGGGCTTTGCTCTGCTGGCTGACGGCCGGGGGCGCTAGCGGATGCCGTGCAGGCGCAGTGTGGCGCCGAGCCGCTGGGTGTGCGCGACCAGCGCCTTCGCCACCCGGTCCAGCTCCTCGTCGTTCACCAGGTGCGCCGGCATCGAGCAGCTGATCGCGTCGGTGGCCGGAATCCGGTAGTCCACGGCGGCGGCGACACAGGCGACGCCCTCGGTGCCCTGCTCCCGCTCGTACGCCCAGCCGCGGTTGCGTACGGCTTCCAGCTCGGCGTACAGCGCGTCCTTGTCGGTGATGGTGTTCGGGGTGTACGCCTCCAGCGTGGCCGGCAGCACCGCGTCGATCTCGGCACGGGTGAGCTGGGCGAGCAGCGCCTGGCCGAGCGCGGTCAGGTGCGCGGGCAGCCGGCGGCCGACCCGGGACACCACGCGTACCGAGTCCCGGGACTCCCGGCTGGCCAGGTAGAGCACGTCGGCGGTGTCACGGCGCGCGTAGTGGATGGTGTAGTCGACCTCGGCACGCAGATCCTCCATCGCCTCGTACGCGTACGGCAGCGCCGGGTCCCGGTCCAGGTACGCCGTACCGGAGAGCAGCGCGTGCGGCCCGACTCCGAACGCCGTACCGGTCTCGTCCGCCTCCACCCACTTCAGCTCGCGGAGCGTACGGATCAGCGCGTGCAGGCTGGAGCGCGGGTAGCCCATGCGCTCCTGCAGCTCGCCGATGGTGAGGCGGGAGGGGGATGCGGCGAGCGTCTCCAGGATGCGGACGGTGCGCTCGGCCGACTTGACCGGTGAGGTGTCGGACGGCTGGCGAGACGTGGGGCGGGGCATGGAGGCCACCTTGAGGGTCAAATGTTTCCAGGGTGTTGACCGTCATCATAGCGACCGTTACCTTGTCCCTGCGCACGCAACACATTCTAGGATTCCATCTACATATGTAGACAGGAGTAAGAGCGTGACATCCCCGAGACGCGCTACGAGACTGATCGCGCTGTTCACCATCGCGGCGACCGGCTTCGCCGCCGCCGCGTGTGGCAACTCGACCGCACCGGACCAGGACTCGAAGGCACCGCTGGAGATCTGGATCCGCAAACCCCCCGGCTCCAACTCCGAGAAGACCACCAAGGAGCTGGCGGCGGCGTTTACCAAGCAGACCGGGGTCAAGACGACGGTCACCGCGGTCTTCGAGGACTTCGAGACCAAGCTGCAGCAGGCGGCGGCCGGCAAGAAGCTCCCCGACATCGTCATCAACGACACCGGCCAGCTCGGCACGCTGGTCAAGCAGGGCCTCGTCCGCGAGGTCGACCGGGACACCGTCAAGGGCCAGGACGCGCTCACCGACCTGTCCTGGGAGGCCGCCAAGGGCGCGGACGGGAAGTACTACGGCGCTCCGTTCTCGGCGCAGGCGTTCGCGCTGTTCATCCGCAAGGACTGGCGGGAGAAGGTCGGCGCCGAGCCGCCGGCCAGCTGGGCAGACCTCGATGCACTCGCGTCCGCGTTCACCCGGAAGGACCCCGACGGCAACGGGAAGCACGACACGTACGGGTACGTGATCCCCGGCTCCACCAAGCGCGGCTACATGGCCTGGTACTTCAGCAGCTTCCTGTGGGCCGGCGGCGGCGACTTCCTGACCGAGCGGGACCGCAAGTTCTCCCCGGCGATCGCCAGCCCCAGCTCGGTCTCGGCGGTGTCGTGGCTGAAGGCGCAGTTCTGTGACGCGAAGACGGTGGCGCCCGGCGCGGTCACGATGGAGACCACCCAGGCGCACCCGCTGTTCGAGACCGGAAAGGCCGGGATCTACCTCACCGGCCCGTACAACCTGGCCCGGTTCGACGGCAGCCTGGGCAAGGACAAGTACGAGATCGTGCCGCCGCCGGCCGGACCGGGTGGCTCGGCCGCCTCGCTCGCCGAGGGCGAGAACGTCTACCTGATGGCCGGCTCGAAGAACCAGGCCGGCCAGGACAAGTTCGCCGAGTACGCGATCTCGGCGGACGGCCAGACTCTCGGGATGGCCGGCGACACCGACGGCAACATCGTCCGGCTGCCGGTGAACACCGGGGTCAAGCTGGCGGACGTACGTACCGACGAGCGTTGGAAGATCTTCGACGACGTCTACCGGGACGCGGGCCGCTACACCCCCGCCGTACCGGACTGGACGCCGTTCCGGCAGAGCGCCGCGGAGGCGCTCAACGGCATCGTCGCGGACTGCGGCTCGAACCCCAAGGCCGAGCTGGACAAGCTCGCCGAGACCTTCGCCGCGGAGCTGGACCGGCAGGGGGTAGCGGCGTGACCGCAACCGTCGCGCCTCCTGCCACCAGCAGGAACACTGTGCCGGCCCGGAGTCCCCGGGCCGGCACGGCGTGGGCGCGGCGGTTGCGTCGCTGGCGGGTCCACCTGATCGCCTGGCTGTTCCTGGCCCCGGCGCTGGTGCTGTTCGCGGTGTTCAAGTTCGTACCGATGGTGCGGGCGATCCAGATGAGCTTCCACGACGTACGCCCGTACCTCGGTGACCGTTGGGTCGGCGGCGAGAACTACCGCCGGGTGGTCACCGACGAGGCCTTTCTGACCGCGATCAAGCAGACCGTGGTGCTGGCGGTCGGGCAGACCGTCGGTTCGATCGTGCTGGGGCTGGTCCTGGCGTTGCTGCTGGAGGGCGCCGCAAAACATCTTTGGCTGGTACGCACCGCGGTCTTCCTGCCGACGGTGGTCGCGATGGCGGTGGTCGCCGAGGTATGGCGGATCCTCTACTACCCGGCCCCGGACGGCATGGTGAACAGCGTCATCGGCTGGCTCGGGCTCGGCCCGTCGCAGTTTCTCAACGACCCCGACAGCTCGCTCGCGTCGGTGATGGCGGTCGGGATCTGGCGCGGCGCCCCGTACGACATGATGATCTTCTTGGCGGGTTTGGCGGGCGTGGACCGCACCATGTACGAGGCGGCCGACGTGGACGGCGCCAGCGTCCGGCAGCGGCTGTGGCACGTGACGTTCCCGGCGCTGCGGCCGGTGTTCGCGATCCTGATCACGCTCGCCGCGATCCGCGGGCTGCGGGTGTTCACCGAGATCTTCCTGCTCACCAACGGCGGGCCGAACGGCTCCACCGAGGTGCTGATGACGCTGATCTACAAGCTCGGCCTGGAACGCAACGAGCTCGGGGTGGCCGCCGCCGGATCCGTGGTGCTGCTCGCCGCGACCGTCGCGCTCACCCTCGCGGTGCAGGCGGTACGCGCCCGCGCTGAGGCCCGCGACCGCAGAGCCGCGAGCCCGCAGAGAGGAGCCACGCGATGAGCCGCCGGGAATCCGCGCTCGGCTTCACGACGCTGTCCGGACCGTGGGGCCGGCTCGGCCGGCTCGTTCTGTACGCCGTGCTCGCGGTGGTGTTCGCCGGCCCGCTGCTGGCGCTGCTGATCGGCGCGTTCAGCCGGGTGCCGGACCCGAGCCGGCTGAGCCTGATCCCCAGCGAGTTCACCCTGGACAACTTCGTCGTCGCGATCGAACGCGACGTGCTGCACTACCTCCTCAACTCGTTCATCGTGGTCGGCGGCGGGCTGCTGCTGCAGATCGTGGTCAGTGTCTCCGCGGCGTACGCCCTGGCCCGCAAGCGCTTCCCGGGAATGCGGCTGATCTTCCTGCTGATCCTGTCCACGATGATGCTGCCGGAAGAGGTGCTCGCGATCCCGCTCTCGATCGTGCTGGCCGACGTACCGCTGATCCACGTCAACCTGATCGGCACCCTGGTCGGGATGATCGTGCCGGTCGGCGCGTGGGCGTTCTCGATCCTGGTGATGGCCGAGTTCATGAAGGAGATTCCGGTCGAGCTGGAGGAGGCGGCGCGCATCGACGGCGCCGGCGACCTGCGGATCTTCTGGTCGGTCGTGCTGCCGCTGACCCGCCCCGCGCTCGGCGTGATCGGGATCTTCGGCTTCACCATGATCTGGGACCAGTACATGCTGCCGCTGCTGGTCGCCCAGGACGCCGGTCAGTTCACGCTCCCGCTCGCGCTGCGTACCCTCCGCAACGACGACCAGGTCGGTACCGGCGCGCTGCTCGCCGCCGCGCTGCTGGCGCTGCTGCCGTCCGTACTCGCCTTCCTCGCCATGCAACGCCAGTTCATGAAGGGACTCACCGCCGGCGCCGTCAAAGGCTGACCCGTGCCGGCGCGGCTGGCCCGAGCCGGCGGGGCTGGCCCGAGCCGGCGAGCTGGCCCGAGCTGACCGCGTACCCGACCAGACAAGGAAGCCGATGCGCCTACAGGGACTGCTCTCGTTCCCGCTGACCCCGTTCTCCGAAGCAGACAGCATCGAACTCACGGCGTACGCCGAGCATCTCGAACAGCAGATCGCGGCCGGGCCGTCGGCGCTGTTCGTGGCCTGCGGCACCGGCGAGTTCTCCGGGCTCGGCCTCGCCGAACACCGCGACCTGGTGGCCACCGCGGTACGGGTCGCCGCCGGCCGGCTCCCGGTGTTCGCCGGCGCGGGCGGCGGTCCGCAGATCGCCCGCGAGTTCGCCGTCGCCGCGGCCGAGGCGGGCGCCGACGGGCTGCTGCTGCTCCCGCCGTACCTGGTCGGCTGCACCCCTCAAGGGTTGGTACGGCACGTACGGCAGGTCGCCGCCGCGGTGGAGCTGCCGATCGCGGTCTACCAGCGGGCGAACGCGGTGCTCGACCCGGCGTCGGCGGTGGCGCTGCTGGACATCGGCACCGTCGCCGGGATCAAGGACGGCCACGGCGACGTCTCCGAGTTGCAGCGGATCGTCACCGCGGTACGCACCAGCGGCCACCCGAGGGCGGCCGAGTTCGGCTTTCTCAACGGGCTGCCGACGGCGGAGCTGTCGGTAGCGGCGTACCGGGCGATCGGGGTGGACAGCTACTCGTCGGCGGTGCTGTGTTTCGTACCCGACATCGCGACCGCGTTCTACCGGGCGGTGACCGCCGGGGACACTGCGACCACGCAGACCCTGCTCGCCGAGTTCTACCTGCCGTTCGTCGCGCTGCGCGACCAGGTCCCCGGGTACGCCGTCGCGCTGGTCAAGGCCGGCGCCCGGCTCGCCGGCCTGGCGATGGGCCCGGTACGCCCACCCCTGGTCGACGCCTCACCCGAGCACGTCGAGCAGCTCGCCGCGGTGATCGCGCAGGGCCGGGCCGCGCTGGCCCGCCTGATCGCCGCTGGCCGCGTGGCGGCGTAACGCCGCGTGGCGGCGTGAGCGCGCGGCGCGGCGGCACCGGCGCGGGCGGCTAGCTTTCCCGGAGGCGCCAGGTCTTGCTGCCCCAGAGCAGGCACATCCCGGGGGAGAGCACGATCACCCGCAACGTGCGGTCGGGGTGAAAGTCGATGCCTTCGGCCTCGAAGTTGCCGGAGCAGCCGCTCCGCAGCGGGAGTTGGCGTAGCGCGGTGACGTGTCCGGTGACGTCGCCGCCGTCGAGTGGCCGCTCCAGGACCACCTGCAGCAGCGGCTTGGTGACGCCGTACAGCTCGCCGGCGGGGTCGTCAGAAGAGCACAGCAGTACGGTCGCCGAGTAGAAGTCGCAGCCCTGGATGTCGCGTACCGGGCGGTCCAGTCGCAGCGTGAAGCCGTACGGCAGGTCCCGGCCGGGTGAGGTGCCCGGGTTGAGGCCGGGCGTCGGGTAGCCGATGAACCGGTCCCGGGTGCCCCACTCGCCGGAGAGCATCCAGCCCCCGGCGGGAGCGATCGCCACGAACGAGTTCTCCCGGGCCTCCCAGGACGGCAGCGCGTGTACGTACTCCGCCCAGCTGCCGTCGGGCGCCTGCACCCGGAACATCTTCGCCGTCGCTTCGTCCCGCTGGTACGGCTCGATGTACCAGCCCGCCACCGAGTCCGGGTCGCCGACGTGGTTCCAGCCCCGGTTCCACACGTCGCTCGGGATCGTGGTCCAGCCGGTGTACCTGATCTCGGTGCCGCCGTTGCGCTCGATGGTGGCCAGCCCCTGGCCCTCGTCGTACGGCCGGGCGCGGTCGGAGCCGACGGTCTGCCAGGTGCCGGCCGCCTGCCAGGTGCCGGCCGCGCCGGCGGGGGGCGCGGTCAGCAGCAGAGCGGCGACCACGCCCGCGCAGCCGAGTGTCGTACGGAAGGTGAGCGCCACGGGTGCCTCCCCAGGTCCAGCGTGCGCTTTGCGACGATTCGTGCTGGAGCCACGGTAGAAGCACCGGACCAAACAGTCAAGACTCCTAACAGTGCTTCCGGGCCGACCCGGAACGGCTGCGGACGGCCCGCCGGAACGGCTGCGGGCGGCCGCCCGGAACGGCCGCGGGCGGCACCCCGGAACGGCTGCCCGGCCTTATCCTCACGCAGGAGGGGAGGGACGCCATGCGGCCAGCGAGCAGGAGTCTGACGCGCCGGTTGGCTCCCCTGTACGCGGCGGCCTTCCTGCAGAACCTCGCGCTCTGGGTGCCGATCGAGAAGCTCTTCATGACCAGCATCGGCTTCGACGCCGCCAGCGTGGGCGTGATGGCGGCGGCGTACGCGATAGTGGTGCCGATCTTCGAGGTGCCGTCAGGGGTGCTCGCCGATCGCTGGAGCCGGCGCGGCGTGCTGGGCCTGGCGATCGTCGCCGCGATTCTCAGCGTCATCATCGGCGGCCTGAGCCAGAACGTAGCGACCTACATGGTCGTCGCGGTGTTCCTCGGCGTCTTCTTCGCCATGCAGTCGGGCACCTTGGAGTCGATCGTGTACGACACGGTGCTGGAGGAGACGGGCGACAGCGACGGGTTCGAGCGGACCATCGGGCGAGTCCGGCTCGTCGAGAGCATCGCCCTGGTGGCGAGCGCGCTGCTCGGCGGGCTGATCGCGGAGTTCGCGCCGCTGCCGGTGACGTACTTCCTGACCGCGCCGCTGCTGCTCGGTGCGTGCTTCGCCTTGATCGCCTTCAAGGAGCCGCGGCTGCACCAGGCGGAGGAAGCCGAACCACTGCGCCGCCAGTTGCGGACGACGTACCGCACGATCCTGCAACCCGGTCGGCTGCGTGCGGTGGTGGCGGTGACCGTGGCGGGCGCCCTGTTGATGCAGGGGATGCTGGAGTTCGGCCCGCTCTGGTTGGTCGCGCTCGCCGTGCCCGCGTTCCTGTACGGCCCGCACTGGGCTGGGCTGACCTCCGCGCTCGGTCTCGGGGGCCTGCTCGGAGCGCGCCCGTGGTTCGCCCGGCGATCGGCCGCGGTGGTGCTGGGGGTCGTGATCGTGGCGTGCTGCGTGGTGCTGGCGGTCAGCCGCGCCGCGCTGGTGGTGGTGGCGGCCCAGGTCCTGTTGACCTTGCTGGTGGTGGCGGTGAGCATCCCCGTACTGCGGCGCATGCACGACGCGGTGCCGTCGTCGATCCGGGCCAGCGTGGCATCCGGCGTGGGGACCCTCACCTGGCTCACGTTCGTACCGTTCGCGCTGGTCATGGGGTACGTCAGCAACCGGGCGGGGATCTCCAACGCGGGGTGGTTGCTGGTGGCGATCGCGGTCGCCACCGCCGCCCTGATCATCGTTGTGCTGCCCGCGCGAGAACCGGCAGCGGTGCCAGCACGGCCGCCCGCTGCGGCCCTGGAAGCCGCGCCGACCTTCGCGGTGGACCGCTTCCTGCCGGACGACGATCCGCAGTGGCCGGGCCACTGGTCGGCGCCGCCACTCGCCTGGGAGGACGCCGGCATCCGGGTGGACAGCGACGAGGCCCTCGGCGAGTTGCGTACGGCTATCGTCGAGATGCCGGCGGAATGGCGGTCAGTAATCGTGCTGCGTGACGTCGAGGGAGCCACCCCGGCCGAGGTACAGCGCGCACTCGGGATCACCCCCGAGGACGAGCGAGCCCGGCTCCACCAGGCGCGAGGTCTGATCCGTACCCGGCTGGAGCGATTCTTCGAAGGGAGGACCGCATGGCCGACAAGCCCGAGCCAACCGATCAGCGATGCGTCGACGTAGTCGAGCTGCTGACGGCGTACCTCGACGGTGCCCTGACCGACGACGTGAAGCGGCAGGTCGACGCGCATCTCGAGGGGTGTCCCGGCTGCCGGGCCGCGCTGGACCAATGGCGTACGGTCGCCGGGCTCGCCGGCAAGCTGAGTCCGGAGGAGATCGCGAGCCTGGACCCGTACGTACGAGATCGCCTGCTGGCGACCCTGGTCAAGCCGCGCCGCCGTTGACTGGCGGCGGGGCTTCGCGGATGCGTGGCGCAATCCCGGAGCGGGCCTGATGCGTACCAACTACGTGGGGCTGTCGGACGAGTCGCTGCTGGCCGGCCTGGCCTCGGCCGAGCCGGATCTGGCAGCCGCCTTCGTACGGCGGTTCCAGGGACGGGTGTTCGGGCTGGCGTACGCGATTCTCGCCGACCCGGACGCGGCGAACGAGGTGGCACAGGAGGCGTTCGTGCGGGCCTGGCGGCACGCGGCGGTGTTCGACCGGCGGCGCGGCAGCGTCGCTACTTGGCTGCTCACCATCACCCGCAACCTGGCGGTCGACGCGGTACGGCTGCGCCGCGCGATCCCGGTGGACCCGGTGCTCTTCACTTCACTGCGGGCGCCCAGCACCGACCCGGTGCCGGGCGAGGACATCACCACCGCGGGGGAGCTGAACCGGCTCCGGGACGCGCTCGGCGAGCTGCCGTCCGACCAGCGCCGGTGCCTGCTGCTCGCGGTGTTCAACGGGCTGACTGCGAAGGAGATCGGTGAGCTGGACGACGTACCGCTGGGGACCGTGAAGACCCGGATCCGTACCGCGCTGCTGAAGCTGCGTACCAGCCTCGAGGTGCCCGATGAATGAGCCGGTGTGCGGTGAGCTGCGGCAGCTGATGCCGGAGGTGGCGCTCGGCATCGCCCCGATCGAGGACCAGGCGCGGGTGCTGGCACACGTCACCGGCTGCCCGCAGTGCCGTACCCACCTGACCGAGCTGTCCGGGCTCTCCGACGACATCCTGGCGCTGGTGCCGCCGGTGGAGCCGCCGTCGGGCTTCGAGTCCGCGGTGATCGCGGCGGTCGCCGCCGACCAGCCGACCCCCGCCGCCCACCGGCCGACCCCCGCCGATGAGGCGGCGCCCGCCGACCAGCCGGCCACCGCTTCCGGCACCGCCAGAGCACCCACCCGCACCAGGTTGGTACGCGCGCTGCGGCTCGCCGTGGTGTTCGTGCTGGTCGCCGCGCTGGCCGCCGGCGTCGTGTGGTGGGCCGGCGCCGAGGACCGCCGGGTGGCTTCCGGGCTGCGGCAGACCCTGGCGACCGCCGACGGCGAATACTTCGTCGCCTTCCCGGTACGCGACCCGGCCGGCGCCCGGCGCGGCGCGCTGTTCGCGTACCAGGGAGATCCGCCCTGGCTCTACCTGTCGCTGGACCGGCCGCTGCCACCCGGGCGGTACGACATCGAGCTGGTCACCAGGGGCGGCGCCGGCCAGCCGGTGGACGACGCCGTGGACATGACCGGACGGCGCGGCTGGGGCGGCGCGATCGCGCTGCCGGTGCACGAGGTCGCGCTGGTACTGGTGCTCGACGACACCGGCCGGGTGGTGCTCTCCGCCGAGCTGAAACGTTCTTGACGGCCGCGCAATCTGGGCCGCTCCGGCGTCCGTACTACCTGAAGACGTCGATGCTTCTGAGGTGGTCGCGATGCGCCGTACACCCGGAATGTTCCTGGCCACGGGGATCCTGGTGGGCGGCCTGCTGCCCTCCTCCGCGGCTGCCGCCGCTGACGCGCCGCAGCTGGTCCGATTCCACGGCGGGGGGTACGACCAGGCGAGCGCCGTCACCGTCGACGCCGCCCGCAACGTGTACGTCGCCGGCGCGGTGGACGGGGCGAGCGGCGCCGGGCTCGCGGTCGTGAAACTGAGCCCGACGGGCGCTGTGCAGTGGGTCGCCCGCTACAACGGCTCCGCCGGCGGCGTCGGCGGGCGCGGGTTCGCGGTCGCGGTCGGCGACGACGGCAACGTGTACGCCGCCGGCTGGACCAGCGACGGCGCGATCTTCGGCGCCAACATCGATGCGCTGGTGGTCGGCTTCGGGTCGGACGGTACGCAACGCTGGGCGCACCGGATCGACGGCCCGGCGCAGGGCTACGACGTCGCCAGCGAGGTCGCGGTCGACCCCGCCGGCGACGTGTACGTCGGCGGCTTCACGTACGGGCAGAACAACGGCCAGGCGTACGACTGGCTGGTCCGCAAGTACCGGGCGTCGGGCGAGCTGGCGTGGTCGCGTACCCACAGTGCGCCCGGCACCACCGACGACCGGGTGGCCGACATGGCGCTCAGCCCGTCCGGCACCTTGGTCGTCACCGGCTTCGCCAAGCGCGCCGACGAGCTGACCAACGACCTGGACACGGTGGCGTACCGCCCGGACGGGGGCGTGGCCTGGCAGCGCAGCTTCACCGACACCGCGCTCAGCCACGAGCTGCCGCAGGACCTGGACGTGGACGCCGCCGGCCGGATCGCGATCACCGGCATCGTCCAGGAGACCGCCAGCCCGTACGCGGTCCCGAACCCGGTCACCCTGCGGTACGACGCGGCCGGCACCCTGCTGCAGACCATCCGGGACGGCGGCGACGCGGTCGACCTGAACCCGTCCGGCGACCTGGTGACCGCCGGATTCCTCGTCGATATCGACGGCAACCGCTCCGGCGCCGTGTCGCGGTACTCCGCCGCGGGCGCGCGGCTCTGGTCGACCCCGCTCAGCGTCGCCGCCGAAGACGTGCTGACCGGGCTGCACATCGCCGCCGACTCCACCGGCGCGGTCACCCTGGCGGCGACCATCCGGGACGTCTTCGTACACAACGACGACTACGCCACCATCCGGTACGCCGCCGGCGGCACCGAGCTGTGGCGGCACCGGTTCAACGGCCCGGTCGGTGGCGACGACGTTGTCGCCGGCCTCGCGGTGGACGCCGCGGATGAGGCGATCGTGGTCGGTACGTCGTGGAACAACTACCTCTCGTCCCGCGGCACCGCCGACGACATCGTGCTCCTCCGGTTCGCCGCCGGCGCCGCCCCCGCGCTGCTGGCGCCCAGCGGCCTGACCGCCACCGGGATCTCGGCCAGCCAGGTCCGGCTCACCTGGCAGGACAACGCCGGTACGGAGGACAGCTTCGCGATCGAACGCTGCCTCGGCGTCGGCTGCACCAGCTTCGCGGAGGTGGCGCGGGTCGGACACGACGTGACCACTTACACCGACAGCGGGTTGGCGCGCAACACCCAGTACACGTACCGGGTCAGAGCGTGCGTCGCCAGCGCCTGCTCGCCGTACTCGGGCACCGCAACCGGAAAGACCCGCAAACGCTGACTGTGATCTTGGGGTTCTGGCTGGTCAGAACGTACTCCCGGCAACCAAAACCCCAAGATCAACCATTTCAGCGGGTACGGATGACTGCGGCCGACGGGTTATCGACGGCCCAGTACCAGTTGTTGACGCCGTGGGAGAGGCGCCACCGGACGACCATGCGCGACGCGCCGGAGGGCACGTTGACCGCCAGCTTCTCCAGCTTCGCGATCGCGTCGCCGGTGTATTTCAGCACCACCGACTCGGCGCCGCCGTCGAAGGACACCGTCACGGTCGCGGTCTCGTTGCCTTCCTTCAAGTAGTGCGACCCGAACGACACCGCGACGGTACGGGCGCGCGACACGTCGTACCCGGGCGATACCAATGCGCTGGTGAACGATCCTGTGGTGGCCTTGTCGGACCACTCGTCGGAGTCGGCGACGGCGAACACGCCGCGGGCCCGTACGTTGTTCTCCCGCTGCTGGTCGCGCTGGGTCTTCGTCCAGAAGTCGTCGGTGGTCATCGACCAGCCGCGCCATTCGGTGACGCCGCCCGTACCCATGCCGGTGTTGTCGATGCTCCACCCGCTGGGGGTGGCGTGAGTCCAGCCGAGTACGCCGGACGGGATTCCGGTCTCGTCGACCCGCGGCTGTAGCGCGCCGATCAGCGTGTCGAACGGGTCGCTGCTGGCGGTGCCGGTCCGCTGCCCGTCCAGCCCCCAGGCCGGGTCGACGGTCACGCCGTGGATCCCGAGCACGGTGTTGGCGATGTCCACGTTCTTCGACTTGATCGCCGGTACCCCCGCGGCGATCCCCGGGCCGTACTCGATCACGAACGACGAGCGCTCCGCCGGGGTGCTGCCGCCGTGGCCACCGGCCGGTACGTGGCCGTGGTCGGTGGTGACGAGGAAGGTCCAGTCCTCCTCGGCGTACGTGGGGCGGGCCTTGATCGCGTTGATCACGGTGCCGATGTGCGCGTCGGAGTGCTCGATCGCGGTGTTGTAGCAGGGCAGCTCCGTACCGCAGCTGTGGCCGGCGATGTCGATCTCTCCGAAGTAGACGAACGACGCGTCAGGACCGGTGGCGGTCATCTGCGCCGCCGCCTTGCCGGCGATCTCGGCGTCGGCGCGGGCGTACCCCTGGGCGTCGCTGACGGTCACCCGGGCGTCGATCGCGTCGGTGAAGATCGCCTGGCCGGCGCTGTTGCTGGTCAGCGGCGACCAGTCGGCGATGGCGTACGTGGACTTCGCGCTGTCCGCCTGCTCGAGCCGGGTGAGGAAGTCGGGGTACCTGCTGAGGTTGGTCGACGTACCCCAGCTGTTGCTGGTGACCTTGTGCTTGTCGGGCCACACCCCGGTGCCGATGGTCGCCCAGCCGGGGCCGGAGAGCGTCGGCGCCATCGGGTTGGCGTACAGCCAGGTCTGGCTGCGACGGCCACCGGCGATCAGCGCGTCGAGGTTCGGGGCGTTGGCGGGTGCGATCTTGTCGAAGTTGAGGCCGTCGAGACCGAACACCACGACCTTCTGCGGCCGTACGGCGGCGTCGGCCCCCGCCGGCGGTACGCCGAGCGCGACCGTGCCCGCCGCGAGCGTGGCGGCGAGCAGGCTCAGCACCTTGCGAGTGGTTGCCATCTTTCTCCTCCCCAGGGAACGAACGGGAAATGACCGGAACACGGAGTGCCTCAGAAAGCGGTGTGCCTCAGAAAGCGGTGTGCCTCAGAAAGCGGTGTGCCTTGCTTACGCCTCGATGCGGCGCCGTACCAGAGCGGAAAGCTGGTCGACGGCGATCACCAGCACCAGCACCACGAGGATGTGGGTGGCCATCTCGTCGAAACGGAACAGCTTGATCGACTGGTTGATCAGGAACCCGATGCCACCGGCGCCGACCAGCCCGAGCACCAGCGAGGACCGTACGTTCACGTCGAACCGGTAGAGCAGCAGCCCGACGAACTGCGGAAGCACCGTCGGCAGTACGGCGTGCAGCGCGGTCTGGGCGCCGGACGCGCCGCTGACCCGCAGCGCGTCGCGGGGCCCCAGGTCGGACTCCTCCATCGCCTCGGCCCACAACTTCCCCATCACGCCGGTGTTGTGGAAGACCAGCGCCAGTACGCCGGCGAACGGCCCCAGCCCGACCGCGGTGACGAAGATCAGCGCGAACACCACGTCCGGCACCGACCGCAGCAGCGACAGCAGGGACCGGGCGACCTGGTAGATCCAGCCGCTGTGGGTGGTGGCCCGGGATCCCAGCACCGCCAGCAGCAGCGCGAACGGGATCGAGAACGTGGTGCCCAACAGTCCGATGTAGAGGGTGATTCCGGCCGCCTCGATGCTGGGCTCGAGCACCGCCCAGCTCAGATCCGGCGGCAACGCCTCGCTGAGGAAGTCGGCCATCCCGGCCCAGCCGCGTACCAGGGTGGTCAGGGAGAACTCGGTGGCGTCGGCGGCGAGCACGTGCGCCGCCACGATCGCGATCACCGCCCCGGTGACCAGGGGCGACGGCCGCCACCGAGCCGGCGGCTTCAGCGTGGGGCGCGCCTCAACGGCGGTCACCGGTCACCCTCTCTTTCCGGGGGTACGCCGCCGCGCGGTCGCCATAGAGCGCGTCGATCTCGGGCTGGTCGATCGCGTCGGAGGCGGCGTCGAGCGCGACCCGGGCGTCGAGCAGCCCGACGATCCGGTGGGCGTACCGGCGGGCCAGCTCCGGCTGGTGCAGTACGGCGGCGACCGCGAGCCCGTCGGCGGCGAGCTTCGCCAGCAGCGACACCACCTGGTCGGCGGCGCTCGGGTCGAGCGCGGAGACCGGCTCGTCGGCGAGGATCACGTCGGCGCGCTGGCACAGCG
>JBOGDF010000117.1:0-14407 GCA_050701635.1 Micromonosporaceae bacterium | reverse complement strand
ACGCCGCACGGTTCAGCGGCGCCGGCCGATGCGGCACGGTTCAGCGGCGCCGGCCGATGCCGCACGGGGTCAGCGGCGGCGGTCGGGGGGCAGGGTGGAGGGGCCGACGTGGCGGTCGAGCCAGTCGGTGATCGGCTTCGACGTGTGGAAGAACTCGATCACGCGCTGTTTCGCGCTGCCCCGGCTCAGCCACGCGCCGGGCGCCCACTGGCGCCAGGTGATCAGGCCCTTGTTGCGGAGCAGCTCGATCCGCGGATGGTCCTTCGGGTAGCCCCGCGGCGCGGTCTTCAACGAGTCGAGGGCGGTGATCTCGATGCCCTGCGCGCGTACCGCTGACACCAGCGACGCCAGCGCACCACCGGTACGGTCGTCAGCGACCGCCTCCCGGTAGCGCGTCACCTGGTCGGTCGCCAGGTGGTACATGCCGGCGCCGGCGGCGAGCCCTTCGGTGGAGAACTGCACATACCCGCCGTCGGCGAGGGTGGCCCCGATGGCGGTCTTGTACGGCGTCTTGTCGCGGCTGAACCGTACGTCCCGGTACGGGCGGAAGATCTTGCCCTCGCCGAACTCGTCGGCGAGCTCCGCGAGCAGCGCCTCCATCGGCGCCAGCACCGCCGCCTGGTAGACGGGCTTGTGCGCCTCCCAGTACGCCTTGGAGTTGTCGGCGAGCATCCCGACGTAGAACTCGTGCGCCTCCGGCGGCCAACCTCGAAACGCCATGCCCGACACCCTAGCTACAGGGTCTGATGAAATGCCCAGGCGTCCGCGACGATCTCCCGCAGCGAGGGCCGGGCCGGAGTCCAGCCCAGCTCGGCGCGGGCCTTGTCCGAGGCGGCGACCACCACCACGGCGTCCCCGTCCCGGCGAGGGGCCAGCTCGACCGGCAGCGGCCGGCCGGTGACCTCGCCGACCACGTCGATCACCTCGCGGTTGCTGTAGCCGTTGCCGTTGCCCAGGTTGTAGATCGCGTGCCGGCCCGGCTCGGCGGCCCCCAGCGCCAGCAGGTGTGCGGCTGCGAGGTCGGCGACGTGGACGTAGTCGCGGATGCAGGTGCCGTCGGGGGTGGGGTAGTCGTCGCCGTACAGCAGGAGCTTCTCGCGGCGGCCGGCGGCGACGTCGAGCGCGATCGGGATCAGGTGGGTCTCGGGGTCGTGGCGTTCGCCGAGCGAGCCCACCGCGCCGGCGGCGTTGAAGTAGCGCAGGCTGGTCGCGGCCAGGCCGGTGGCCGGGGCCTCGCCGGTCAACATCAGGTCGACGGTCAGCTTGCTCGCCGAGTACGGATTGGTCGGTCGCGGCACCGCGCCCTCGGTCAGCGGCTCGTCTCCCGCTCCGTACACAGAGCCGGTGGAAGAGAAGATCAACCTGTGGGTACGCGCGGCGCGCACCGCGTCGAGCAGCGCCATCGTGCCGCGGACGTTGGTGTCCCAGTAGAGGTCGGGGCGCCGCACCGACTCCCCGACGGCGATCTTGCCGGCGAAGTGCAGCACGCCGTCGAAGCTGGCACCGGGGGTGAGCACCCGGGCCACGTCGTGCACCGACAGCTCGTGGAACTTCGCGTCGGACGGCACCGCCGTGGCATGCCCGGTGGACAGGTCGTCGATCACCACCACCTCGTGTCCGGCCGCCACCAGCTGGTGTGTCACCACGCTGCCGATGTACCCCGCACCGCCGGTCACGAGCAGCTTCATGCTCACTGGTGCACCATCCTTACGTCGCTGGTCTTGGATGGATCGGTGATGCGCCCGAGGTGCTGCCGGATCATCGCCCTGCTTGCTTGACGCGGTTGATGTCCACGATGAGATCTGCGAGGTCCGGCGGTCCTCCGGGACGCGCGGACCGTCGACAGGGCTGAGCGCCTGCGAGCGCCGATCAGTGAGCGAACCGGCAGCCGCGTCTCGGAACCACCGGCACGTGAAGGCGCCTCCCCACTGGGACTAGCAGCGAGGAGGCTGACGTGAAGTCTGCCACCAACACCCTGCCCGATGAACCCCCTAACGGCGTGACCGCAGGTCTGGACTGGGCCCGCGACGATCATGCGGTGTCGGTGGTCGATGCCCGTGGCCGCGAGATCATCCGGCACACGGTCGAGCACAGTGGGGCCGGGCTGCGCGAGCTGGTCGTCGGGCTGGTCGATGCCGGCTGCCAGGAGGTGGCGATCGAACGACCAGACGGCCCGGTCGTCGATGCCCTGCTCGGCGGCGGGCTGACGGTGGTGGTGATCAGCCCGAACCAGGTCAAGAACCTGCGCGGCCGCTATGGCTCGGCCGGCAACAAGGACGACCGGTTCGACGCGTTCGTGCTCGCCGACACGCTGCGCACCGATCGGGCCCGGCTGCGCCCGTTGGTCCCGGACAGCCCCGAAACCGCGACCCTGCGCCGGGCCTGCCGGGCCCGCAAAGACCTCGTCGGCCACCGGGTCGGGCTGGCCAACCAACTGCGCGCTCACCTGCGCACCGTCTTCCCCGGCGCGGTGGGGCTGTTCGCCAAGCTCGACAGCCCGATCAGCCTGGCGTTCCTGACCCGCTTCCCGACCCAGGACAAGGCCGACTGGCTCTCGCCCAAACGCCTCGGCGCCTGGCTGGCCAGCGTCGGCTACTCCGGCAAGGTCGACCCCGCCGTGCTGCACGCCAGACTGCTCGCCGCCCCGCGCGGCGCACTCGGCGCCGACGGCCAAGCCAACGCCGCGATCACCCACGCACTGGTCGCCGCGCTCGCCACCCTGCTCAAGCAGATCAAGACCCTCTCCAGCCAGATCGCAGCACAGCTGGCCAGCCACGCCGACGCGCACATCTTCACCAGCCTGCCCCGCGCCGGCCAGGTGCGCGCCGCCCGGCTGCTCGCCGAGATCGGCGACTGCCGCGCCCGCTTCCCCACCCCCAACTCGCTGGCCTGCCTGGCCGGTGTCGCCCCCTCCACCCGCCAGTCCGGCAAGATCCGCGCCGTCGGGTTCCGCTGGGCCTGCGACAAACAACTCAGAGACGCCGTCTGCGACTTCGCCGGCGACTCCCGCCACGCCAACCCCTGGGCCGCCGACCTCTACCAACGAGCCCGCCACCGCGGCCACGACCACGCCCACACGGTGCGCATCCTCGCCCGCGCCTGGCTGCTCGTCATCTGGCACTGCTGGCAGAACAACACCGCCTACCACCCAACCAGACACGGCGCCCTCCAACGCCTCCTGCAAGATCAACAAGCGGGGGGTTGACACAGGGCTTCTCATCGGCCTTCCCTCCGGGGGTGAGAGCGGGCGGGGCCTGAGCGGGCTTGAAAAGAAGTTTCACCCAATGGCAGCGATTCTGCAATATCACTTCACGAGGTTGTCGTCGCGCCGGTCGTGTCGGCGTATGTCGCGCGGCGCTGGGCGTACGCCCCGGCCACCGTGCGCGCGGTCATGTGCGATCGACATGGCCCTGGGCGGTGGGTCGTTCGGCCTCGACGAGCGCTCGCCGCTCACTGTTGGCCGGGTGCGGCCCCCCGGAAGACGATCACCTCGCTGAAACCTAGGCCGTCGACCTGGTAGGCGTAGCACCCTGGCGCGGGCACCCTGGTCAACGCGGCAACCTTGGTCACGGTGGGGAATTCGGCTGGCGGCGCGCTGATGCGGAGCACGACTGCGTCGCCCACGAACTTGCCTTCGCTTTCGTGCAACGGCAGGACGCGACCAGTGCCGGGGGCGTCGAGGCGCCGCACGTGGATCACCGCTGGACCCTGGTAATGATGACCTTCCCAGGGCGCCTTCGCGCTGTACCACCCGTCGGTCTCCGGGCCATCGAGCCGCAGCGTCGTGTCCTCGCCGAAGTACATGGGCACCGGGTAGACCGGCGCATCGCCAAGCACATCTGCGGCGGCGTGGATCGGCGGCGTCTGAACCGGCCGCTGCTTGCGGGTCACCGGGCAGGACTCGCCGGGCGTGAGCAAGGGCACCTGCACCGGGCGTCCGACCAGTTCGCGTACGGCCGCCACCCAGGCCGGGCCGGCTGTCGGTGGCGGGCTTGGCGTCGAAGAGGCAGCCGGCGAGGGCGCGCCGACACTCTCGGGCTGGCCCGTTTCGCAGGCGCTCACTACTGTCACCAGACAGGTCAGCAGGCGCATCTGGAAGGCGCGAATCGGCGGGCGCATCGAGGTCCTCCACATCTATTGGACACCATCGACGCTGCGGGGGTTCTGAGCCGTGCACGCGATCTCCCGAAACAGTTGAGAAGCGCTGTGGCAGCCCTCGTTCCAGCGTTGGCGCAGGAAGGGCTTGTGTGCGTCGAGGACGCTCGGCCGGCCGGCGAGAGGCTTCGCGAGCAGCTCCTCGACGCTGCCGGCGCGGGCGAACCGGCGCACCGTCTCCTCACACGTTCCGCGCTTGCGGGTACAGCCGCAGTATCGGGGCGCGCCCGCGGGCCGCTGCCCGGCGGTGTGACGTGTCGAGTACGCCGGCGGCGCTGACCGCCCCGGGGCACGGGTACAGCCTGAAGCACTCTTTGCACACCCGGCCACCCTCGTCGGGTTGATGGTCACGCAACCATTGCGCCGCCACCCGCCACACTCCAGGGTTGTCGAGCTGCAGTTCAGCCGGCGGCTCCAGCGGCGGCAGCTCCGGTGGCGCGTACCGCATCCGTACTGTGGTCCGCACGTACGGCGCCATCCTTGCCCGCCCCGAGTCCATGCCAGTGCCCCTTTTCTCGTGTCTGTGGGTGTCGCCCGACGGCGAGGGCCAGAGCCTTACCCGCCGTCGGGGACCTGCCACAGACCGTAGGGAGTGGAGGGGGGGTACGGATCAACACCGTTGCGAGTGAGTGAGCATGAGTAAGCCTCTACTCGCAGCTCGCCGTTACCGGCGAGCGGTTCCCGTCTTGCCCGGTTGCCCGGTGCGGGGTAGACGCTTCACAGCCACCTGCCGGGCCAGGCCCGGTCTTCTGGTCGGCTCCACGTCCGTTTCGCGTCTCCCAGCCACTCTGGGCGACGTACTGCTTGAGGTTGCGGGCGGCGTTGAGGTCCCGGTCGAGGGTCAGGCCGCAGTGCTGGCAGGTGAACGTCCGGACTCGCAGCGGCAGCTTGGGTTTCGCCACGCTGCAGGCCGAACATGTTTTGGAGGAGGGATACCAGCGGTCGGCGACGGTGAGTGTGCCGCCGTTCCAGCCGGTCTTGTAGCCCAGTTGCCGGCGGATCTCGGCGAAACTGGCGTCGGCGAGGTGGCGGGCCAGTCGCCGGTTGCGCAGCATCCCGGCCACGTTGAGGTCCTCGACGACGATGGTGCCGTAGGTGGCGGCCAGACGTGTGGTGAGCTTATGCAGGCCGTCTTTGCGCAGGTTCGCGACCCGGTTGTGCAGCCGGGCCACGTCACGCCGGGCGGTTTCCCAGCGGGCTGAGGGACGCTGGCCGGTCCGCCTGTGCGGGCCGGTGCGCCGCGAGAGGGTCCGCGACGCTGTGCGGAGCTGGCGTAGTGCTTTGTTCAGATGCCTCGGGTTCGGCTCGGCAGGCCCATGGGACAGGACGGCCAGGGTGGTGATGCCCAGATCCATGCCGATCACGGCATCCGGGCGGGCCGGTTGGCGCGTCGTGCGCTGGACCTCGACGGTAAACGCGCAGAACCAGCGCCCGGCCTCACGGCGCACCGTCGCGGACAGAATCCGGGCCGTCCCGGCCTCCAGGCGCCGCGCGAGTTTACGGGTCGACTCATGGGTCTTGATCGCACCCAGCCGCGGCAGCCTCACGTGCCTACGGTCGGCATCCACGCGGATCGTGCCGGTAGTGAACCGGACCGCTGGGGTAGCCTGGCGGCGGGATTTGAACCGGGGAAAGCCGGCCTGGCGGCCCTTGCGTTTGCCCGACTTCGACTCGGAGAAGTTCTTCAAGGCGCGGGCCACACCGTCCAAACCGGTGTTGTAGGACTCCTTGCCGCACTCGGCCCACCACGGCGCGGCTTCGCCCTTGGCCTGGTTCCACGCTCGCCGTAGCGCGGGCAGATTCCAGCCCAACGCCGGGGTGAGATCATCGCCGTCCACGCCGTAGGTACGTTCAGCCGCCCGCTGGCCGAGGTTCGCCTTCACCGCCGCCAGTGCCCAGTTAAACGCGAACCGCGCCGCCCCAGCATGACGGTCCAGATCACGGGCCTGCGCCGGGGCCGGATCGAGGGCGAACCGGTACGCCTGCATCACCGTGGAACTCATCCCAGCTGGCCGCTCGTGGCCACCGCGACCGCCCGCGCGGCGCGGCGTGACGCCGAACGTTTCCCGTACAGCCGGGCACACAGCGAGGTCAGCACCTCAGTGACATCCCGCACCAGATCGTCGCTGGTCTCCGCGTCGTTTAGGACCACGATCCGGCGCCCGGACGCGGCCAGCGACGCGGCCAGGTGCTCGAACCCGAACCGGGTCAGCCTGTCGCGGTGCTCCACGACGATGACGCTAACCGCCGGGTCCGACAGCAGCCGGGTCAGCTCGCGCCGGTGCCCGTTCATCCCCGATCCGATCTCGCTGACTACCTGCCCCACGGCCAGGCCCTGACCGGTCGCCCCAATCACCACCCGCCCCACCTGGCGTTCCAGATCATCTTTCTGATCGGCGCTGAAGACCCGGCAGTACGCCACCACCCGCCCGGCCTCGACCGGTCTCGGGTCCGGGTCCACCAGGATCAACCGCCCCGCACGGCGCGCCGGGACCGGCAGTTTCCCCTCCCGATACCAGCGGTACGCCGTCACGGGATGCACCCCCTGCACCAGCGCCCACTCCTTCAAATTCACCAACACATACTATCGCTTACTCAAGGAGTAACAGTTGGCAACCCCTGGAGGGTTCCCTGTAGCCGATGCGATACTGATCGCAAGGGGTGCATCGGCGCTGCCCGCGAACCCCAGATGCACCCCGGGAGGCTCCGATGGAAATTGAACCGTTCGGCGACCGCCTACGCCGCTACCGGCAGCGCGCCGGCATGACCCGGCCCGTGCTTGGCGGGCTGGTGGGCAGATCCGCTGAGTGGGTCAAGGCGCTGGAAACCGGACGACTGCAGACGCCGCGACTGCCGCTGTTAATCCGCCTAGCGCAGCTTCTAGGCGTCGATGACCTGGCCGACCTCACCGGCGAGCAGCGCATCGCGGCAGCGTCGTACCTGAAACCCGCACATGAGGCGACCCCGGAGATCGCCCGCGCGCTGACGGCGTACCAGCTGGCGGGCAGTGCCGAACCGGTGCCCGCCGGCGAGCTGACGCGCCGACTCGCTCAGGCGTGGCAGCTCTGGCACGGATCTCGCACCCACCGCACCAACATCGCCGCCTTCCTGCCCGGCCTGCTCCACGACACCCAGGCGTCCGCGCGGCTACTCGACGGCGAGGACCGGCGCGACGCGCAACGCCTCCTCGCGCAGACGTACCATCTCGCGCAGCTGTTCCTCAGCTTCCAGCCGTTCCCGGAGCTGATCTACCTGACGGGCGACCGGGCGATGTCAGCGGCGCAGGGTGCCGACGACCCGCACGCGATCGCCGCGGCGGCGTGGTACGTCAACCACGTGTACCGCGACGCGGGTGAACGGCATGAGGCCCGCGTAGAGCTCGCCACGCAGGCCGCGGCGCTGCTCACCCCCGACCGTGGCCCGGCGGACCTTGCCAGCTGGGGCCTGCTACAGCTGGCGGTGGCGCTCTCGTACGCCAAGGCGGGCCAGGACGGCGCGGCATGGCGGCACTGGGACATGGCCAGCCAGGCGGCCACCGCGCTCGGTGGTGACTATTCCCACCCGTGGCTGATCTTCGGGCGGGGCATGGTCGACGCGTACGCGATCACGATGCACTCCGACTTGATGCGGCCAGGTGAGGCGGTGCGGCAAGCCGATCAGACCGAGATCGCCGCGGTCCCGTCTGCGACGCGCCGCTCATTCCACCTGATCGAGACGGCGCGGGCATACTCGCTGCGTCGAGAGCCGGCTGCCACCGTGTACCTGTTGCGCCGCGCGTACGACGAGAGCCCCGACACCATCCGATTCAACCTGTTCAGCCGTTCTGAGGTCGGCGAGCTGCTGCACGCCGGCAGCTCAACGGTGCGCGACGACGTGCGGGACCTTGCCGAGAAGCTCGACATCGCCGCCTGACACCCGCCGATCAACGTCGGCGCAGGCTATGAGGCGAACGTTGCTTCTACAGGCGGGCCCTCGGGTGCGGCGAGCGATTCGGCGTGGCGGAGGGCGGCGCGACGGTCGGCGGCGGCGAGGGTGACGAAGGGCTGGATCGTGACGGTCAGCCGCCGGGCGGTGGCGCGCTGGCGGTAGGTGCCGGCGATCTCGCCGCGCACCAGCAGCACGCCGGGATTGCCGACCGCACGCCACACGGTGCTGCGCCGCGTACGGTCGGGCAGCAGCAGCTCGCGGTCGGCAAGCTCGGTGAGCGGGTCGTACGGCGGCAGCAGCCGGATCTCGGTGGCGGCCGATGCGTCACGCAGCTCGCCGAGCTCCTCGTGGTGCGCCCAGCAGGGTCGGCCGTCCACGATGACCGCGACGAGCTGGTCGGCGAGCTGCTGCCAGAGCCGGCGGGCGGCGGTGGGATCGAGCGCCAGCCACCGGGCGAGCTGCTCCGGCCGGCACGGGCCGCACAGCCGGAGGAATCGCCGTACCAGCGTGGTCATGCTCTCTGCCGGATTGGGCGCGGGCGCGGCGTCCGGCGCCGGCACGTAGTGGAATCCGCTCGGCTGTACGGCGAGCGCCAGCCGGGCCTGCAGCGTGGCGTACCGGAACAGCGCGTCCTGTACGTGGTGCACCGCGCAGCCGGGGCACCAGGGCCGCAGCCGGGCGTCCACCAACGGGGTCACCGCCGTGCTCAGCTCACCCTTGGTACGCGGCCGCCCGTCGGCGGAGACCTGTCGCATCGCGTCGGCGACGTGGTCGAGTGCCCAGCCGAGACTGATGCGCTGGCCGGCCAACTCCTGGCCGAGCTCGCCGAACTGCTCCTTGGCCAGATCGGTGGCGCGTAGCGTGCGCAGCGCTGTGGCGAAGCATTCGAAGTCGGCGGCCCGGTGCAGATGCGGCGCGCCGCGTACCGACTGCAGCAACACCAGCCGCGTGGCGTCCACCTCGGCGGCGCGTACCCGTAGCGCGGCGGTCGCGGTACGGCCGGGCGGGTAGTCCTGCACCCCGGCCAGCAGCACCCCGGCACCCAGCGGGTCGCGGGCCGGGCGCCGCAGATCATGCACCTCAGCTCGGTAGCCCAGCACCTGTGCCCGAGTCAGGGCGATCGCCGCTGGCCCGGCGGTGGACATCGCCGCTCCTCCCGATCGCACGTGTGTCGCCGACACTATGCGACCGCACCGACATTTCAGCCGGCCCGCCGGCAGTCAGCTGGCCTGGAGCAGCGGGCGGCGTGCGGTGTGGGAGTAGCGGGACAGGATCAGGTCGATCATGGTGGTGCCGAGCGGGCGGCTGACGGTGTCGGCGCCGGCGGCGTACAGGGAGCGGTAGAAGTGGCCGTCGGCGAGCAGCATCGCGGCGATCCCGATCCGGCGGGCGCCGGCTTCCCGCAGCTCGGCGACCGCCTGGCCGACCCGGGGCTGCGCGGCGCTGGCGTACCCGGCGCGTACCGGACGGCCGATGGCGGCGGCCAGGTCGCGGGCCACGACCCGTACGTCGGCCTGCGCGCGCGGGTCCGACGAGCCGGCGGCGGCGAGCACCACCGCGTCGGGCAGCGGGCCGGCCTGGCGCAGCCGGGACACCAGCGCCGAGGTGAGCGCCGGGTCCGGGCCCATCGGCGGGGCGGCGATCACCGGGGTGCCGTGTAGCGCCGCCGGGATGTCCGACCGTACGTGGTAGCCGGCGGCGAACAGCAGCGGCACCGCCACCGCGGAGCCGTCCAGCCGGGTGGCGACCGATCGCAGGCCGGGCCGTTCGATGTCGAGGTACGCCACCTCGACCCGCAGCTCGGGGCGCCGTTCCCGCAGCGCCGTCACCAGGCGGCGTACCTGCGCCTGGCCGGTGGCGCAGCGGGTGCCGTGGGCCACCGCGATCAACGCCGGCGGCGCGCTGCGTACCCCCGTCATGGGGTGTCCATCCTGAGCCGGTAGCCGCGCTTGACGACGGTCTGCACGATCTCCGGGTCGCCCAGGGCGGTACGCAGCCGCGCCACCGCCATCTCCACCGCGTGCCCGTCGGCGCCGCGCGGCAGCGTACGCAGCAGCTCCGCTCGTGACAGCACCCGACCCGGCTTCTGCGCCAGCGACCGCAGCACCGCCATCGGGGCCGGCGCCGGCTGCACCAGCTCGCCGTCGAGCACCACGGCGTGGCCGCGTACCGCCATGGTGTGGCCGGCGACCGGGATCGGCACCGACCGTACGCTCAGCTCGTCGATCACGGTGCGTACCAGAGCGCCCAGCCGCCCCCGAGTCGGCTGGACGGTCGGCACCCCGAGTCTCTGCAGCGGCGCCGCGCACACCGGGCCGACGCAGGCGGCGAGCACCTCCTCGCGCAGCGCGGAGAGCACCTCGCCGTCGTCGTCGCGGTCCAGCAGCGAGGTCACCGCCGGCGCGCTGGTGAACGTAACCACGTCCACCTGCCGGCCGGCCACCTGCTCCACCAGCCGCTGCAGCGGAGCGGTGTCCTCCGGCGGCGCCCAGCGGTAGACCGGCACCTCGATCACCTCGGCACCGGCGGCACGCAGCCCGCCGACCAGCTCCGGCAGCGGGTCACCGTGCAGCTGTACGGCGATCCGCAACCCCGCCACGCCGTGCGCGACCAGGTGCGAGAGCACCTCCGCCGAGCACTCCGACTCCGGGGACCACTCCTCGGTGAGCCCCGCGGCGCGGATCGCGCCCTTCGCCTTCGGTCCCCGGGCCACGATCCGGGCCGCGGTGAGCTGCTCCAGCAGCGGCTTAGCCAGGCCCCAGCCCTCGGCGGCGGACAGCCAGCCCCGGAACCCGACTCCGGTGGTCGCCACCACCAGGTCCAGCGGCGCCGCCAGGCAGCGCCGGGTCGCCTCCTCGGACGCGGTGTCGTCGGGCAGCGGGACGATCCGTACGGCGGGCGCCAGCACCACCCGGGCGCCGCGGCGTTCCAGCAGCGCGCACAGCTCCTCGCGCCGCCGGTCGGCGGTGACGGCCACGGTGAACCCGGCCAGCGGCGGCGGCGCGTTGGCGGCCGGAGGCGGGTCGGAGCCCAGCGCGGTGGTCATCGGGGCTCACCGCGGGTGCGCTCGGGTTTGCCGCGCGGCGTACCGACCTCGACGATGCCGTCGACGATCCGGATCGGGTACGACGGCACCGCGACCTTCTCGTCGTCCAGGCAGCGCCCGGTACGCAGGTCGAACACCTGCTTGTACATCGGCGACGCCACGGTCGGCACCTCGCCGCCGGCGGCCGCACGGCTGCCCACGATGCCGCGGGCCAGCACGTACGCGCCGCTGAACGGGTCGCGGTGGCCGATCGCGTACACCTCGCCGTCGTGGGTACGGAACAGCGCCACCTGCCGCCCGTGCACCAGCGCCACCGCGCCGCGCTCCGGGTCCAGGTCGGTCACCTTGCACACCGCCGACCACTGTGGACTCACCGTCGCCGTCATCGCCACGCCTCCGAAGCCGACGCCGGGACCGGCGCTGCCGCCGGCGCCGCCGGCACGGGTGCCGCCGCCGGGGCCTCGCGCGGTGCCGGAGCCGACATCGCCGCCGGAGCCTCGTGCGGTGCCGGAGCGGTCAGCGCGTCGCGGACCGGCAGCGACGGGCCGGCGATCACCGCCGGGACCGGCTGGCCGCGCTCGGTGACGAACTGGATGCTCGGGTCCGGGGTGTCCGGCGCGTTCACGAACGAGGAGAACCGGCGCAGCTTGTCCGGGTCCTCGAGCACCCCGGCCCACTCGTCGGCGTACGTTTCGACGTGCCGCGCCATCGCGGCGTCCAACTCGTCGCACAGCCCGAGCGAGTCGTCGATGATCACCGACCGCAGGTAGTCCAGCCCGCCGTCGAGCGACTCCAGCCAGGTCGACGTACGCTGCAGCCGGTCCGCGGTGCGTACGTAGAACATCAGGAACCGGTCGATGTATCTCAGCAACTCCGGCTGGGACAGGTCGGCGGCGAACAGGTCGGCGTGCCGTGGCTTGAAGCCGCCGTTGCCGGCCACGTACAGGTTCCAGCCCTGCTCGGTGGCGATCACCCCGATGTCCTTGCCCCGCGCCTCGGCGCACTCCCGGGCGCAGCCGGAGACCGCCGCCTTCACCTTGTGCGGCGCCCGCAGCCCGCGGTAGCGCAACTCCAGCGCGATCGCCATCCCCACCGAGTCCTGTACGCCGTACCGGCACCAGGTGGAGCCGACGCAGGACTTCACGGTGCGCAGCGCCTTGCCGTACGCGTGGCCGGACTCGAACCCGGCGTCGACCAGCTTGCGCCAGATCTGCGGCAGCTGCTCCACCCGGGCGCCGAACAGGTCGATCCGCTGGCCGCCGGTGATCTTCGTGTAGAGCCCGAAGTCGCGCGCCACCTCACCGATCGCGATCAGCTTCTCCGGCGTGATCTCGCCGCCGGGGACCCGGGGCACCACCGAGTACGTGCCGTTGCGCTGCAGGTTCGCCAGCACGTGGTCGTTGGTGTCCTGCAGCGTCGCCTGCTCGCCGTCGAGGATGTGCCCGCCGTGGGTGCTGGCCAGGATCGAGGCCACCGCCGGCTTGCAGATGTCGCAGCCGCGGCCGGTGCCGTACTCGCTGATCAACGCGGAGAAGCTGGTCAGGCCGCGTACCCGGATGATGTCGAAAAGCTCCTGCCGGGACTGGCTGAAGTGCTCGCACAGCGCCTTGCTCATCGCCACGCCGGACTCGGCGAGCAGCTGCTTGAGCAGCGGTACGCAGGATCCGCACCCGGTGCCGGCCTTGGTGCACGCCTTCACGCCGCCGACGTCGGTGAGCTGCTGTTCTTCGATCGCGGTGCAGATGTGGTCCTTGGTGACGGCGTGGCAGGAGCACACCTGGGCGCCGCCGGGCAGCGCCGCCGGCCCGGTGCCGGCCAGCCTGGCGCTGAGCAGCTCCAGCGGCGTACCGGCGAGTGCCTGGTCCAGCCCCGCCCGCAGCGTCGGGTACGCCGACGCGTCCCCGACCAGGATCCCGCCCCGCAACGTCTGCGCGTCGTCGCTGACCACGAGCTTGGCGTACGTGCCTTCCACCGGGTCGGTGTAGACGACTTCGAGGGCATCGTCGCCGGCCCCGAACGCGTCGCCGAAGCTCGCCACGTCGACGCCGAGCAGCTTCAGCTTGGTGGAGGTGTCGGCGCCCGGGAAGGTGGCGTCGCCGCCCACGATCCGGTCGGCGACCACCTCGGCCATCGCGTACCCGGGGGCGACCAGGCCGTAGCACCGGCCGTCGACCGCCGCCGCCTCACCGATGGCGTAAATGCTCTCGTCACTGGTACGGCATGACACGTCGACGTGTACGCCGCCCCGCTCCCCGACCTCGAGCCCGGCGGACCTGGCGAGCTCGTCCCGGGGCCGTACCCCCGCCGCGAAGACCACCAGATCGGTGTCGATCTCGTCCGGGAAGTCGGGCGCGTCGGTGCCCGCCGCCGGCGGCGCCCCGGCGGAGAGCCGCATCCGGGCGACTCCGCGCCGTCCCGCCTCCAGCCGGTCGGCCTTCGCTCCGACGTGTACGTGCAGCCCCAGGTCGGTGATGTGCCGCTTCAGGATCTGGCCGCCGGCGTCGTCGACCTGCAGCGGCATCAGCCGGGGCGCGAACTCCACCACGTGCGTCTGGAGCCCGAGTAGCCGCAGCGCGTTGGCGGCCTCCAGCCCGAGCAGCCCGCCCCCGACCACGGTGCCGGTCTTCTTGCCCGCTGCGTAGTCCCGGATCGCCTCCAGGTCATCGAGCGTGCGGTAGACGAAGCAGCCCGGCAGGTCGTGCCCCGCCACCGGCGGTACGAACGGGTAGGAGCCGGTGGCGAGCACGAGGACGTCGTAGTCGTGATCTCCGGTGGCGGTGGAGACCGTACGCCGCTCGCGGTCGATGCCGGTGACGGTGGTGCTCAGGTGCAGCGCGACGCCGCGGTCGGCGTACCACTTCTCGTCGGCCAGGCTGAGCTGCTCCGGCGTACTGCCGTCGAAAAACGCCGACAGCGCCACCCGGTCGTACGCCGGCCGCCGCTCCTCGCAGAGCACGGTGACCCGCCAGCGCCGTTCGGTGTCCCGGTCCGTCAGCGCCTCGACGAACCGCTGGCCCACCATCCCATTACCGACCACCACAACCCGCTGCCCCACGCTGCCACCCCTCTGCTGCTGGGAGATCTTGGAAGTTGAGTGCTCGTTTCTGACACCAAACTTCCAAGATCTACTTGCTGAATCCGGCATACCCCGCGAATCGCTCGGTATGTCACCGGCGCCCGCCAGCGCCCCACTCGCGCCCGCCGCCGCCCGGGCCGCGCCGGAGGACGGCGCGGCCGTCGGTGAGGCGGGTGTGGGACCGGCCGCGCGCGGCGCCGGCG
>JBOGDF010000116.1:0-14478 GCA_050701635.1 Micromonosporaceae bacterium | reverse complement strand
CCCGTACGGCGCGCCACCGCCGTCCGACCCGTACGGCGCGCCACCGCCGTCCGACCCGTACGGAGCGCCGGGCGCCCCGCCCGCGCCGAACCCGTACGGTCCGCCCGGTGGTTCGGACCCGTACGGTGCTCCGCCGCCGCAGTCCGACCCGTACGGTGCGCCGCCTTCCGGGGCCGACCCGTACAGCGCGCCGCCGGCGTCCGACCCGTACAGCGCACCGCCCGCAGGCGACCCGTACGGCGCTCCCGGGGTGTCCGGCCCGCCCGCCAGCGGCCCGCCGATCAGCCCCGCCCCCGACCCGTACGGCCAGCAGCCCCAGCCCGGCTACCCGGCGTACGGTGCCCCGCCGTCGCCGTACGCCACCGGTGGCGGCTACACGCCCACCGGTGGGGGCGGCAACTCGGGGATGGCGATCGGCGCCATGGTCGCCGGCATCGTGTCGGTCGTGTTCGGGCTGCTCGGCTGCTGCCTGAGCATCATCGCCGCCATCCCGGCGCTGCTCGCCGGTGGCACCGGCGCGGCGCTGGGCTTCATCTCGATGCGCAAGATCGACGAGTCCAACGGCCAGATCGGCGGCAAGGGCATGGCGATCACAGGCCTGGCCACCGGCGCCGTCGGCGTGCTGCTCGGCCTGGCCTTCACCGTGATCTTCATTCTGGTCGCCACCGGCGCGATCGACACCAGCTCGTTCGACTGATCCGCCGGTCGGCCGACCGCGTATCTTTGCCGCCATGACGGAGGCGGAGACGACGGGCGAGCCGGCGCAGGCCGAGGAGCAGAAGGTCAGCTGGTCGGAGCTGTTCATCGACCTGGTGTGGGTGTTCGGCATCACCCAGATCGCCGCCGCCCTCGCCCACGGACACGGTCTCGGCGACGTGGCGCTCTCGCTGCTGCTGTTGCTGCCACTGTGGTGGGGCTGGGTCGGCACCACGGTGTACGCCAACGCCGCCGGCGCCCGGATCGAGACCGCGTACGGACGGCTGGTGCTGTTCGCGGTGGCCGGTTGCGTGTTCACGATGGCGGTGGCGCTGCCGACGGCGTACGGGGGCGGCGGGCTGCTGTTCGCCGGCGCGTACACGGTGCTGCGGATCGTGCTGTGGTCGGCGATCCGGCCGCTGCGTTTCTACGGCGCCCCGGGTCTGGACCCGTTCGGCATCGGGCTGTTCTTCGCCGCGCCGCTGTTCCTGGCCGGCGGCTTCCTCGACGGGCCGTGGCGGGTGGCGCTGTGGACGGTGGCGGCGTTCACCGAGATCGCCGGGCCGCGGCTGCTCGGCAAGCGGCTGGCAGGGCTGCACTTCGAGACCGCGCACCTGCCGGAGCGGTTCGGCCTGTTCATGATCATCGTGCTGGGCGAGACGATCGTGGCCACCGGCAGCGCCGCGGCCGCTGGCGCCGGAGCCGGGCGGGCTCCCGGACCGGCGGTGCTCGGCGCGCTGGCGCTCGGGTTCGTGCTGATCGTGGCGCTGTGGTGGACGTACTTCCACTTCGCCGCCTCGGCGGTACGCCACGCGCTGCGTACCGCGAACGTGCAGGCCCGGATCGTGCGGGACGTCTTCACGTACGCCCACCTGGCGTACGTGATCGCGCTGATCGGGGTCGCCGTCGGGCTCAAGAAGCTGCTGGCGCACCCGCTGGAGCATCCGCACTCGGTGCTCGAGCTGCTGCTGGCTCCGGGGGCGGCGCTCTACCTGCTCGGGTTCAGCTACGCGCGGTGGCGGATGTTCGGGGCGCCGACGGTGTTCCGTGCCGCCGCCGCGGGTTTGTGCCTGGTGCTGGCCGCGGCAGCGCCGCTGCTGCCGCTGGTGGTCACCGCCGCGCTGGTCGCCGCGATCCTGGTGGCCCTGAACGCGCTCGAATTCTTCTGGGTCACCACCGGCCGCCCCCTACTCCTGATCCCCGCCCCCGGCGCGCGACCGTAGCCCGCGCGCCGGGGCACAGACAAGCCCAAGCAAAGACCGGGACGAAAAGTGGTACAACAAGAGGATCGCCAAGACGCGCGGCTGGAACGCGCTGGATCGCGCCAACTTTCCAATTGGCGGACCTAACCAGAAGATAGAGATATGTGATCTACTGACACCCGACAAGAAGCTGATTTGCGTGAAACGAATGAGCAAGTCGGCCACACTCTCACACCTTTACGCGCAGGGACTGGTGTCCGCACAACTCCTTGCGTCAAATGCGGACGGCTACCGAGAGAGACTGGTCGAGGAACTTGAAGAGATTCAGCCTGACGCGGAGTTCGGCTCCCGGGAAGAATGGACGATAGTCTACGCGATTGCCACCGAGAAGGCTGGACCACTCGCAAACTCACTCTACTTTTTCAGCAAGGTCAATCTTGATCGAACAGTTCGGCAACTCAATAGCTTCGGCGTGAAGACGGCACTCGCGCGCATCCCGCTTCACCTTTAGACCGATGGTTGATTGATTCACTCACACTCAAGCCTGAAGGCGGCACCAGCTTAAACGGGAGCTAATTGACCCAGACCGGTATCAATGCCGCATCGTCAAGTATTCTCTTCCAGGTCCGCTGCATCGCCATCTGCATTGAAGAACGTGGGAAACACTGCCTGAATTTCGCTCTCCCACCGGGAGACAATCTTCGACCTCAGGCCGTGGTAGCTCGTTAACATCGTCAGCGCCGAGTAGAAGGATTGGACCGTTATCCGGGCAGCCTTCTCGACGCGAATCAGATCCACGAGGCGGATCGTGCCGCTCGCGTCGGCCGGATCGGGGCGAAGCCCAACCGTCGCTGAATAGCCTTGTGGATGCGCGAGAACCGCTAATTGGTTGTAAATGGCGCGCCCAGAGACGCCCGTATTCTCGATCTTCGACCACGTCTCGGCGGCTTCCGTCCACGATGCGTACCCGACACCCTCGATGGTCCACTTCAGCGGATCACCGTCGTCACGATTGACATCATGGAAGAGTTCCTCCAGCCGCCTCACCTGCTCCCTCCATTGTGTCTTCGCGACAGCTCGGGCCTGCTGGAGATCCGGAGAATCGGGCAGGTCGCTAGCCGCCTGTCGCGCCATGGTCTTGCTGATCAGCTCGGTGAGGGCTGCGCGGACGCATCTCTCGCGTGGCGAGGCCGTTGGGTCAAGGACCCACATGGCGCGGGTCGTGTACTCAAAGCCTGCACGAACGACGGACAATAGGGGGTCGAATATCTCAGTGTTCTCGATCAAGACGGCGACAGCGACGCAGTGATCTGCCTGTTGGCGCAAGAGCTTGGTAGCCAGATTGCGGGGTATGGCAGTCAGCTCGCTTGGCCACACGCCGGCGGGGCACTCCTCAACCAAGGCAAAGTCAAATGCGGCTTGAGAACCAGGCCGAGGCGTGTTAAGTCCCTCCTTCCAGACTTCCATGTAGACGTCGCGGCACGACCGCAGAACCACAGCGACTTCATCGAGCCTGCGCTTCTGCTCAGCAGGAAGTTCCACGAGATTCACGCCTGCAGGTTAGGCGCGGCCCGCTTCGATGGCAAACGCTTTCAACAGACAGCGGCTTGCACCCGCCCAGAGACTCGCCCGTCTCATGAAGGAAACACAGGAAATCAACACGGACATGTTTGGTTCGGATCCAAAGAGATGGATTCAGAAAGTTAAGCTAGCACGCAATCGAGTAGCACACCAGCTTCATGGCGACGAACCGCTCTCGGAACGTGAGCAGCTCGTTATAGCAAACTCGCTATACTGGGTTTTGACTGTTCTTATGTTACGACAGTGCGCCGTCTCGGACCACGATCTGTCAGACGCGTTGTCCAAGAACTCTCAGTTCAGGGCCTTCCTAAGGCAGGCCCAATCTTGGATGCCGGAGGTGTATAGCATCTGAGTCTTCAAAACGACCGCCACTGCTGCCCGTGGTCGCCAGCCTGCAACCCCATGAGTCGGTGGTGCAACTCCTCAGCCACATCAGCCCGATGCCTTGCCAGGCGCAGCGGCGCGGAGAGCGTGTGCAGGTCGCGCAGGTCGCGAAGCAGGTCGTAGCCCGGCCACGACCTGATGTCCCAGCCGTAGATGGTCGCGAACTCATCCAGCGTGTCTGCTGAGCGCCCGTACCGTACGCCTTGGTACGTGATGATCAAATCCAGCTCGCGCGGTCCATGACTGACGGAGTCCCAGTCACCGAGCACCACGTCTTCGCCGTCCCAGAGCAGGTTGCCAGTGCGTGGGTCGCCATGGATCATGCTATGCCCCAAGTGGGATTCGAGGCATCGGTAGGCGTCGAGCAGTTCGTTGGCGCGACGCTGGAGAAACTTGTGCTCCTCAGCGCTGAGCACGGTGCTGCCGTGGGTGGCCAGCTCCCGCATGAACCCCTTGAGCGGCTCGTACGCCGGCAGCGGAAAGGGTGGCGGTTCCAGCGTGTGTAGTTGCCGCAAGATCCGGGACAGTTCGCGCACGGGTGGAAGCTCGCGGCTGTCTTGCGGGTAGTAGCGCCAGAAGGTGACGACGCTGTCTTCAACCACGACTGGCTGGTCGACATCGAGCGGCGCTGTGGCCGGGAAGCCCTTGCCCAGCAGCCAGCGCGTGACCTGCACGCTCAGTCGCGACTGCTCAAGGTGATCTATCGAGGCGATGCGGGCGACCGCTCCGGCTCGTGGCAAGTGATAAACAGCGGTGGCGTGACGTCGGAGCAGTACGGCATCTTGGCAGTCCAGCCCGGTAATCGTGCAGGCCTGCGTCAGCGTGGCCGCGTCGTCAGTGGTCATACCGGCATGATCGCCCGCGTGTCATCCAGGAAGCCGTCGACCTTCGCGTGCAACTCGCGGGCCACAGCCGAGCCACTCGCCGGCCCTTGCTCGAGGTAAACCTGCAGCTTGCGCAAAGGGCGATGCAGTCCGGCGATGCGCTCGTTCCCAGGAAGAGCGAGTACCGGTGTGAGCGCGGCCTCGGCGGCTGCTGGGTCGACTGCCCGATGGGGCTTGAGCAGCTGGGCCTGGGCGAGCGTGATACGCGAGAGTGCGAGGTCGCCGTAGGAACGTTCGCCGGGCGGCGCGGACTCGTAGGCGGCGATAGCCCTCTGCGCGTGGACCTCAGCCATGTTGCCATCAGCCAGTAGCGCTCCGGTGCTGGCCGCGTAGTAGGCCTGCTTCGCGTGCGGGAACGTCAGGATGCCGCCCATGCTGTCGAGTTCATGGGCTTCCCCTCGCCCGGCGAGGGTCTCGGCTTCGCGCTGCGCCTCCTTGGCGGCGGACACGTTGCCCCGCATCGCGTAGGCACGCGTCTTGAGCGCTGCCAAACGAACCGACCCAGTGCCGCGGTCGGGGTAGCGCTGTCCCCGCTCGGCGTACTCGATGGCGCGTTCCGGACGCCGCAGGCAGTAGGCGATCAAGCTTTGGGTGCCGAAGATCCACGCCAGCAGCCCGTGATGCCCAGCTTCTGCGGCCAGTCGTGCTGCCACCCTGGCCTGGTCCGCGGCCGCTCGGCGATCACCGAGATCGATCGAAGCGTGGGCGAGCATCCCGCCGGCCAGACCCGCCACGAACAGCAAGGTTCTCACATCGCCGCTGCGACGCTGCTCGTTCAGCAGCGCGTAGGCGCGGTCGCGGATCGTCACCAGGTCATCGAACACCCCGTCGATCGGCCGGTACACATACTCCCGGGCGAGCCACCCCAACTCTTCGGCAAACTCTTCGACGGTCTCGCGGCTCAGTGAGCGGGTCTCCCACTGGTCGAGGAAGCGTTGCGATTCGTCGGCGGCTTGAGTTACCCGCTCACGAAGACTGCCGGCACGTCGACCGTGCGTCCGCTCAAGTTCGTGAACGCGCTCTTGCGCGACGGCGCGAGCAGCCTCCTCGTACTGCCGACGGACTTGATCTTCGATCTCGTCATACGCCGTCGTGAGTTGGCCGCCGGTAAGGAGCAACTTGTCGCAGCTGAGCCAATAAGTGCGGCTGCCCTTCTGGTGGCCAGTTTCGATGTTGGCCTGGCTGCTGCGGCTGACGTTCACCTGCCTGGCGAACTCGTGCTGGTTGTACCCCGCGGCTTGCCGAAGGGCGGCGAGCTGCCGCCCGAGCGCACGGCGCGCTGCCTTAATCGCCTTCTGGTCGACCATGCCGAATTCTCCGTCCCGAGAGCGGATGTCGGGAACTTGTCCGGGAATTGTCGCAGATCCCCGACACGTCTCGGCAGCATCGACGGCCGGCGTCTTTGCTGGACGGCGAGGTCAGGCGGTCACTGATCGGTGACGATCCGTTCCTTTGCATCCCCGCACAGATTGGCCGCCGGATCTCACGTAAGCCGGCACCGGGGCAGGTGCCGGGCAACGGAACCGGACAGTCGGCCGCCCGAGGGGGACGGCTGACCGCTCCCTCCCGACCTGTTCCGACCCCGCCTGCCTCGGTGCCTCTCAACCTATGGACGGACGTGGAATAGGTGGTGACGATCGTGGCGGCTACGCAGCCACCGGACGACTACATCGCGGAGGAGCTGCTCTGGTGTCTCGTATGCAGCAGCCTGATGGTGCCAGCGCCGCGTGTGGACGGCACCCGCTACTACTCCTGCGGGCTCGACTGCCCGCAGCCTGACCTGCGAGCCACGGCGGTCGAGCAAGACCTGATGTTGCCGGCGCTCGTACGGGCGTACGTCGTGCTCTACGGCGTGGGGCGGACAGGCGAGCACCCGTCGGATGACGAAGAGGTCGCGCCGGGGATCAAGGTGGCCTTCACAGGTGCAACGCCGTGGCGACCGCAAGGCGAGCTGCTGGTGTCCGCCGAGGAGCGAAACGCCTGGCTGCGGTGCGATCCGCAGAACCATCGCGCCGTGCTGCTCACCGCGTACGTAAGGGTGACGGTGGACGTGGCGGGCACCGTGAATCCGGTCTGGCGGCACGCCGAGGTTGCATACCAAGCGTCGGGGGCGACAACCCGATGGTGATGACCGAGCCACGCCCGCCCGAGTTGTATCCGCCGCCCCATGATCCGGTGCCGTGTGCCTGGTGCACCTGGCCGATCGTGAATACACCCTTGGGCTGGATGCATCTTGACCAGTACCGGAGCCTCGCTGGCTGGCTCTGTCCGGAGCCGCACATGAGTGTGGCCCGGCCGCACGCCGAGATAACCATCGAGACCCTGCCACCGGAAGCGCCGACGCGGCATCCAAGCCCGTCACCGCGCCCCCAACCAACACCGAATCCGCCACGCAAAGAAGCACCACAGACCGGCTCGCCGCCGCCGGACTGGCCCTCACCGGCTGAGGCTCCGGCTTGGTGGGAGCACCGCTGATTCCCGCGTCGACACCCTTCCCCTCGTTTCACCCCTCACCCGAAAGTGCCTCGCTATGGCTGGACTGTCCATCATGCTGCTGACCGGATTGGTGCTCGGCTGGGTTGCTGGGCGTCGCCACCAGAAAGCCGCCCGGGGCTGGGGCGACTACCGAGCCCGCAAGGCCGAGCTGCCTGGGTTGCGCAACCTGGCGCTCATGTTGACGCGCAACGCGGTGGTGTTCGTGGCGCTGGCCGTCTTCGTCGCCGTGCTGGCGCTGTACGCCTTGGCCGGCGAGTCCGCCCACTGACTCACGTGGAGGTCTTTCCTGTGCGCAGTCCGTTCGACGCCGACAACCGCCCGCCACTGGAGCCGCCGGCGAAGCTCGATGCCGACACCGCACCGTACTGGACGATCGTGGCCGAGCAATGGGACCGGACGACGACGTACGGGACCGGATTCTGGTCGGGATGCTGGCACGGGCCGACCAGTCCACAGTGGTTCCGGTAGTGCGCGAGCGCCTGATGGTCGAGGCTGAGCTGGTGCTGTCCGACCACCGGGCGGACGGGGCCGGGAACTGTTGCCTGTGCACGGCGCAGTCGGATGGCCGGTACGACATCCCGTATCCGTGTTGGGGTGTGCGGCTGGCGCGGCTGGTGTTGCCGGACACCGATGTGGCACAGTCCGAACGCCGTCCGTGATTCCTAAGGAGACCGCCCATGTCCGTGGCTGACATCAAGGCCAGTGCCGACGCCGCCAGAGATGCCATTCAGAGCGCGCTGACCGCTACCCAAGGCGCGATAGCCGAAGCGCAGAGCTTGGCTGAAGACGCTGGTGCTCGGGGATGGGAGGGCGTGGCGCACACCGTGATGGCGGCCCAGAGTGCGTTGGAGGCGGTCGCCTCCAGCTTGGGCAGCGCGCACGATGCGGCTGACGGTGCGGCGAACGGGGCCGCCGATATCACGAGCCAACTCGCTCCGAAGGACATTGCGGAGCGGGCCGGAACGGTGATTGCCCAGCACGACCAGGCGGTGAGTGGGATCGACGGGGCGAGCAGCAGTGTCGGTGAGGCATACCAGTACGCCCAGCAGGTTGAGGCGGATCGGCTCATTGCCGTGGTGGCCGCGGTGGCCGACAGCCTTGGCACTGCTCGCCAAGCCGTTGAGGCTGCCAAGAGCACGGCGGAGGCCGAGCGGCAGGAAGCTGACGCCTGGGGAAAATGAGTGGGGGCGGGAGTGGTGGTGCGCTGCCGCCCATTGGTCCACCCGTACCGGGACCACCACCCGGCTATCCAGCACCCGCGGCACAGCCCATGTCATGGTCAACTCACATTCATATCGTCTATGGCGACGAGGACGACGAAACCAGTGGCGGCCATCTTGCCGGCCTACAACGGCCAGGAAAGAGTGAGTTCCCGCCAAGTTGGAACGAGGAGAAGATCGCCCAGGAGGTCACGAGCGTGGCCGCTCTCCCCGACACCGCCCGCCAGGCCATCGACGGCACGTGGCGTGCTGACGCGGTGCGAGATGGAGTAACCGTCCGAACCTACGTCCGGCCTGATGGCACGATTGCTACTGGCTTCCCACTGCGCGGTCCCGGTGTGAAACACAATCCACCGAAACGAGGATGAGAATGGAATACAGCGACTTCGACGAGCTAACGAGGGTCACTATCCGGGGGATGTACGACCGGATCCCGGAGGAGTACCACGAGGACTTTGAGGGCCTGTTCCAGGCTGGGGAGCTACGGCACGCTGTGGACATGCTGCTGGGTGGACTCACGCGACTGCAACTCGAGATCACTCCGGCTGAACGGGACAGGCTGGCCACTCTGTTGCAACACTTAAAGGAGCCGGAGTCCAGGCTCGACAGCATTGTAGTCGCGTAGAGCAATGGACCAGCGCCGGGAGCCAGTGGCTGATGGACGAACGCTTGAATCGTGCTTCCTGGCGCCTGCCGGCGGTGTTACTGTGCGACGACTACCCTCACCGGAAAGTGATCGGTATCGGAGCGCATGTCCCGTTCGAAGCCGCGTGGGTTCATGACTCGCTTGCTCGGATCGTAGACAATTGCGAAAAGCGCGCCGGCGTCTGGATGCTTCTGGTATCGGAGGATGTCTGCAGCAAGCTCGTCACCAAGCTCCTTGGCGCCGAGTCGATCACGCGTCATCTTGGCCTCGACCGCTACGCGCACGTCTTTGACGATGAAGTCAATACGTGTGTTTGAGCCAGCCCGACTTGGGCTGTACTCCTCTGGGCGTACATCCTCAAATAGTAGGACAAGAATCGCGTGGACGATGCGCTGCATATCGTATTCGTTGCGGACCTCAATGCCTTCCCGCTGCCGGATCGGCCGCGCCAGGACGGCTAAGGCGAAGGGTATCCGCTCCATAATCACCTGGAGGCGGTCGAGCGTCTCGACCATCTCGCTGCCGGCGCCCAGTCGCTCCAACGCGTTGAGCAGAATCTGCTTCTGGCTCAGGAGCGGGCCCCTAAAACTGGCGTTGAACGGATGTTGCCAGGGATCAAGTATCTCCTGAACCTCAGGCTTGTCCTCATCGTACAGAATGTTGGGCTGCAGCGGTCCTTGAAGGAAATCTTTAATGCGTGGGCTGAAAAAGCTCCCCTCGTACTCCGACCGGAACTCGCCGAGCAGATCGCTCGGAAGCAGCACCAGTGCCTTCGCGTACCACGCTCGGTACTGTCGCTCCAGTTCGCGGGCTACAACTTCGGCGTCGCTCTCATCCGGATGTTGCACTCGTTTGGCAAGCTGTTCTAGTTGGTCTGCTTGGTCAATCAGCGTAGACAGCTGATCTCGGTTGGTGGCTGTCATGTCTCGGGAGTGTATCGGAAATCATGCGAGTGACCAATTCCGCTCGCTCTTGGGCGGGTCACTCAGTGCAACTAGTTGATCTTGACGCTAAAATGCTCGAAAATGGGTAAGCGGTATTAACGCGAGACCTAAGAATGGAGCATAAACCATCACGATGTGAACAGATAGTGCCCGTCCGAGACGCACGGGCGTTACCTAGGTCTTTGCATAAATCAGCCACTTGACTATTGTACGAATTTGCTGTATAGGTTCATGTATAGAAAGATCAACAAATCCACAATTCGGAAAGCGAGAGCAGTACGACCTTGGGACTTGAGGAGCGACGGCTCACACCGCCCTGCGAAACCCCGCACGAACCGCACCGGATCCTCCGGTTCATCCTTTGCGCTTGCGGATTTCCTCCACCGCTTGGGGGACGACCTTGAAGAGGTCGCCGACGACGCCGTAGTCGGCGAGCTCGAAGATCGGCGCCTCTTCGTCCTTGTTGATGGCGACGATGGTCTTCGAGGTCTGCATGCCGGCGCGGTGCTGGATCGCACCGGAGATGCCGGCGGCGATGTAGAGCTGCGGCGAGACCGACTTGCCGGTCTGACCCACCTGGAACGCGTGCGGGTAGAAGCCGGAGTCGGTGGCGGCACGGGACGCGCCGACCGCGGCGCCGAGGGTGTCGGCGAGCTCCTCGATCACCTTGAAGTTCTCCGCGCTGCCGACGCCGCGACCGCCCGAGACGACGATCGACGCCTCGGTCAGCTCCGGGCGGGAACCCTTCTGCTCGGTCACCCGCTCCAGCACCTTGACCTTCTTGGCACCGTCGGAGATCGCCACGTCGACCGCGACCTGCTCGGCGGCGCCCGCCTCCGGCGACGGGGTCACCGAGTTGGGCTTCACGGTGGCCAGCGGGATGCCCTTGGAGACCTTGGACTTCACGATGGTGCTGCCCGCGAAGATCACCTGCGTCGCGGTGCCGTCCGGCGCCAGGTCGGAGACATCGGTGAGTACGCCGTTGTCCAGCTTGACAGCGACCCGGCCCGCGATCTCCTTGCCCTCCTGCGAACCAGCGAGCAGTACGGCGGCCGGTGAGGCCTGGCCGATCAGCTGCGCCAGCACCTCGGCCTTCGGGGCCACCAGGTAGCCGTCGACGTCGTCGCCTTCGGCCACGTACACCTTCTGCGCGCCGTACTCGCCGAGCCTGCCGGCCAGCGCCGCGGCGGTGCCGGGCGCACCCAGTACGACCGCCGACGGCTCGCCCAGCGTACGGGCCAGGGTCAGCATCTCGAAGGTGACCTTCTTGGGGGTCGGAGTGCCGTCCGCACCAGCGGCGGCCTCCACGACAACCAGAACCTCAGCCATGTGACTCAGTCACCCTCTCGCTCAGACGAACTTCTCGGAGGCGAGGAACTCGACCAGCTTCACGCCGCCCTCGCCCTCGTCGGTGATCTTGGTGCCGGCCTGCTTCGGCGGCTTCGGCGCGAACTCCAGCACCTGGCTGGTGGCGTTCGCCAGCCCCACCTCGTCGGTGGAGACGCCCAGGTCGGCCAGGGCGTACCCCTGCACCGGCTTCTTCTTCGCCGCCATGATCAGCTTGAACGACGGGTAGCGCGGCTCGTTGATGGTGTCCCAGACGCTCACGATCGCCGGGCCCTCGGCCTGCACCACCTCGTACCCCTCGTCGGTCTGCCGCTCGACGGTGACCGTGCCGCCGTCGACGGTGACCTTGCGGGCGCCGGTGACCGCGCCGACTCCGAGCCGCTCGGCGAGCATGTGCGGCATCGCCTGCACCCCGCCGTCGGTGGCCTCGGCGCCGCACAGCACCAGGTCCCACTCCAGCTTGCCGAGCGCGGCGGCGAGCACCTTGGAGGTGGCGACCGCGCAGGAGCCGTGGATCGCCTCGTCCGAGACGTGCACCGCGGCGTCGGGGCCCATCGAGAGCGCCTTGCGGATGGTCTCGGTGGCGTCGTCCGGCCCGACCGTGAGCAGCGTGACGTCGCCGCCGTGCGCCTCGGTCAGCTTGAGGGCCTCTTCGATGGCGTGTTCGTCCAGCTCATTCATCCGCTTCGTCGCCGCGTCGCGGTCGACGGTCTTGTCGTCAGCACGCAGCGTGCGCTCCTCACCGGAGTCAGGCACCTGCTTGACGAGTACGACGATCTTCATCGCTGTCGAGGACCTCCTGCTTGACCTGCATGTACCCAGCCGTACGAGCGATTCTGTTCAAGCCGCTACCTTACTTGCTAGTAGCTAGCACTTACCGTGAGGACTGTCACGCCGATCCGGCACCGAGGAGGGCGTCATCAGCGGCATCGAACTGGCCCTGACCGGGGAGCGTACGCTGCCCGGAATCGCCGCCGAAAACTACTGGTTCAGACGGCACGAAGCGGCGTACCTGGCCACGGTGGAATGGCTGCCCGCGGGTCGGTTGCTGGAGGCCGGGCTCGGTGAGGGGTACGGCGCCGCGCTGCTCGCCGCCGCCGGCCACACCGTGCTCGGGCTCGACTACGATGCCGCCGCCGTCGCCCACGCCGCGGCGACGTATCCGCGGGTCAGCGTGGTACGCGGGAACGTCGTCCAGCTGCCGTTCGCGGATGCCAGCGTCGACGCGGTGGTCAGCATGCAGGTCGTGGAGCACCTGTGGGACCAGCCGGCGTACGTGGCCGAGTGCGCCCGGGTACTGCGCCCCGGCGGCCACTTCGTGATCTCCACCCCGAACCGGCTGACCTTCTCCCCCGGCTACGACCCCGCGACCGGCTCGCCCACCAACCCGTTCCACACCCGGGAGTTCAGCGACGCCGAGCTGGCGGCGCTGCTCATGCCGTACGTCACCGACCTGACCCGGTACGGCCTGCATCCCGGTCCACGGCTGCGGGAGCTCGACGCGGCCTGGCGGCGCGACCACGGCACCGACCTGATCGGCGCCCAGCTCGCCACCCCGCCCGAGCAGTGGCCGTACGCGCTGCACGACGCCGTCGCCTCGGTAACCGCCGCCGACTTCACGCTCACCACCGAGGACGTCGACAGCTCCCTCGACCTGCTGATCCACGCCCGCCGCCGCGCGGCGTAGCGCCAGCGCGTCGGCCCGCCGTGGCGGCCGGCCCGGCGCAGGGGTTGCGCGGCGTAGCGGACGGAGCGGTGGTGCGGGAAGCCGGCGCTCACTAGCGCGGCGTAGCGGCGCGGTGTCACATCCCGTCGCGGGCGGCCGGCTTAACCGATAGCGTGACGATCATCGCCCGACGGAAGGGGCCGGCATGCTGGTGAAGGCCTGTCTCAACGGCGCCCGGGAGCCCGGCGTACACCCGCGGTTGCCGCTCACCCCGGAGCAGCTGGCCGACGACGCGGACGCCTGTGCGGAGTTCGGGGCGGACGCCGTACACCTGCATCCGCGCGACGCCGACGGGCGGGAGTCGCTGGACGTGGCCGACGTGGCCGCGGCGGTCGCGGCGGTACGCCAGCGCTGTCCCCAGCTCGCGATCGGCGTCACCACCGGCGCCTGGATCGTGCCCGACCCCGCCGCCCGGCTGGCCGCGGTCAACGCCTGGGCCGAGCTGGACGACGCGGCGCGGCCGGCGTTCGCGTCGGTGAACGTCGCCGAAGCCGGCTGGGAGCAGGTCGCCAGCACGCTGCTCGACGCCGGCATCGAGGTGGAGGCCGGCGTGTGGGACGCCGACGACCCGGTACGGCTGGCCGCCAGCGGGCTGGCACCACGGCTGCTGCGGGTGCTGGTGGAGCCGCAGGCCACCGACCCGGACGCGGCGATCCGTACCGCCGACACCCTGATCGCCGCGCTGGCACCGCTCACCGGCGACCGGACGCCGCTGGTGCACGGCGTCGACGGCGCCGCCTGGGCGGTGCTGGAGTGGGCGCTCGACGCCGGGTACGACACCCGGATCGGCCTGGAGGACACCCTCGAGCTGCCGGACGGCAACCCGACCCCGGACAACGCCTCGCTGGTGGCCGCGGCGTACGCGTTCCTGATGGAGCCGCACTAAGCGCACCGCCCGCGCCGCGCTGGCGGCACCGCCCGGGCCGCACCTGCGGCACCCACCCCGCATTGGCGGCGCGGCCGGTGTTGGTTCCCGGCCGCAGCGGGGCATCATGTGGGTATGGGTCGCCTGTTGGTACTGCTGCTCCTGATCCACCTCGGGTTGGCGTTCGCCGCGATCGTGGACTGCCTCGGCGGCGAGCAGGCGCCCCGGCACTGGTCGCGTCTGGGCTGGTCGCTGGTGATCGTGTTCGGGCTGTTCGCCGGCCCGATCGCGTGGTTCGCGTACGGCCGGCCGGGCAAGAAGCTGGCGCTGCCCTGGGATCTGCCCGGCGAGCCGGGCAGGCCGAGCGGGTCGGGGCGCCGCGTACCGCCACGGCCGACCGCCCCCGACGACGACCCGGACTTCCTCGCCGACCTGGACCGGCGCCTGCCGCCGGAGCCGCCGCGGGCCGAGCCGCCCGGCCCCGCTG
>JBOGDF010000115.1:0-14579 GCA_050701635.1 Micromonosporaceae bacterium | reverse complement strand
CGATGATCCAGTTGATCTCACGCGGCTTGCGGAACGCGCCGGTGAAGAAGATCCGGAACATGTGCACCAGGATCGCCGCCATGAACAGCAGCGCCGCCCAGTGGTGCATCTGCCGCATCACCAGGCCACCGCGTACCTCGAAGGAGATGTCGAGGCTGGACGCGTACGCCTTGGACATCTCGACGCCACGCAGCGGCGTGTACGCGCCGTTGTAGACGACCTCCTCCATCGAGGGGTCGAAGAACAGCGCGAGGAACGTACCGGTGAGCAGCAGCAGGATGAACGAGAACAGCGCGATCTCACCGAGCAGGAACGACCAGTGGTCCGGGAAGACCTTGTTCATCAACCCGCCGCGCAGCCCCTTGGCGAGCTGCAGCCGGTCGTCGAACTCCCCCGCGGCCTTTGCTGGGATCTGCTTGGGATCGAATTTGCGTCGTTTCATGGCCGCTCCCAGAACGCCGGGCCGATCGGCACCAGATAATCAGACTTTGCCACGAAGAACCCTTCATCATCCACCGTAATCGGTAGCTGAGGAAGTCTCCTGGTGGCTGGTCCGAACACCGGTCGGGCGTTGTCGGTAATCAGGAACTGCGACTGGTGGCACGGGCAGAGCAGCTTGTTGGTCTGCTGCTCGTACAGGCTCGCCGGGCAGCCGACGTGGGTGCAGATCTTCGAGTACGCGATGAAGTTGCCCCACTGCGCGTCGGAGTTGATCGGCAGCGCGTTCTCCCGAGCCTGCTCGGCGTCCTCGGCGCGCAGGTGGATCAGCAGGGTCGGCGAGTCGGCGTACTTGTTGCTGGCGCCGCCGGGGATTCCCGGGAACACGGTGAGCTGACCGCCCACGCTGACGTCCTCAGGACGGATCGGCGTGCCCTCCTGGTGCACCAGCCGTACCGGCTTGCCGTCGTTGAGCTCCGGGTCGAAGCCGGTGTGCATCAGCGGGTCACCGCCGGCGTGCGGGTCCTTGATCAGCGCACCCAGCGGCACCACCGTGGCCAGTCCCAGCGGCGCGAGCCCCGCGACCAGGGCGCCCTTCAGCAGCGGCCGGCGGGCGACCCCGGTGTCCTCGCCGGTCTGCGCCAGGACCGCCGCGGTGAGCTGCCGCTCGTCGTCCGGGGACGGACCGTCGTGACGGTCCTGTACGGCGATCTCCTCGGGCAGGATCTTCTTCGCCCAGATCACGATCGCGAAGCCGAGGCCGAGAAACGCCAACCCGAGCGAGATCCCGAGCAACGGCGTATACCACTTGGTGGCGTTGTCCATCCCGCCGAGCTCGTACTCCCAGGGCCAGAAGATGAACACCGCGATGAACGCCAGTGAGCCCAGTCCGGTGAGGAACAGGCAGCCCGCAACGAGGCGTACCACCCGCGACTCTTCCTTCGTGCCCGGCACCGGGAACCGCGGCTCGTAGTGCAGGATCTCCACACCGTCGCGCCGCATCGCCTCGCTCACCAGGTCGAACCGGGATGGCTCGGTGGTGTCGGAGTCGTACGCGGAGGTGTCGGTGGTCTCCGGCTTCGCGGTCATGACTTCCCCGCAATCCACAGCATGCACAGCGCGAGGAACACCATGCCGAACAGGAAGATCGCGATCGCCTCGGTGGCCGGGCCGAACCGCCCCAGCCCCCAGCCGCCCGGGTCCTGGTCCGCCTTCAGGTACTGCACGTACGCGATGATGTCCTTCTTCTCCTGCGGCGAAAGCTCGTTGTCGCCGAACACCGGCATGTTCTGCGGGCCGGACAGCATCGCCCCGAACATCTCCCGATCCGTCGACAGGTCCAGGCCGGGCGCGAACTTGCCGCTGGACAGCGCACCGCCACCGGCGCCGAGCCCGTGGCAGGACGCGCAGTTGAGCCGGTAGAGCCGGCCGCCGTTGGCCACGTCGCCATCCCGCAGGTCACCCTCCGGGATGGTCGGGCCACCCCCCAGCTCCTGGATGTACGCCGCGAGCTGCCGCGCTTCCTCGTCGGTGAACTTGGGCGGCTTGCGCTCCGCCTGGGCCTCCTGGCGCGCCATCGGCATCCGGCCGGTGTTGACCTGGAACTCCACCGCCGCCGCGCCGGCGCCGATCAGGCTCGGACCGCGGTCGGTGACGCCCTGGCCGTTGTCGCCGTGGCAGCTGATGCAGCTGGTGTCGTACAGCCGCTTGCCCGCCTTCGCCGCCGCCGACAGCTCCGTGGGAGAGTCCTCGGCCGCCACGCCCGGGGCGAACGCCATGAACATGCCCCCCAGCAGCGCCAGCGCCGCGGACAGCCGTACCGCGGCACCCAGCCGCTGCCGCAGCCGGGCGCGTGACCTGCGGCCGGGTGGCCCGGCGGGTGGATCCGGAGGAACTGCGGTCATTGCCTCACCTTTCGATCGGCCGAAGCCGAGTTTCCTGCTCACTATTACTGACGTGGTAGCGACCCGAAATGTGACAGGGTCGCTACTTCAGCAGATAGATCATGGCGAACAGCGCGATCCACACCACGTCGACGAAGTGCCAGTAGTACGACACCACGATCGCCGCGGTCGCCTGTGCCGGGGTGAACTTGGCGAGCGTGGTACGGATCATGAAGAAGATGAACGCGATCAGACCGCCGGTGACGTGCAGCCCGTGGAAGCCGGTGGTCAGGTAGAACATCGTGCCGTACCCGTCACCGTTGATCGTGATGCCCTCGGTCACCAGCTGCCGGTACTCGTTGACCTGACCCAGTACGAAGACCAGGCCCATCACGAAGGTGAGCGCGAACCAGCGGCGCAGCCCGTACACGTCGCCCTTCTCGGCGGCGAACACCCCGAACTGGCAGGTCACCGACGACAGCACCAGGATCGTGGTGAACACCAGGGCGTACGGCAGGTTGAGTTGCGGGGTGTGGTGCGCCCACAACTCCTGACCCAGCTCCGACGCGCGGATCGAGAAGTACATCGCGAACAGCGCCGCGAAGAACATCAACTCGCTGGACAGCCAGACGATCGTCCCGACACTGACCATGTTCGGCCTGGTGAGCGAGTGGATCCGGCTCTTCTCGATGGCTTCGACCGCAGACACGCTGGTCATTATTGCGGGTCCCCCCGGATTCGGTGCGCCGGGGTGCCCTCCGGCGAGTCCCCGCGCGCCCCCGGACGCGGGTCCCCCGCGCGAGCCCGGACGCTGCGTGCGTGGCAAGGTCACTGGCAGGTACGATCGGCCCCGGTCGACCCCGATGGAGTCCAGTGATGACCAGTAGCGCTCAGACAGCCCCGTACACCGTCCTGCTCTACAGCGACGACGCCGCCGTCCGAGACCGGATGAGCACCGCCGTCGGGCGCCGTCCCGCCCCCGACGTACGCGTCGAGTACGTCGAGGCCGCCGCCGTGGACGAGGTGCTCAGGCTGGTCGACGAGTACGAAGTCGACCTGATGCTGCTCGACGGCGAGGCGTGGCCCGCCGGCGGGCTCGGCATCGCCCGGCAGCTGCGGGACGAGCTGGACGACTGCCCGACCATGTGTGTGGTGCTCGCTCGGGCCGCCGACCGCTGGCTGGCCGCCTGGTCGCGCGCCGACGCGTACCTGGTGCACCCGCTGGACCCGGTACGCACCGCCGAGACCGTCGCGGATCTGCTGCGTAAGCGTTCCCTCTCCGCGACCACCGCCTAGACCGATGTCCACCCCCCGCGCGACACCGCCGTCGCGTCACCCTTCCACCTCAGCGGAGGCTTACATGGCCGACCGGACCTGGTCCCATCTGATCTCGGAGCTGCTGCACGGCGAATCGCTGTCCGAAACAGACACCGCGTGGGCGATGACCGAGATCATGGCCGGCGACGCGACCCCGGTGCAGATCGCCGGGTTCGTGACCGCGCTGCGCGCCAAGGGCGAAACTGCCAGCGAGGTCGCCGGCATGGTCGAGGTGATGCTGGCCAACGCGGCCCGGGTCACCGTCGACGTGCCCGCGGTCGACGTGGTCGGCACCGGCGGCGACCGGGCGCACACCGTCAACATCTCCACGATGGCGGCGCTGGTCACCGCCGGCGCCGGGATCCCGGTGGTCAAGCACGGCAACCGCGCCGCCTCCTCCAGCTGCGGTACGGCCGACGTACTCGAGCAGCTCGGGGTGCCGCTCGACCTGGGCCCGGAGGCGGTGGCCCGGTGCGTCGCGGAGGCCGGCATCGGGTTCTGCTTCGCACCCAAGCACCACCCCGGGATGCGGCACGCCGGGGTGCCCCGCAAAGAGCTCGGCGTACCGACGGTGTTCAACTTCCTCGGGCCGCTGAGCAATCCGGCGCAGCCCACCGCGGGCGCGGTCGGCTGTTTCGAGCTGCGGATGGCGCCGGTGATGGCGGAGGTGTTCGCCCGCCGTAACCACTCGGTGATCGTGATGCGCGGCGAGGACGGCCTGGACGAGTTCACCACTACCGCGGCCACCCGGCTGTGGGTGGCGACCGGCGGCAAGGTCCGTGAAGAGCTGGTCGACGCCGCCGACTTCGGCCTGCCCCGGGCGCAGCCGGGCGACCTGCGCGGTGGCGACCCGGCCTTCAACGCCGAGGTGGTACGCCGCCTGCTGGCCGGCGACCCCGGCCCGGTACGCGACGCCGTGGTGATCAACGCCGCCGCCGCGATCGCCGCGTTCACCGGTCTCGACGGCGACCTGGGCGACGCGCTCCGCGACGGTATCGAGCGGGCCAACCAGGCGATCGACTCAGGCGCTGTGGCCGCGGTGCTGGACCGCTGGATCGGCGTCGCCGAGGCCGCCAAGCTCGGCTGAACAGCAGCTACCCGACGTACGGGCACCCGCCGCCGGTGGGTGCCCGTACGCGTACCCGGCCACGACACGCCGGAGCACCTCCCCCGCGTACCGAGAGCTACGTGGCACCGTCAGAGCGTGGAGGAGGTGAGGTCCGTGTCCAGCGATGAGGTACGTGAGCTCTACTGTTCCTCGTGCGCCGAGGTAGTGCGGTTCGAGCTGCTCTCCGCGGGCGGCGAGACAGACGCGGCGTACGACGAATGGGCCTGCACGATCTGCGGTGCCGCGATCGTGAGCGGCCCGTACGCCACCGACGCGGCGCCCGCCCAGCACCGAGCAGCCTGAGACCGCACCGAGCAGCCTGAGGCCGGACCCGCTACTCGAAGTGGCCGCGCCGGGAGCCGGTGTAGTACTCGAAGAGCAGGCCGCCGGTGGCGAACAACAGCGCCGCCACGCCGACCGCGATCAGCCACCACATCCAGAACACCGCGCCGAGGCCGGTCATCGTCGCCGCCAGCGCCAGCCCGAACGGCCAGTAGCTGCCGGGGCTGAAGAACCCGACCTCGCCGGCGCCCTCGGTGATGTCGGCGTCCTCGCGGTCCTCCGGGCGCGGCTCGATCCGGCGTGCCACGAAGCCGAAGTAGAGGCCGCACATCGCCAGCAGGGTGCCGGACAGGATCAGCGCAACGGTGCCCACCCAGTCGGGGGCACCCAGCTCGAAGTCGGTCCACCAGTAGTAGACGGCCGCGCACGCGTACAGGAAGACGGCAACCCCGTTGAAGATGCGCCCTTCGGTCCTCATGGGGTCTCTCCCGCGTCCTTGACGGCGTCCCGCTTGGTGTCGAACGGTTTGGTGGTGATGGCGTACCGCTGCTCACCGGTGTAGCCGATGCCCTCCAGCGCCTCCGGCGTCGTCTTGCCCTGGCTGCGCAGCGCGAGGAACTTCTGGTACTTCTCGGGCGTCACCGCCCGTACCTCGAAGTTCATCATCGAGTGGTACGTGCCGCACAGCTCGGCGCAGCGGCCCACGTACTCGCCTTGCTGGCTGACCGTGACCTCGAACTGGTTCTCGTAGCCGGGCATCACGTCGCGCTTGAACAGCAGCTCGGGGACCCAGAAGGAGTGGATCACGTCCTTGCTGGTCTCCACGAACCGGATCCTCTGGCCGACCGGCACCACCAGCACCGGGATGTACGAGCTGGTGCCGGTCTCCGCCACGGTGGTCCCGGTGCCGTCCTCGGTGCCGACGTACCGGAACTGCCAGTTCCACTTGAAGGCGACCACTTCGATGGTCACGTCAGGGCTGGTGGAGCGCTTGTCCACGTACGTCTGGATGATCGCGGTGTAGTAGAAGAGCACCGCGATGATCAGGAACGGGATGACCGTGTACAGCACCTCGATCGGCATGTTGTACCGGGTCTGGGCGGGGAGCTCCTCGCCGCGCTTGCGGTAGCGGACCACGCACCAGAAGATCAGCGCCCACACGAAGACGCCGACCACCAGGGCGGCGATCACGGAGCCGATCCACAGGTCGTACATCCGCTCGGCCTGCGGGGTGACGCCCTTGGGCCAGCCGAAGGCGAACGCGTCCTCGGCGGAGCAACCCGACAGCAAGACCAGAGACCCGAGCGCGACCAGCGCGCCGGCGAGCCAACGGCCCGGCCGGGGTGCGCTGCGCCGAGGGGAAGGACCTGCGACCACCTGCTCCTGCCTTCCTTCACACGAACCCGCGACGACCGCACACGGCCGCCTCAATGTTTCGGTGGCAGATTACTCGACCGGGCCGGCGGCCGAGGCTCCGGGGCCGCCGGTGTGTCGATCACCCTTTCACCGCCCCCATCGTGAATCCCGCGATGAACCGGTCGAGGAACAGGTTGAACACGAACGCGATCGGGAGCGCCACCACCACCGCCGCCGCCTGCAGCGACTGCCAGTAGTAGACGTCGCCCCGCACCAGCTCGGTCGGCACCCCGGTGCTGACCACCTTGGACTCCGACGGCGAGACGAACGCCAGCGCGTAGATGAACTCACTCGCGGTGAGTACGAACGCGAACACCACCACCGCGACGATCCCCGGGAACGCCAGCGGCAGCGCGACCCGTACGAACGCGCCCAGCCGGCTGTAACCGTCGACCATCGCCTGTTCCTCGATGTCCTTCGGGACCGCCTTCAGGAAGCCCATCAGCAGCCAGATCGAGACCGGGATCGTGATCGTGGGATACACGAGCACCAGCGACCAGGTGGAGTCCTGCAGCCCGACCGCCACCACCATCCGGGACAGCGACAGGAACAGCAGCGTCGGCGGCACCAGGTAGACCATGAAGATCACCACGGCGAACCGGCCGGACCAGGGCCGGTCCAGCCGCGCCAGCGAGTACGCCGCCGGCAGCCCGAATGCCAGCGTGATCAACACCACCAGGGTGCCGACCCACAGCGTGTTCCACGCGAATATCAGGAACGGGGTGTCGCGGAACAGCAGCACCACGTGGGACGGGGTGAGCGGGCGGTTGAACAGGAACGGGTTGTTCTCCACGTTGTAGAGGTCGGCGTTGAGTTTGAACGCCGTGATCAGGCTCCACAGGAACGGCCCCGCGCTCAACAGCGCGGCCAGCACGGCGAGCACGTACAGGCCGATCCGGCCGAGCACGTACCGGCGGTGGTACGAGCGCCGCATCGCCTCCATGGCCTGCGGCTGGGCGGGAGCAGCCATCTCACATCACCTCCACGCGGCGTACCGAGCGGAGGATCGCGATCGCGGCGGCCAGCAGCACCGGGAACAGGAACAGCGCGATCGCCGCGCCCTCCCCGATGTCGCCCCCGCCGATCCCCTTGGTGAACGCCCAGCTCGCCAGCACCTCGGTGGAATGTGTCGGCCCGCCCCGGGTGAGTACGGCGACCACCGCCATGTCGGTGAAGGTGAGGATCGCGCCGAACAGCGCGGCCACCGCCGCCACCGGCAGCACCAGCGGGATGGTGACCTCGAACATCCGGCGCCAGTACCCGGCACCGTCGACCCTGGCCGCCTCGTCGATGTCCCGCGGGATCGCCACCAGGCCGGCCATCATGATCACCGCGGAGAGCGGGGTGAGCCGCCAGACGTGCACCGCGATCACCGACGACATCGCCAGCGCCGGCTCGCCCAGCCAGAACATGTTGGTCTCGGCGCCGAACAGCGCGCCGGGCCTGCCCAGCAGGCCGAGCTGGCGCAGCACCCAGTCGATCGGCGAGTAGATCGAGTCGAGCAGCCACAACCACGAGATCGAGCCCAGCGCCACCGGCGTGGTCCAGGGCAGCAGCACCAGGAACCGCACCAGCCACTTGCCGCAGAAGTCGGCCACCAGGATGTTCGCCAGCACCTTGCCGAACAGCACGATCAGCACCATCGAGGCCACGGTGAACAGGAAGGTGTTGCCCACCGAGCGCCAGAACACGCCGTCGGCGAAGATCGCCTGGAAGTTGGCCCACCCGACCCAGTCGTACGAGGGGTCGCCGGCGGTGACGTCGGAGAAGCTGAACGCGATCGCGACCAGGAACGGGACCCCCACCAGCGCCAGGATGTAGCACACCGACGGCAGCAGCATCACCCAGGCCAGGAACCCCTCGTTGTCCGCCAGCCGCCGCTGCCCGGGCTGCGACCCGGTCACGCCCTGCCGCTGCGGGCCGGTCACGGCCCCACCCGGATCGGGGCCGTACGCGCCCCGGTGTCGGCGTCGAAGAACCGCAGCCGGTCTTCGGCCACCGCGAACTGGTGCCGCTCCCCCGTCGCGATCGGCGTGGTGACCGTGGCGGGCAGCCGCGCCACCACGCGGGTCGGCGTACCGAGGCCGGTGGCGGTGCCGTACAGGTGGCGGTCGCCGGAGAGGTACTCCATCCGGTCCACGTCGACGGCGACCTCGACCCGGCCCGGGCCCGCCCCGACGAACTCGATCGGCAACAGGTGCTCGGGACGGAAGCCCACCAGCTGGCCCTCGCGCGGCACCAGATTCATCGGGGGCGACCCGATGAAGGTGGCGACGAAGGTGTCGGCGGGATCGTCGTACACCTCGACCGGGTGGCCGAGCTGGCGGATCGTGCCGTCGTACATCACCGCGATCCGGTCGCCCAGCCCCATCGCCTCCACCTGGTCGTGGGTGACGTAGATGGTGGTGGTGCCGATCTCCTGCTGGAACCGCTTCAACTCGTCGCGGGCGCTGGCCCGCAGTTTGGCGTCCAGATTGGACAGCGGCTCGTCGAGCAGGAACACGTGGGGCTGGCGTACCAGCGCCCGGGCCAGCGCCACCCGCTGCCGTTCGCCGCCGGAGAGCTGGCGTGGTTTACGGCCGAGCAGCCGCTGGATCCCGAGCAGCTCCGCCGCCCAGCGGGCCCGCTCCTCCCGCTTGTCGGGCCGCATCTTCTCCGCCTTGAGCGGGAACACGATGTTGCCCAGCACGGTCTTGTGTGGATAGAGCGCGTAGCTCTGGAACACCATCGCGATCTTCCGCGCCCGCGGCGGCAGCCCGGTCACGTCGTGCCCGTCGATGAACACCTGACCCTTGGACGGCTGCTCCAACCCCGCGACCGTGCGCAGCAGCGTGGTCTTGCCGCAGCCGGACGGGCCGAGCAGGACGAGGTACTCCCCCTCCTCCGTGGCCAGATCCACGCCGTTGATGGCGTGCACCCGGTGCGCACGGCCCCCCTCGTACACCTTGTGAAGGTCTTTGACCTCGACGACCGCCATCTCGTCTCTCCGCCGCTCAGCCGACCAGGCCCCGCTTGCGCCACTTGGCGAATATCGGCTTCATCTGCGCCTCGGCGTCGGCCACCGCCTGCTTCGGGGAGGCCTCACCGCGGGCGGCGCGGGCGAACATGTTGGGGATCACGAAGGTGCCGAACACCTCGCCGATGGCGGTGTTCGCCGGGCCCGGGTGGCCGATGTTGGTGGTCCACTCCGTGGCCTCGGTGAGGAAGCCGAGCTTGTCGGCGGGCTTGGCGCCGAACGGGTCCTTCTTCAGCCAGGCGTCCCGCTGCGGGGTGAGCTTCGGCCAGGCGCAGAAGTCGTACAGCTTGGAGTGGTACGTGGCCGAGGCGAAGTTCGCGGTGTAGTGCAGCAGGAACTCCTTCGCCGCGTCCCCGCCCTTGGCGTGGCTGGGGACGATCCAGTTGTACATCACGTGCTGCGCGGCGAGCGCCGTCTTCGGACCCTTCAGCGCCGGTACGAAGAAGATGTCGTCGGCCACCGACGGGTTGACCTCCTGCGCGGTACGCCACGCCGAGATCGAGTTGAGGATGTACGACATCTTCCCGGCGGCCAGCCCCTGGTTGTTCGAGGCGGCGTTCCAGCTGAACACCTCGTTGGTCATCGAGCCCTTGAACAGCTTGGTCATGAACTCGACCGCCTCGACCGCCTCCGGCGAGTTGATCACGATCTGGCCGTTCTCGTCCTGCTCGGACGCACCGAAGGACCACAGCAGCGCGCGGCCGGCCATGTTGGAGTCGATCTCCTGGGACATGCCGAGACCGAGCTGTACGCCCTTGGTCTTCTTGATCTCCGTACCGCCCTCGAGCAGCTCGTCCCAGCTGGACGGCCCGTTCGGCAGGCCGACCGCCTTCCACATCGACTGGCGGTAGTCACCCGGGTCGGGCACCCAGCCCGGGGCGTACGCGTAGAACTTGCCGGTGGTGGGGTTGAAGCTGGACTTGCGACACACCTCGAACTGCTCGCCCCAGCGCTTGACCGCCTCCTCAGTAACGTCCTTGAGGTCGAGCACGCTGGGCTCGTACAGCGACAGCGGGGCGATGTACTGCACCAGGTCGTGGCCCTGGCCGGCCTGGATCTCGGCGGCGATCCGGACCGGGACCTGCGCCACGTCGATGTGGTCCACGGTGACGGTGACGCCGACCTTCTCGCCCCACGCCTTGGCGAACTTGTCGAACCACTTGTCGTGGCTGGGTACGAAGTGGCTCCACATCAGGATCTTCAGCGAGCCCGACAGCTTGCTGCTCGGCTCGGCGAAAGTCTCCTTGGGAGCGCCGGTCCCCGGGCCCGGCGGACCGGTCTCCTCGGCGGCGCACGCGCTCGCCAGCGCCGAGCCGAGCACCACCAGCCCCGAGGTACGGAGCACGTCACGCCGTGTCCGCCCAGTGGTCAGGATGCCGGGAAACGAACCGTCGTTGGTCATGGGAGGCACCTCCGTCAGGACGACTATCCCGACGCTAGTACGCCCATGACCCATTTCACTAGATCGTTCTCACACCGAGTGTTACGTAGACAGGTGCGCGGCTACCTCGTCGGCGGCGGCGTCGCCGTACGACTTGCCGAGCCGGGCGCAGAACTCTTCGGGCTTCACCGCGTACTCCTGGGGGCCGACCGTCTCCAGCACCAGCGCGGCGAGCAGGTTGCCGACCTGGGCGGCCCGCTCCAGCGACAGCCCCCAGCTGATCGCCGACAGGAACCCGGCCCGGAAGCCGTCGCCGACGCCGGTCGGGTCCTGCGGCACCACACCCGCCGCCACCGGTACGTGCACCCGCTCGATCTGGTTGCCGGTGATCTCCACGCCGTGCTTGCCGAGCGTGGTGATCCGGATCCCGACCTGGTCGAGCACCTCGGCGTCGGACAGCCCGGTCTTCTGCTCCAGCAGGCCCTTTTCGTAGTCGTTGGTGAACAGGTACGCCGCACCCTCGACCAGCCGGCGGATCTCGTCGCCGGACATCCGGGCCATCTGCTGCGAAGGGTCCGCGGCGAAGGCGTACCCCCGCTGCCGGCTCTCGTCGGTGTGGCGCAGCATCGCCTCGGGGTCGTTCGGGCTGATCACCACCAGGTCCAGCCCGTCGAAGCGCTGCGCGATCGGCGCCAGCTCGATGTTGCGGGCCTCGGACATCGCGCCGGCGTAGAACGACGCGATCTGGCACAGCTCGTCGTCGGTGGTGCAGACGAACCGGGCGGTGTGCGCCACCTCGCTGACGTGCACCGACTCGCAGTCCACACCATGCCGCTCCAGCCATGACCGGTAGTCGGCGAAGTCGGCGCCGACCGCCCCCACCAGCACCGGGCTGAGCCCAAGCTGCGCCATGCCGTACGCGATGTTCGGCGCGATGCCGCCCCGGCGTACCACCAGGTCGTCGACGAGGAACGACAGCGAGACCTTGTCGAGCTGGTCGGCCAGCAGCTGCTCCCCGAACTTGCCCGGGAAGTGCATCAGGTGGTCGGTGGCGATCGAGCCGGTCACGGCGATCTTCATGAGGAGTGTCCCCTGATTCGAGGTGAGGGTTGCCGACCCGTCAGGTTACCGGTCGCCGGTAACGGCAACGGCCGCGTACCCCCGTGAGGTGGTACGCGGCCGTCCGTGGCTCAGACCCGGCGCCGGGCCGGGACCCCTAGTGGAAGCTGTCGCCGCAGGCGCAGGAACCGCCGGCGTTGGGGTTGTCGATGGTGAAACCCTGCTTGTCGATCTGGTCGACGAAGTCGATCGAGGCGCCGGAAAGATACGGCAGGCTCATCCGGTCCACCACGACCTCGACGCCGCCGAAGTCGGTGACGTTGTCGCCGTCGAGCGAGCGCTCGTCGAAGAACAGCTGGTAGCGCAGGCCGGAACAGCCACCCGGCTGTACGGCGACCCGCAGCCGCAGGTCGTCGCGGCCTTCCTGTTCGAGCAGCGCCTTGACCTTGGAGGCGGCGGCGTCGCTGAGCACGATGCCGGTGGGAGCCTCGGTGCTGGTCGGCTGCGTCTCGCTGGTCTGCTGAACGGTCACGTGGTGCTCCTCGAAGCTGATAGCCGGGTCTTCAGGTTGCCCATCCAACGGGGGCCAACGCGTACGCCCCGGGCGGCATTCCCCATAGTTGCACACCGGTTCGCCAGGGCCGTGATCTCACGGGTGTGAGATGGTCTACTGATAATTTTGTCCGCTTATGTGGCCCTTCAGTGGGACCACTGCCGCGCCACCCGTTCGGCGAGCGAGCTGAGGCTGCGCGCCGGGGCGGCCAGCGCCTGCTCGACGCTCCCGACGTGCGCGGCGACGGCGTACGCGTCGGCGATGCCGGCGGCCGACGCCTCGCGACGCCCCACCGAGACCTGACCGGCGAGCACCAGGCACGGCACCCCGCGGGCCTGCGCCGCCGCGGCCACCCCGGCGACCACCTTGCCCCGGAGCGACTGGAAGTCGAAGCTGCCTTCGCCGGTGATCACCAGCTCCGCGTCGCCGATCGCGGCGTCCAGCCCGGCGAGCCGGCTGACCAGGTCGATCCCGGACTCCCGAGAGCCGCCGAGGGCGTACAGGGCCGCGCCGATGCCGCCCGCGGCGCCGGCGCCGGGCAGGGACGCCAGGTCGGGCGGTGCGCCCGGCAGGCCCTGCAGCACCTCGCCGAAGCGTTCCAGCGCCGCGTCCAGCAGCTGTACGTCGTTGGCGTCCGCGCCCTTCTGCGGCCCGAACACCGCGGACGCGCCGGAGACCCCGGTCAGCGGATTGTCCACGTCGGTGGCGGCGACCAGCGCGACACCGCGCAGCTGCGGCGGCCCCCCGAGCCCGGCGCAGTGCGCCAGCGCCACGCCCCCGTACGGCAGCGCCATTCCGGATTCGTCCAGCGGCGCGGCGTCCAGCGCGGCCAGCATGCCGGCTCCCCCGTCGTTGGTCGCCGAGCCGCCGAGCCCGATCACGATTTTCGCGGCCCCGGATTCCACCGCGGCGGCGAGCAGCAGGCCGAGGCCGTACGACGTGGTGCGTTTCGGGTCGCGTTCGGCGCTGCTGAGCAGGTGCAGGCCGCACGCCTGGGCGCTCTCCACGTACGCGACGTCACCGGTGAGCAGCACCTCACCGTCGGCCGGGCGGCCCAGCGGATCGCAGACGCGTACCGGGAGCCGGTCGCCGCCGACCGCGGCGGAGATCACATCGAGGAAGCCGGGGCCGCCGTCGGCCAGCGGCTTGCGTACCAGCTCGTCACCGGGTGCTACCGCTGCCCAACCTTGCGCTATGGCATTAGCCGCAGCGGGGGCGGAAAGCGTACCGGCGAACTTGTCCGGGCAGATCACTACGCGCATCCGCCACATCCTGCCCGACGTGCCCGGACTGGCCCCGACCCGCCCGAAACTGGCACAGTGAGGCACCCTGGTCCGTGGGCGGATATCCTCGCGACGGACGTCAGGGCGCGCGGGGTCGCCCGTTTTTCGGGTATGGCCGAGGTTCCAACCGGTGGCACGGCGGGGTACGACAAACTCACGAACCACAGCTAAGGACGGCGATGAGTAACGACGTACTGGTGGTGCACGGTGGTGCACCGCTGCACGGCGAGCTCCGGGTACGCGGCGCGAAGAACCTGGTCAGCAAGGCGATGGTGGCCGCGCTGCTGGGCGAGGCGGAGAGCCGGCTCTACGACGTGCCGGCGATCCGCGACGTCGAGGTGGTACGCGGCCTGCTGGAGCTGCACGGCGTACGCGTCACCGAAGGCCCCGACCAGGAGCTGATCTTCGATCCGTCGAACGTCGAGCGCGCCAACGTCGACGAGATCAACGTGCACGCCGGCTCCAGCCGGATCCCGATCCTGTTCTGCGGCCCGCTGCTGCACCGGCTGGGCCACGCGTTCATCCCCGACCTGGGTGGCTGCCGGATCGGCGACCGCCCGATCGACTTCCACCTCAACGCGCTGCGGGAGTTCGGCGCCGCCGTCGAGAAGACCCCTGGCGGGCTGCACCTGACCGCACCGGACGGGCTGCACGGTACGAAGTTCGCGCTGCCGTACCCGAGTGTCGGCGCCACCGAGCAGGTGCTGCTCACCGCCGTACGCGCCGAAGGCGTCACCGAGCTGCGCAACGCCGCGGTCGAGCCCGAGATCATCGACCTGATCTGCGTACTGCAGAAGATGGGCGCGATCATCAGCGTGCACACCGACCGGGTGATCCGGATCG
>JBOGDF010000114.1:0-14698 GCA_050701635.1 Micromonosporaceae bacterium | reverse complement strand
CCGCCGAGGCGCTCGCCGATGAGCTGCGCCGGCTCGCCGGATGGCTCGGACTCGACACCGTGGAGGCGCCGCTGGCAGGCGATCTGGCCGGCCCGCTGCGCGCCGCGCTCGGCGCCCCGCGGCAGGCGGGCGCGAGCCTGGCGAGTGTACGGTGAGCAGATGGCTCAGCTGACCGAATACGCGCCGGTGGACGGTGCCCCGAGCGCCGGGGGACCGGAGCACAGCGCTACGCCGGAGCCGGGCTACGCGCCGGTTGCCGCGGGGCCGCAGCCGCGCCCCGCCAACCGGCGGGAACGGCTGAGCTGGAGGATGCAGCAGATCTGGATGCGGCCGGGCTGGCTGGCGCCGCTGGCGGTGCTGGGCTGCTTCGCCGGGATCAGCGCGCTGCTGATGGCCAACGACCCGACCGACGGCGTCGAAGAGCCGTACGGCGGGTGTGCTCTCAAGGCGCTCACCGGTCTGGACTGCCCGGGCTGTGGCGGCACCCGTGCCTTCTGGTACCTGATGCACGCCAACCTGCCCGAGGCCGCGCGGCACCACGTGTTCGCGGTGTTCGCCGCCCCGGTCATCGCGTACCTGTACGTCGCCTGGGCGGCGCAGCGGGCGTTCGGGTTCCGGTTGCCGCAGCTGCGGATCAAGCCGCTGTGGATCGCCTGGTTCGTCGGCCTGTGGGGCGTGTGGATGGTGCTGCGGAATCTCCCGTGGGCGCCCTTCACCTACTTCTACGTCTAAAGCCGGGACCGTCGTACGTCTAACCCTGGGCGCTCGATCGCGGCTCAGAACGCCGAGGCGCGGGTGTCGTATCGGAGTGCCGGGCGGTCGGCGGTTACGCTCGCAGGGCAGAGCCGGAGAGCAGCAGCGTGGAGAGGCGAGGCCAGTGCCCGAGATCGTGACGCCGCAGGTCAAGCTGATCGCGTGGACCCAGTTCCAGGCGCCGGAGGACGTGCCGTGGTCCACCGACACCGACGGCGGTCAGGCGCTCGCCGAGTTCGCCGGGCGGGCCTGCTACCAGTCGTGGAAGAAGCCGAACCCAGCGACGGCCACCAACGCCGGCTACATCAAGCACATCATCGAGGTGGGCCACCTCTCGGTGCTGGAGCACGGCTCGGTCACCTTCTACCTCACCGGGATGTCCCGCTCGCTGACCCACGAGCTGATCCGGCACCGGCACTTCTCGTACAGCCAGCTCTCCCAGCGGTACGTCCCCGAGCGCAACGCCGCGATGGTGGCCCCCGACGTGATCGCCTCCGATCCGGAGCTGGCCGAGAAGTTCGCGGCAGCCACGGACGCGTCGCTGGCGGCGTACAACGAGCTGCTGGAAGGGTTGGAGAAGAAGTTCGCCAGCGTGGACAACGCGACGCTGCGGCGTAAACAGGCCCGGCAAGCGGCGCGCGCCGTGCTGCCCAACGCCACCGAGACTCGGATCGTGGTCACCGGCAACTACCGGGCGTGGCGCCACTTCATCGGGATGCGCGCCACCGAGCACGCCGACGTGGAGATCCGCGCGCTCGCCGTGGAGTGCCTGCGCCAGCTGCAGCAGGTCGCGCAGAACGTGTTCGCCGACTTCGAGATCTCCGCCCTGGACGACGGCACCGAGATCGCGGCGAGCCCGTACGTCCACGAAGGCTGACCCGTACCAAAGTCGCCAAGAATTTCTGAAGGGCTGTAACGCGCCGGGCAGAGCCCACGATGGTCGCTACAAGAGTCCCGTGACGTTTCGGACCCCCGACCGGCGCGTCACGGGACTCCCTCTTTCCACAAACCGGCCGTTCCGGCCGCGCCCAGCCCCCAGGCGCCGGCCCCGACAGCGCGGATCACCGCGTGTCGTGTGGGTGCGGATGCCCGGGGCGGGCGACACACACCCCTGGAGTTTCCGTGATCAAGCTGATTTCGCCGGTACGCGGCCGGATGGTGTTGGCGGCCGCCGCGCTGCTGGCCGTCTGGATGACGGTCGGTGCACAGGCGGCGGTGACAGGGCCGGCGCCGATCCAGATCGTCAAGGTCGACACCCCGACCCGGGAGCACAAGCTCAAGCTGCAGGCGATGGGGCTGGACCTCACCGAGCACGCCGGCCCCGGCTTCGTGGAGGCGGTGCTGTTCACTCCTGCGCAGGGGCAGGCGCTACGGGAGGCCGGATTCAGCTACACGGTCACGGTGCCCGACCTCGCGAAGCGCACCGCCGAGGTGAACGCGGCCAACGAGGCGTACGCCGCCGCCAACGCGACCTCGCCGCTGCCGTCCGGGCGCACCACGTACCGCAAGCTCGAGGAGTACAACGCCGAGCTGGAGCAGCTGGCCAAGACGTATCCGAACACCGCCAAGCTGATCGCGCTGCCGCGCAAGAGCCTCGAGAAGAAGACCATCTACGGCGTCGAGATCGGCCGCAACGTGAAAGCGACGGAGGACGGCCGCCCGGTGTTCCTGATCATGGGGCTGCACCACGCGCGGGAGTGGCCCTCCGGCGAGCTGACCCTGGAGTTCGCGTACGACCTGCTCTCCAACGACGGCAAGGACGCGCGGATCACCAGTCTGCTCGACAGGTCCCGGGTGATCGTGGTGCCGGTGGTGAACGTCGACGGCTTCGAGAAGTCGATCAACGACGGGATGCTGCTGGACACCGGCGATGTGCTGCTCAACCCGGGCAACGCGTACAAGCGGAAGAACTGCCGGATGATCGACGGCCAGGAGCCGATCGCCAACGAGTGCGCCGGGCCGCTGGGCCAGGGCGGGTTCGGTGTCGGCGTCGACCCGAACCGCAACTACGGCGGCTACTGGGGCGGCCCCGGGGCCTCGGAGCTGGGCGCCGACCCGACGTACCGGGGTGCCGGGCCGTTCTCCGAGCCGGAGACCCAGGCGGTACGCGAGCTGGTCAGCGCACGGCAGGTCACCACGTTGATCACCAACCACACGTACTCCGCGCTGGTGCTGCGCCCCAACGGGGTCGCGCCGGAGACCATCGGTCCGGACGGTGAGATGGTCGGCAACGCGCCGGACGAGGCGGCGATGAAGACGCTGGGTGACCGGATGGCGGCGCAGAACGGCTACAGGAGCCAGCACGGCTGGGAGCTGTACGACACCACCGGCACCACCGAGGACTGGTCGTACAACGCCACCGGCGGCTACGGATACACCTTCGAGATCGGCCCCGACGAGTTCCATCCGCCGTACGAGCAGGGCGTGGTGAACGAGTACCTCGGCACCGGTGACCACGCCGGCAAGGGCAACCGTGAGGCGTACCTGATCGCGCTGGAGAACACCGTCAACACCACGCACCACTCGGTGATCGCGGGCAAGGCTCCGGCCGGCGCCACGCTGCGGCTGCAGAAGCGGTTCGACACCCCGACCTGGGATGGCGCGATCACCGACACCCTCAACACCACGATGAAGGTGGGCAGCGACGGCCGGTACGCCTGGCACGTCAACCCGTCGACCCGGCCCGTGGTGATGAAGCGCCAGGTACGGGTGATCTCCGGCGACCCGCTCAAGCAGCAGACGTACACCGGAACCACGTTGCCCAACCAGTCCACCGACCAGGAGTTCGTGGTGGACCGGGCCGCCGACGTATTCGAGGTGAAGCTCGACTGGGCCACCCCGGACGACCTCGACCTGTACGTGCTGCGCAAGAACCCCGACGGCAGCCTCACCGAGGTGGGCAGCTCGGCCGGGTTCGTCGGCGAGAAGGAGCGGGTGCTGCTGCAGAACCCGGCCCAAGGCACGTACGTGCTCCGGGTGACCAACTTCGCGTCGGTGGCTCCCACCTGGGATCTCACCGCGTCCCTGTTCGACGCCGAGGACCGTACGGTCGGCGACGGGCTGATCGAGAACTGGACGCTGACCTGCGAGAAGAACGGCACCGTGTTGCAGCGGGTGCCGGTGGTGGTCGACCGCGGCCAGCAGGTCAAGGCGGACCTGAAGACCTGCGCCGCGAAGTGGGGCTCGGCCTGACATGGTGACGCCGTTCCCGCCCGGCCCGCGCCGGGCGGGAACGGCCGTGTCGGCTGGCGAGAACGGCCGTGTCGGCTGGCGAGAACGGCCGTGTCGGCTGGCGGGAACCGCCGTGTCGGATAGTGCGGCGCCGACGTCGGAGGCGTCCGCTAGGTTGGAGCCATGACGCTTGACCGCCGCCGGCCGTTCGGCCGACTGCTGACCGCGATGGTGACTCCGTTCACCCGCGACGGGGCGCTCGATCTGGCTGGCGCCCAACGACTCGCGACCTACCTGGTCGACGAGCAGCACAACGACTCCCTGGTGATCAACGGGACCACCGGCGAGTCACCCACGACGACCGACACCGAGAAGGAGCAGCTGCTGCGCGCGGTGTCGGAGGCGGTCGGTGACCGGGCGAAGATCGTCGCCGGGGTCGGCACGTACAGCACCGCTCACACCGCCGAGCTGGCCCGTGCGGCCGAGAAGGCCGGAGCCCACGGGCTGCTGGTGGTCACCCCGTTCTACAACAAGCCACCCCAGGCCGGCCTGGTCAAGCACTTCACGACCGTCGCCGACGCCACCGGGCTGCCGATGCTGGTGTACGACATCCCGCACCGCACCGGCACCGCCATCGCGACCGAGACGATGGTGCGGATCGCCGAACACGAGCGGATCGTCGGGGTCAAGGACGCCAAGAGCGACCTCACCGCGACGTCGTGGGTGCTCAAGCGCACCGACCTGGCGTACTACTCCGGGTCGGACGCGGAGCTGCTGCCGACGCTGGCGATCGGCGGGGTGGGGCTGGTCGGTACGTCGACACACTTCACCGGGGTCGGCGCCAAGCAGTTGATCGAGGCGTACGAGCGGGGTGACCTGGCCGGAGCGCTGCGGCTGCACCAGCAGCTGCTGCCGCTGTTCGCCGGCATCTTCCGTACCCAGGGCACGATCCTGGTGAAAGCCGGGATGAACGCGGCGGGTATGCCGGCCGGGCCGGTCAGGCCGCCGCTGGTGGACGCGACAGATGAGGAGATCGAACAGTTGCGTACGGACTGCCGTGACGCCGGGGTGAGCCTGTGACCCAAGGGCATCCCGACTTAGCCCCACCGCCACCGCTGCCTGCCGGCGCCCTGCGGGTGACCCCGCTGGGCGGGTTGGGCGCGATCGGTCGCAACATGACCGTCTTCGAGTACGACGGCCGGCTGCTGATCGTCGACTGTGGAGTGTTGTTCCCCGACGTGGACCAGCCCGGCGTGGATCTGATCCTGCCGGACTTCGCCTCGATCGCGGACCGGCTCGACGACATCGAGGCGCTGGTGCTCACCCACGGGCACGAGGACCACATCGGCGCGGTGCCGTACCTGCTGGCGATGAAGCGCGACATCCCGATCGTGGGCTCGCAGTTCACGCTGGCGCTGGTGGAGTCGAAGCTGGCCGAGCGCCGGATCGAGCCGTACACGCTGACCGTACGGGAGGGTCAGACCGAGCGGCTGGGCGTCTTCGAGTGCGAGTTCTTCGCGGTGAACCACTCGATCCCGGACGCGCTCGCGGTGGCGATCCGTACCCCCGCCGGCACGGTGCTGCACACCGGCGACTTCAAGATGGACCAGCTGCCGCTGGACGGCCGGGTCACCGACCTGGGCGGCTTCGCCCGGCTCGGCGCCGCGGGCGTCGACCTGCTGCTGTCGGACTCCACCAACGCGGAGGTCCCCGGCTTCGTCACCTCGGAGCGGGAGATCTTCCCGGTGCTGGACGAGCTGTTCCGTACCGCCAAGGGCCGGATCATCGTGGCGTCGTTCGCCTCCCACGTACACCGGGTGCAGCAGGTGCTCGACGCCGCCGCGGCGCACGGCCGCAAGGTGGCGCTGGTCGGCCGCTCGATGGTGCGCAACATGGGCATCGCCCGCGACCTCGGGCTGCTGCGGATCCCGGGCGGCCTGGTGGCCAGCATGGACGAGGCCGCCGAGCTGCCGGGCAACCAGATCGTGTTCATGTCCACCGGGTCGCAGGGCGAGCCGATGAGCGCGCTGGGGCGGATGGCCACCGGCGACCACCGGCACATCAAGGTGCAGCCCGGCGACACCGTGGTGCTGGCCTCCTCGCTGGTGCCGGGCAACGAGACCGCGGTCTACCGGGTGATCAACGGGCTGTCCCGGGCCGGCGCGATCGTGATCCACAAGGACATCGCCAAGGTGCACGTGTCCGGTCACGCCCCGGCCGGCGAGCTGCTCTACCTGCTCAACCTGGTCAAGCCGCGCAACTTCGTACCGGTGCACGGGGAGTGGCGGCACCTGCGGGCGCACGCCCGGCTGGCGGTCGAGACCGGCATCCCGACCGAGCACGTGGTGCTCGCCGAGGACGGCGACGTCGTCGACCTGGTCGACGGCGCGATCCGGCAGGTCGGCCACGTGAAAGCCCGCTACGTGTACGTGGACGGCCTCGCCGTCGGGGACGTGGGGGAGACCCTGCTCACCGAGCGGAAGATCCTCGGCGACGGCGGCTTCATCGCCACCACCGTGGTGGTCGACTCCGTCACCGGCAAGGTGGTGGGTGGCCCGACCGTGTCGGCGAAGGGCTTCAGCGAGGATCCCGCGGCGTTCGACGCCGTACTCCCATTGATCACCGAGGCGCTGGACCGTGCCGCCGCGGAGGGAATCTCCGATCCGCACCAGCTGCAGCAGCTGGTACGCCGTACCGTCGGCCGCTGGGTCAATGAGGCGTACCGGCGCCGGCCCATGATCGTCCCCACCGTCGTCGAGGTCTGACAACGCCCGACAGGGCTAGCCTTGGTACGTGGGGTATCGGCTGCTCGCCGACGCGGTCATGACGCTGCACTTCGCGTTCATCGCGTACGTGGTGCTGGGCGGCTTCCTGGCGTGGCGGTGGCGGTGGGCGTTGCTGCCGCACCTGCTGGCGGTGATCTGGGGTGCGGTGGCCCTGGTGTTCCCCGCTGCGACGATCTGCCCGCTGACCGCGTGGGAGGACGGGGCGCGGCGCGCCGCGGGGCAGCAGGGTCTTCCCCGGAGCGGATTCATCGACCACTACATCGAAGACGTGGTCTACCCGGAGCGGTACACCGACCTGTTGCGGGCGATCGCGGCGGTGGTGGTGCTGGTCTCCTGGGTCGGGCTGTGGCTGCGCATGCGCCGCGCCAACCGGGCCGGTGCGCCCCCGGTAGATGCACGCCACGGGGGAACACGGGCCGGATAAGCGGGGCTTCCTGGTCCCGCGGCTATACCGTGTCTGGCATGGCGGGCCGGACGACCAGCAGGACCCGCGCGCGGAAAGCGGCGCCGAAGAAGGCGACCAAGGCGCAGCCGCGCGCGCGTAGGCGCACGTCCCGCCGGCGTCGCACCACCGCCGCTCCGGCGACCGACTACGGCTTCCTCGCCGTACTCGGGAGGGCCATCTCGGGGATCTGGATGGCGCTGGCGCACACCGTCGGCTGGCTGGTACGCGCCGTCGGCCGGCAGGCCGCCACCGCGAAGGAGCTGGATCCGGCGCACCGCCGCGACGGCTTCGGGCTGCTCGCGCTGGGGCTCGCGATCGTGCTCGCGGTCGCGGTGTGGTTCAACGCCGGCGGACCGGCCGGCTTCTACCTGGAGAGCTGGGTCCGTACGGTGATCGGCTCGCTCGCCGCGGCGCTGCCGTTGCTGCTGCTGGCCGGCGCGATCCGGCTGATGCGCAGCCCCGGGGATCCGGAGCACCGCGGGCGGCACCTCGTCGGGTGGACCGCGCTCGGGCTGGGCACCGTCGGGCTGCTGCACCTGTTCCGGGAGCAGCCCGCGACGCTGGGGCAGCAGAAGTTCGCCGGCGGCGTGGTCGGTGAGACGGTCGGTGGCCTGCTCGCGATGGCGGTTACCACGTACCTGGCGATCCCGCTGCTGCTGTTGCTGGTGGTGTTCGGCACGCTGGTGGTGACCGCGACCCCGGTCAACCGGGTGCCCGAGCGGCTGGCGTACCTGCGGGACCTGGCGCTGGGGCGTACCCCCGCCGAGGCGGAGGGCGAGCCGGAAGAGACCGACGAGGAGCCGAAGCCGGTACGGCTGCGCCGCGGCGGCTCCCGGCGGCGTCAGGGCGCGCTCGCCGGCGCCGACCCGGACGACCTGGACGGCGCGGTGGTACGCGCGGAGCCGCAGCAGCACCCGACCGTATCGATCCCGCGGAAGGCGGCCGAGCGCAGGCCGCCGGAGCACTCGCCGCAGCCGACCCGGGCCGAGCAGCTGGCGCTGACAGCCGGGGAGGGCGACTACAAGCTGCCGCCGGCCCGGATCCTGAAGCAGGGCCCGCCGGCGAAGAGCCGCAGCAAGGTCAACGACCAGGTGATCGCCGCGCTGCAGGAGGTGTTCGAGCAGTTCAATGTGGACGCCGCGGTCACCGGTTTCACCCGCGGCCCGACGGTCACCCGGTACGAGGTCGAGCTCGGCCCCGGCGTGAAGGTCGAACGGATCACCCAGCTCTCCCGCAACATCGCGTACGCCGTGAAGTCGCCGGACGTACGGATCATCAGCCCGATCCCGGGCAAGTCGGCGGTGGGTGTGGAGATCCCGAACGCCGACCGCGAAGACGTCTCGCTCGGCGACGTACTTCGCAGCCGGGTCGCCACCTCCGACCACCACCCGTTGCTCGCGGCCCTGGGCAAGGACATCGAGGGCGGTTTCGTCGCCGCCAACCTGGCGAAGATGCCGCACATCCTGATCGCGGGCGCCACCGGCTCCGGCAAGTCCAGCTGCATCAACGCGCTGCTGGTCTCGATCCTCTCCCGCGCCACGCCGGACGAGGTACGCCTGCTGCTGGTGGACCCGAAGCGGGTCGAGCTGACCGGGTACGAGGGGATCCCGCACCTGGTGACCCCGATCGTGACCAACCCGAAGAAGGCCGCGGACTCGCTGCAGTGGGTGGTCCGCGAGATGGACATGCGGTATGAGGACCTGGCCGCGAACGGCGTACGGCATGTGGACGATTTCAACAAGAAGGTCCGCAACGGGCAGATCAAGCCGCCGCCGGGCAGCGAACGCGTGTACCGGCCTTATCCGTACCTGCTGGTGATCGTGGACGAGCTGGCCGACCTGATGATGGTGGCGCCCCGCGACGTGGAGGACGCGGTGGTACGCATCACGCAGCTGGCGCGCGCCGCCGGCATCCACCTGGTGCTCGCCACACAGCGCCCGAGCGTGGACGTGGTGACCGGGTTGATCAAGGCGAACGTACCGTCGCGGCTGGCTTTTGCCACCTCCAGCCTGGCCGACTCCCGGGTCATCCTGGACCAGCCGGGCGCCGAGAAGCTGATCGGCCGCGGCGACGGGCTGTTCCTGCCGATGGGGGCGAGCAAGCCGATCCGGCTGCAGGGCGCCTGGGTGAGCGAGCCCGAGATCCACGACGTGGTGAAGTTCTGCAAGGACCAGCGCCGGCCGGAGTTCCGCGAGGACGTGCTCACCGTCGCCACCGAGGCCAAGAAGAAGGTCGACGAGGACGTCGGCGACGACCTCGACCTGCTGCTGCAGGCGGTCGAGCTGGTGGTCTCCACCCAGTTCGGCTCCACCTCGATGCTGCAGCGCAAGCTGCGGGTCGGATTCGCCAAGGCGGGCCGGCTGATGGACCTGATGGAGAGCCGCGGCGTGGTCGGCCCCAGCGAGGGTTCCAAGGCGCGCGACGTCCTGATCAAGCCGGACGAGCTGGAAGAGGTGCTGTCGGGGCTGCGCGGGGACGAGTGAAATCCCGCCGTGGCCGTTGACAAACCGGGGCGATGTGCTTGTATCAACCTTACTCACCGGTAAGGTTCTCGCTGGAGGCGTCATGCGCCCACTCGGTTTCCGCCGCAAGCTCGTCGTTCTCCTCGCGGTCTGCGGGGCCCTCGCACTTTTCGGGGGGTACGCCGCCGCGGAGCAGCCCGCCGCCAAGGTCAAGAAGGCGGCCAGCGCGCCAGGCGACGTGATCAGCGCCGAGCCGTTCACGGCGTACCTGGACCAGCTGAAGCTGATCCCGATGCAGGCCAACGCGTGGAAGATCCTCTACCGGTCGACCTCCGCGCTCGGCGAGCCGATCGACGTGTCCGGCTCGATCCTGGTGCCGAAGAGCGCGTGGCCCGGCCCCGGACCGCGGCCGATCATCTCGTACGCGATCGGCACCCACGGGATGGGCGACCAGTGCGCGCCGTCGTACAAGCTGCCCCGGGGTACGGAGAACGAAGCCGGGATCATGAACACCCTGCTGCAGCAGGGCTGGGCGGTCGCGGTCACCGACTACGAGAAGCTCGGTACGCCCGGCGTCCACACGTACACGGTGGGGATCTCGCAGGGGCACGTGGTGCTGGACGCGGCGCGGGCGGCGATGCGGCTCTCCGGCGCGGGGCTGTCCCCGGATGCGCCGGTCGGGCTGTGGGGATACTCGCAGGGCGGCCAGTCCACCGCGTGGGCGGCGCAGCAGGCGGCCAGCTACGCGCCCGAGCTGGCGGTCAAGGGCGCCGCGCCGGGCGGCGTGCCGGCGGACCTGATCAGCATCGTCGACGACATCAACGGCGGCCCGTTCTCCGGCCTGATGTTCGCCGCCGCGCTGGGGCACGACAGCGCGTACCCGGAGCTGGATCTGGAGACGTACCTCAACGACGCCGGCCGGGCCGCGATGGAGGACGGCAAGAACCTGTGCGTGGACGAGGCGGTCGCCAAGTACTCGTTCAAGAAGATCTCCGACTACACCACCAGCAACCCGCTGGACACTCCGGCGTGGCAGGCCCGGCTGAACCAGAACCGGCTGGGCGGCGGCGTGAAGCCCGCGATGCCGGTGTACCTCTTCCACGGTCTGGCCGACGAGCTGGTGCCGTACGACCAGGCGGCGGTGCTGCGTACCGAGTGGTGCGGTGCCGGCGCGACGGTGCAGTGGCAGGACTACCCGGGGGAGCACGTCACCGCGTACGTCGAGGCGGTGCCGGTCGCCATGCTCTGGATGCGTGACCGGTTCGCCGGTACGCCCGCCCCCACCACCTGCTGAGCCCCGGCGGGGACGGGCGCGGCGCTACCTCGACGGGCGGAGGAAGCTCGGCGGGGTGTGGTCGGCGTACGCCGGCGGCATCGGCGCCTTGGCGAACGTACCGAGGTCCAGCACCAGGTGATATTGCGGCGCGAAGCCGCTGACCTGCGCGTTCAGTGCGGCCGGGTCGGTGGCCGGCCACCGCCCGGTGTCGATCCGGCCGAGTAGGGCGCGCAGCGCGACCACCTCGTCGGCGGCGCTGAACGAGCAGTGCATGCCGCGGTGGACGTACAGCTGGCGTAGTTTGCCGGGGTCGCCGCGGCGTGCCACCTGCTCGGCGTACGCCCGTTCCTGATCCGGTACGGCACCGCCGTCACCGACCGAGTGCAGCGTCAGCACGGGCCGGGGCGTGGTGCCCTCCGGGACCCCGTACCGGTACAGGTACGCCACCGCAGCGGGGTCGGCGCTGATCCGCGGTGCCGCGTTCAGCGCGTCCAGGTCGGTGGCGAGATCGAGCCCCGCGGCGGCGTACGCCTGGCGTACCAGCGCGGTCTGGCTGGAGCGGGCGAACTGGTCGCGGTAGTCGATGCCGGTGTTGAACGACGGATTGCCGCCGGCCCTGCGCTCCAGGTCCGGCCGCGCCTGCGGCCCCAGCCCCAGGCTGTACGCGAACTGCAGCCACTGCGCCTGGTGCCGGATCCGCTCGGTCGGGTCGGTGGGCTGCGGCAGGTGCGCGGAATACCACCCGGTGACGTTGTTCAGCGACGCGGTGAGCGCGATCCGGGCCCGGCCCTGCGGCGTCAGCAGCGCCTGCTGGACCGCCAGCACCAGCGCCCGCGCGCTCGCCTGCGGATCGCGGGGGCGTACCAGGTCGATGTCCTGACCGGGCGCCAGCAGCGTCTTGATCGCGTACGTGAGGTCGAGCGTGGCGTTGAAGCTGCCCTGCGGGTCGTACGCCGAACACATCGGCAGCACCCCATCGAACCGGCTCGGGTGACGCTCGGCGAGCAGCACCGCGATCGCCGAGCCCATCGACTGCCCGGTCGAGATGGTGCGCTGCGGGCGCCCGATGTGCGTACCGAACCAGTCCAGCAGCGCGAGTTGGTCGGTCAGCCCGTTCTCCACCTGGTAGCCGACGCCGCCGTCTTTGAATTCCGAGCCGGCGAGCGCGTAGCCGTGGTCGAGCAGCCAGCCTTCGGCCTCGTCGCTGTTGGTGAGCCGGATCCCGGACGGCTTGAACTCCGGCGGGTAGTAGCCGTGGCTGTAGAGCAGCAGCGTGCCGTTCCACCGCTCCGGCATCTCGACCCGGAATCGCGCCCCGTCGATGGTGTCGGTGTAGCTGCGCCGGCCTTCCTCGGCCGCGCCAGCAGCACTGATCCCCGGCAGCGCCAGCAGCCCACCGATCACCGCGGCCAGCACCGCGTACCGCATCGTCTTACGCATCGTCGCTCCCTGTGTTGCCCTGCCCGATACATGGTCTGACCCGGTACGGCTGTGAAACTCATCGCTCGTACGGCTGGTACCGCTTCACGGCCAGCGGCGGGCCGGGGCCGGTGCTACCGGGGGCGGGTACCCTCGGTGGGTGCCAGTGCCTGAATCCCGTACCCCCGACGACCGCCGTGTCGCGCTGCTCACTCTGGGCTGCGCGCGTAACGAGGTGGACTCCGAGGAGCTGGCTGCCCGGTTGACCGGCGGTGGCTGGCAGGTCACCTCCGACGGTGAGGGCGCGGACGTCGTACTGGTCAACACCTGCGGATTCGTCGCCGAGGCGAAGCGGGAGTCGATCGACACCCTGCTCGCCGCCTCCGACACCGGCGCCAAGGTGGTCGCCACCGGCTGCCTGGCCGAGCGGTACGGCAACACCCTGGCCAAGGAGCTGCCCGAGGCCGACGCGGTGCTCGGCTTCGACCACTACCCCGACATGGCTGCCCGGCTGGACGCGATCCTGGCCGGCGAGACGATCGAGTCCCACACCCCGACCGACCGCCGCAAGCTGCTCCCGATCTCGCCGGTGGAGCGCGCGTCGGTGCAGGTGGTGGTGCCCGGTCACGCTGCGGCCGACGATCGGGCGCCCGCGCATTTGAAGGTGCTGCGCCAGCGGCTGGACGCCAGCCCCGTGGCGTCGCTCAAGCTCGCCAGCGGCTGCGACCGCCGGTGCTCCTTCTGCGCCATCCCGTCGTTCCGGGGGGCGTTCGTGTCGCGTACCCCCGAGGAGCTGTTGAAAGAGGCCGAGTGGCTGGCCGGCCAGGGGGTACGCGAGCTCGTCCTGGTCAGCGAGAACTCCACCTCGTACGGGAAGGACCTGGGGGATCCGCGGCTGCTGGAGAAGCTGCTGCCGCAGCTGGCCGGCATCGACGGGATCCTGCGGATCCGGGTGAGCTACCTGCAGCCGGCCGAGACCCGGCCCGGGCTGATCGAGGCGATCGCGACCACGCCCGGTGTGGCGCCGTACTTCGACTTGTCGTTCCAGCACTCCAGCGAGCCGGTGCTGCGCCGGATGCGCCGCTTCGGCTCCACCGAACGGTTCCTGGAGCTGTTGGAGACCGCCCGGGGGTACGCACCGGCGGCGGGCGCCCGTACCAACGTCATCGTGGGTTTCCCCGGCGAGACCCGGGCCGACGTGGCGGAGCTGGAGCGCTTCCTGTCCGCGGCGCGGCTGGACGCGATCGGCGTGTTCGGCTACAGCGACGAGGACGGCACCGAGGCGGCCACGCTGCCCGGCAAGGTCCGCAAAGACACCATCAGCCGGCGGTACGACAAGATCAGCACCCTCGCCGACCGGCTCGCCAGCGAACGCGCCGCCGAGCGGATCGGCGAGATCGTCGAGGTGCTGGTGGAGTCGGTCACCGGCGACGGGGTGATCGAGGGCCGGGCCGCGCACCAGGCGCCGGAGGTCGACGGCACCACCACCCTCGGCGCCGCCCGCGCGCTGCAGGTCGGCGAGCTGGTACGCGCCCGGGTGACCGCCAGTGACGGCGTCGACCTGGAGGCAGAGCTGGTCGAGGACGGAGCCGCATGACCAGCCCGCCCGCCGCCGCGTCCACGCTGAACATGGCGAACGCGCTGACCATGCTGCGGCTGGCGCTGGTGCCGGTGTTCGCCTGGCTGGTGGTGGCCTCCCAGATGACCAACGCCGCGTGGCGGGTCGCCGCCGCGGCGGTGTTCGGGATCGCGTCGGTCACCGACTACGTCGACGGCTGGCTGGCCCGCGCGTTCGACCAGGTCACCGCGTTCGGCAAGATCGCCGACCCGATCGCCGACAAGGCGCTGACCGGCGCCGCGCTGCTGCTGCTCTCCGGGTACGGCCTGCTCCCGTGGTGGGTCACCATAGTGATCCTGGTACGCGAGATCGGTGTGACGCTGATCCGGTTCTGGGTGATCAGATACGGGGTGATCGCCGCCAGCCGCGGCGGCAAGCTGAAGACCGGGCTCCAGATCGCCGCCATCGTGTGGTATCTGCTGCCGCTGCCCGAGCCGCTCGCCGCGCTGGCGCCGTGGGTGATGGCGGCGGCCGTAGTGGTGACGGTGGTGACCGGGTTCGACTACACGATGCGGGCCTGGCGGCTGCGTCAGGCCGCCGGCGCCGGGTCGTGAGCGAGGCCGACTCGCTGGTCGCCCGGCTCAAGGCGCGGGGCGAGACGCTCGCCGTCGCCGAGTCGCTCACCGGTGGTGGGCTGGCCGCGGCGATCGTCGAGGTGCCCGGCGCCAGCGCGGTGTTCCGGGGCGGCCTGGTGCTGTACGCGGTGGAGCTGAAACACACGCTGGGCGGCGTACCGGAGGAGTTGCTGGCGGCACGGGGTCCGGTGGA
>JBOGDF010000113.1:0-14859 GCA_050701635.1 Micromonosporaceae bacterium | reverse complement strand
GCGTACGTGGGCAGCGCGCCGCTGGCCGGGGCGGGCGTGGCGGCGAGCACCTCGTGGATGATCTCCGACGGGTCCACCCGGCGCAGCCACATCTCCGGGCGCAGCGAGATCCGGTGCACCAGCGCCGGTACGGCGACCGCCTTCACGTCCTCGGGCACCACGTAGTCTCGACCGTGGATCACGGCGTACGCCCGGGAGAGCAGCAGCAGCGCCAGCGAGCCGCGCGGCGAGGCACCCATCAGCAGCTGCGGGTGCTCCCGGGTGGCGGCGACCAGCTCGACCACGTACCGGCCGATCGAGTCCTCCACCACGACGTCCTCCAGCGCGCGCTGCATCGCCAGCAGGGTGGCGGCGTCGACCACCGGATCCAGGAAGCTCTCCTCCTGGCGGCGCGCCATCCGCCGGCGCAGCACCTCGAACTCCTCGTCCCGGCTCGGGTAGCCGAACGAGACCCGCAGCAGGAAGCGGTCCAGCTGCGCTTCGGGCAGCGGGTACGTGCCTTCGTACTCGATCGGGTTCGCGGTGGCGAGTACGTGGAACGGCGCCTCCAGCCGGTACGTCGTCCCCTCCACGCTGACCTGCTTCTCCTGCATCGCCTCCAGCAGCGCCGCCTGGGTCTTCGGCGGGGTGCGGTTGATCTCGTCGGCGAGCAGCAGGTTGGTGAACACCGGCCCGGGGCGGAACGTGAAGTCGTGGTTGCGCTGGTCGTACAGGAAGGAGCCGGTGACGTCGGCGGGCAGCAGGTCGGGGGTGAACTGCAGCCGCCGGAAGTCGATCCCCAGCGCCTGCGCCAGGGAGCGCGCGGTCAGCGTCTTGCCCAGCCCGGGCAGGTCCTCCAGTAGTACGTTGCCGCCGGCGAGGATGCCCGCCAGCACCATCGCGAGCGGCTCCCGCTTGCCCACGAGTACGGTGCCCACCGCGTCCAGCACCCGCCGGGCCGCCTCGCCCACCTGGCGCGGAGTGAGCGCAGCCACCTCGGTCGTCGCGCTGTGCGTCACGTCATCCTCCATTGTGGACACCCTGGACAATCAAAGCTTCTCGATCCGGGTCGCCAGCGCGGCGACCTCCTGCGGCCTCGGCACCCGGGTCGCCGGCTCGGTGACGAACTGCCACAGCTGCTCCCCCAGCACCGCCGCCGCCCGCCGCGGATCGGCCTGCCGGTCGATACCGTGACGCAGCCGCAGCCGCTCGTCAACCACGGCCACGATCGCGGGGCGTACCCGCCGCTCGTACGCGTCCCGGTCGATCTCCACGGTGGACAGCCGGTTCACCCAGCGGCGTACCCCCAGGTACGCCTGGTCGTGCGGCGACTCGTGCAGCCATTCGTGATCTTCGTGGTCGTCCGGCTCGGGCAGCGTCTCGCCGTGCGAGGCGATGGTGATCCGGCGGCTCAGCGTCAGCGCCACCAGGACCGCCAATAGCAGCGGGTACGGCAGCAGCAACCCCACGTTGAGCAGCAGATACCACGACACGAACGCCGCCACAGCGCAGCCGCCCAGCGTCTTGAGCACCACCGGGACGGTGATCTCGCCCGGATCGGGCTCCGCCCGGTGGTCGCGGGCGGCGGTGAGCAGCTCGTCCAGGCTCACGGCGCCTCCCCCGGCGGCTGGTCGACCGCGCCGGCCGGCACCTGCGGCCGGGGCCGGGACAGCTCGGCGTGCACCTGCCGCAGCGCGGCCTGCGCCTGCTCCCGCATCGGCTCGCCGACCTCGTACGGGGCGTAGCGGGCCAGCCGGTACGCCGCCGCCAGCTCCCCCAGCACCGGCGCGCTGACGTCGTGCGCCGCGAGCATCCGGGCCACCAGGTCGCCCGGGGTGTCCGACGGGGCGCGTTGCGTACCCGCCGCGGCGGCCGCCTTCTCCAACCGCAACCAGCACGCGATCACCGCCGAGCGCGGGTCGTTGCCGGTGGCGGCCAGCTCCTCCAGCCCGGCCTCCACCGCCGCCTTCACCTCGGCCTTGTGGCGCGCGGCCAGCTCCTGCTCGTCGGGCTGCCTGATCCGGGGACGCAGCGACACCCGGTCCCGCAGCTCCCGCCACAGCAGCGTGCCGAGCACCGCGATCAACGCGACCACCACAAGCGCGGCGAGCACCGTAGCCAGCAGCTGGGTCAGCCCGCCCCAGGAGTCGGGGTCCACCGGCGGCGTCTCCTGGGGAGAGACCACCTCGCTGGGTTGCGGCCGGCCTTCATCGGGCCCCTGGTCGATCGCCGGCCTGGGCACCCGCGACACCTGCGGATCGGTCACCGCGGCGAGCAGCACCACCAGCCCGAGCAACAGCCCCGCCGCCAGCAGCGGCCCGAGCCGGGGTGGGCGGTGGGTGGTCGGCATCTCATCCCCTGTCAGCGGCCGCCGGGCCAGGTGTGGCCGGGCCGGTCAGACCTGGGTCGGACCGGTCACAGGCCGGCGGCCCGGACCGCCCGGCGCAGTATGTCATCCAGCATGTCTCCGGTCAGCTTGCCCGTGAAGGTGTTCTGCTGGCTGACGTGGTAACAACCCAGTAAAGCCGGACCCGACTCCGGCCGGTACTCCGCCCCGTGCCCGAACAGCGGCCGCGGCCGCGGCGGCGTCACCCCGAGCGCGCCCGCCACCGGCCAGTACGCGTTCCACGCGAACGCCCCCAGCGCGACCACCACCCGCAGGTGCGGCCGCAGCAGCGCGAACTCCCGGCGCAGCCACCCGGCACAGGTGTCCCGCTCCACCGGCGTCGGCTTGTTGGCGGGGGGCGCGCAGCGTACCGCCGCCACGATCCGGGTATGGCGCAGCTGCAGCCCGTCGTCGAGGCCCACGCTGTGCGGCTGGTTGGCCAGCCCGGCACGGTGCAGCGCGGCGTACAGCACGTCGCCGGAGCGATCCCCGGTGAATATCCGGCCGGTACGGTTCCCGCCGTGCGCCGCGGGCGCCAGCCCGAGGATCCCGATCGGCGCGTCCGCCGGCCCGAAGCCGGAGACCGGCCGCCCCCAGTAGTCCCGGTCGGCGTACGCCGCCCGCTTCGTCTCCGCCACCTGCTCCCGCCAGGTCACCAGCCGCGGGCAGGCCCGGCAGACCGTAGAACGCTGGTCGAGCGTGCTCAGGTCACCGCTGGACTCCGCAAGATCGACAACCTCGCCGGGGGTACGCGCCACCGCAGTCACCCGCCGATTGTCCCCGACGTTCCGTTCCCGAAATCGTGATCTTGCCTTCCAAGCGTCAGATGGCGCGGAGGAGTTCCATGGTGCGGGCCCAGGCCAACGCGGCGGCTTCGCTGTCGAAGACTTCGGGGCGGTCGTCGTTGAAGAACGCGTGCGGGGTGCCCGGGTAGCCGTACGTGCGGCAGCTCCCACCGGCCTGCTCGATCGCCGTACGGGCCTGCTGGATGCCGGGCGCCGCCGACGTACCGTCCGCCTCGGAGCAGTGGATCACGGCGTGTTTGCCCTGGTAGCTGCCCCACTCGGGGGCCATCCGTTCCCACGGGATCGCCGGATAGAAGCCGACCGCGGCACCGATCCGGTCCGACAGCGTGGCCGACCACAGCGCCAGGCTGCCGCCCATGCAGAATCCGACCACGCCGACGGTGTCCCGGCAGTCGTCCCGCCCCGCCAGGTACGCCGCCGCCCCGGCGATGTCCTTCGCCGCCTGGTCCATGGCGAGCCCCATCAGCAGCCGGCGCGCCTGGTCCGGCTCGGCGGTGCTGGCGCCGTGGAAGAAGTCGGGCGCGAGCGCCACGAAGCCTTCGGCCGCCACCCGGTCGGCCACGGACTTGATGTGGGGCACCAGGCCCCACCACTCCTGGATCACGATCACCGGCGTCCACGGGTCCGAGCGGGCTGGCGGCACCGCCAGGTATCCCTCGCTGGTGCCGCCGTTGCTGTCGAAGCTGACCATCTCACCCACGCTGGCCTCCCGCCTCGCACTCGCCACTGAGCACAGTTGCCAGGTAGCCAATCACAGATCAGATACCGTGTCGCCGTCCTGCCGGAAGCCGATCACCGGGAAGATTGATCTCGATGGCCACCAAGTCAGCACTCGCCCACCCCGCCCGGTTGGTGCCGCTCGCATTCCTGAGCGCGATCGCCGTCGGCACGCTGCTGCTCGCGCTGCCGATGTCCCGGGCCGGCGCGGGATCGGCGCCGCTGATCACCGCCCTGTTCACCGCCACCTCGGCGGTGTGCGTGACCGGGCTGATCACTGTGGACACCGCGACGTACTGGTCGCCGTTCGGGCAGGTGGTGATCCTGGGGCTGATCCAGATCGGCGGCTTCGGGATCATGACGCTGGCGACGCTGCTCGGTGTGGTGGTCTCCCGCCGGCTCGGGATCTCCACCCGGTTGGTGGCGCAGCTGGAGACCAAGACCCTGGCGTTGGGCGAGGTACGTCAGGTGCTGGGCCGGATCGCGGTCACCGTACTGACGATCGAGGCGATCCTCGCGGTGATGCTGTTCCTGCGGTTCCGCTTCGGGTACGCGATGTCGTACGGCGAGGCCGCCTGGCACGGCGTGTTCCACTCGGTCAGCGCGTTCAACAACGCCGGCTTCGCGCTCTACAGCGACAGCCTGATGGGATTCCTCACCGACCCGTGGATCACCCTGCCGATCGCGATCGGGGTGATCCTCGGCGGCATCGGCTTCCCCGTGCTGTTCGAGCTGCGGCGGGAGCTGCGCGCCCCGCGGCGCTGGAGCGTACACACGAAACTCACGATTTTCGGGTCTTCGGTGTTGCTCGCCTTCGGTACGGTCGCGATCCTCGCCCTGGAGTGGGGGAACCCGAACACGCTCGGCCCGCTGAACGTACTCGAGAAGCTGCTCGCCGCGTTCTTCCACGGCGTGATGCCGCGTACCGCCGGATTCAACGCCGTCGACTACGCCGAGGTGCAGCCGGCCACCCTCGCCATCACCGACGCGTTGATGTTCATCGGAGGCGGCAGCGCCGGCACCGCCGGCGGCATCAAGGTGACGACGTTCTTCCTGCTCGGCTTCGTGATCTGGTCGGAGATGCGCGGCGAGCGCGACGTGAACGTCTTCCACCGGCGGATCGGCGCGGCGCCGCAGCGCCAGGCGCTGACCGTGGCGCTGCTCGGTGTCGGGATCGTGGCGCTCGGCACGCTGTCGCTGCTGGTGCTGACCGACCACACCCTGGACCTGGTGCTGTTCGAGGCGATCTCGGCGTTCGCCACGGTGGGGCTGTCAGCCGGCATCACCGCGGGGCTCAACCTTCCGGCGCAGGGGGTGCTGGTGCTGCTGATGTTCGTCGGCAGGGTCGGTACGATCACGGTCGGTACTGCCTTGGCCCTGCAGAGCCGGCATCGGCTGTACCGGCTACCTGAGGAGCGGACGATCGTTGGCTAAAGAGCATCGCACCCCGGTCGCCGGCGCGGACAGCGTCGCGGTGATCGGCCTGGGCAGATTCGGCGGGCAGGTCGCGGCCGCGTTGGAGCGGCTGGGGCACGAGGTGCTCGCGATCGACAACGACCCGGCGCTGGTGCAGAAGTGGGCCGACAAGCTCACCCACGTGGTGGAAGCCGACGCAACCGACGAGGAGGCGCTGCGCCAGCTGGGCGTCCCCGACCTGCCGCGTGCGGTGGTCGGCATCGGCACCGACATCGAGGCGAGCGCGCTCACCGTGATCGGGCTGTCCGAGCTCGGCGTACCGGAGATCTGGGCGAAGGCGATCACCGCCAAGCACGGCCAGGTCCTGCAGCGGATCGGCGCGCACCACGTGGTCTATCCGGAGGCCGCGATGGGCGAGCGGGTGGCGCACCTGGTCACCGGCAAGATGATCGACTTCATCGAGTTCGACGACGGGTACGCGATCGTGAAGACCCGCTCCCCCCGGGAGGCGGCCGGCCGCACCCTGGCCGAGTCGGCGCTGCGCAGCAAGTACGGCGTCACCGTGGTCGGCGTCAAGCGCGCCGGCGAAGACTTCACGTACGCCCGCCCGGAAACCGTCGTACAGCGGGGTGACCTGCTGATCGTCTCCGGCGCCACCAACGACGTCGAACGCTTCGCCGCCGTTACGTAGCCCGGGCAGGCGCCGCGGCCGGCCACGCGTCCTCAGCGGAGCGAGAGGGCGATGCCGTCGAGGATGTCGTGTTCGCTGGCGACCACCGAGTCGGCGCCGACGCGTTCCATGACGGTACGCAGGATCAGCGCGCCGGCGCCGATCACGTCGACCCGGCCGGGGTGCATCAGGCCGATCTTCGCGCGCTCGCCGTGGCTGGCTTTCAGCAGGTCACCGGTCACCTGGGCCACCTGGGGGTACGCGATCCGCGCGTGATGGATCGCGTCGGAGTCGTACCTGGGGAGGCCCAGCGCGATCCCGGCCACCGTGGTGACCGACCCCGCGAGGCCGATCAGCGTACGGGTGTCGCGACCCGGCACCGTGGCCAGCGCGCGGTCCACGGCGGCGGTGATGTCGGCGGTGGCGGCGGCGATCTCGGCGCCGGTCGGCGGGTCGCTGTGCAGGTGCCGCTCGGTCATCCGTACGCAGCCGATGTCCACGCTCACCGCCGCCTCGACATCGTCGGTGCCGCGTACGAACTCCGTCGACCCGCCGCCGATGTCGACCACCAGGTACGGCGGCTCGGCGCCGGCCGGCACCCCCGCCACCGCGCCGGTGAACGACAGGTGGGCCTCTTCCTCGCCGGTCACCACCTCGGGGTCGATGCCGAGCACGTCACGCACCAGCGCCTGGAAGTCGGCGGCGTTGGACGCGTCGCGGGTGGCGCTGGTGGCGACCATCCTGGTCCGCTCGGCGCCCAGCTCGGCGATCACCGCCGCGTAGCCCACCAGCGCGGTCCGGGTACGCGCCAGCGCCGCCTCGGACAGCCGGCCGGTACGGTCCACGCCCTCCCCCAGCCGTACGATCTCCATCCGCCGTACCAGGTCGGCGCCGCCCTCGGCGACCAGCAGCCGCACCGAGTTGGTGCCGCAGTCCACCGCCGCCACCCGGGTCACGCGCCGGCACCGCCGTCCCGCGCTGCCACCCGCGTCACGCGCTCGCCGGCGGTCACGAGTCGCCGTCCGCGACGCCGACCGAGACGCACGGGCCGGCCTGCCACCAGTCGCCGAGCAGCTCGCGTACCTCGTCGCCGAACGGGTTGATCCCCGGCCCGGCGGCCAGTGCATGTCCCAGGTGTACGTGCAGGCACTTCACCCGATCCGGCATCCCACCTGCGGAAACGCCCGCGATCTCGGGCACCTCCCCGAGCTGGGCGCGGCGCCGCAGGTAGTCCTCGTGGGCGGCCCGATAGCGCGCCGCCAGCTCCGGGTCGGTGCCCAGCCGGTCGGTCATCTCCGCCATCAGCCCCTGCGACTCCAGGGTGCTCACCGCGCCGGTCGCCCGCGGGCAGGTCAGGTAGTACGTGGTCGGAAACGGCGTACCGTCGTCGAGCCGGGGCGCGGTGGCGACCACGTCGGGCAGGCCGCACGGGCACCGGTGCGCCACCCCGGCCACCCCGCGCGGCGCCCGCCCCAACTGCGCCTGCACCGCAGGCAGGTCCGCCGGCTCGACACTCACCCGGCACCGCCCAGACGGCCACAAGCCAACACCGGCCCGGCGGGCGGTAGCGGTCCGGTGGACGGGTGGCATTGTCCATTCTGCGGCACATGCATTCGATTTCCCGGACGCAGAATGGACAACGCTCCGGCACCCCCGACACCCACGGCGCCCCCGACACCCACGGCGCCCCCGGCACCGGCGGCACCCCTGCCAGCGCTCACTGGTTCCCGCCGTCGGCGGCGGCGATGCTGCCCCACATCCGCTCGTGCCAGGCGTCGCCCTTGCCGGGCGCAGCGTCACCGGCCTTGCCGGGGTCGCCCTGGCGGGAGTCGATCACCACGTACGGCACCTCGTCGGGGCGGATGTAGTGCAGCCGGCTGCGCGCCTGGGCCCGTACGTACTCCGGGTCGTCCCACTTCTCCAGCTCGGCTTCCAGTCCATCGATCCGCCGCTGCTGCTCATCCTGCGCCGACGCCAGCCGTTCGATCTCGGCGCGCTGGGCGAGGTAGGTACGGACCGGGTACGCGTACGCCAGCACCAGCGCGGAGAGCACCAGCGCGAGGATCGCGGCCCGCCCCGTGAAGCGGCCCTTCGGCTTCGGCGCCCGCTTCCGCTGGGCTGCCCCGCCGCGCGCAGCCGCGGTACGCCGTACCGCCGGACGATCCGCCGACCGGCCTCCGGCGCGGGAGCCGGCGGCACGCCCCCGACCGGAACGCGACCTGCCCGGCCCCTGCCCGCTCGGCATGCGCCGCTGCGTCACCGCGCAAACCTCCCCTGGCAGGCGAACCCCGGACCGCTACTCCTCGACGTCTACCTCTGCAACGTACCGGGGGAAGGCGTCGATGCCGGCGTAGCGCGCCGCGTCGCCGAGCTCCTCTTCGATGCGTAGCAGCTGGTTGTACTTGGCGACCCGCTCGGACCGCGCCGGGGCGCCGGTCTTGATCTGGCCGCAGCCGGTGGCGACGGCGAGGTCGGCGATGGTGGTGTCCTCGGTCTCGCCGGAGCGGTGGCTCATCATGCACTTGTAGCCGTTGCGGTGCGCCAGGTCGACCGCGTCGAAGGTCTCGGTGAGCGACCCGATCTGGTTCACCTTGACCAGTACGGCGTTCGCGGTGGCGCTGTTGATGCCGCGGGCGATCCGCTCCGGGTTGGTGACGAACAGGTCGTCGCCGACCAGCTGCACCTTCTCGCCCAGCTCGCTGGTGAGCGACGCCCAGCCGTCCCAGTCGTCCTCCGCCAGCGGGTCCTCGATCGACACGATCGGGTAGGCGTCGAGCAGGTCGGTGTAGTAGCCGATCATCTTCGCGGCGCTCTGCTTGCGCCCTTCGAAGGTGTAGCGGCCGTCGGCGTAGAACTCGGTGGCGGCCACGTCGAGCGCGAACACGATGTCCGTACCCAGCTCGAAGCCGGCGTCCTCGATCGCGGTGGAGATCAGGTCCAGCGCCTCGGCGTTGGCGCCCAGGCTGGGGGCGAACCCGCCCTCGTCGCCCAGCCCGGTGGACAGCCCCTTGCTCTTGAGCACCTTCTTCAGCACGTGGTACGTCTCCGCGCCCCACCGCAGCGCCTCGGCGAACGTGGTCGCGCCGATCGGGGCGATCATGAACTCCTGGACGTCGACGTTGCTGTCGGCGTGCGCCCCGCCGTTCAGGATGTTCAGCATCGGTACGGGCAGCAGGTGCGCGTTGGGGCCGCCCAGATAGCGGAACAGCGGCAGCTTCGAGGAGTCGGCGGCGGCCTTCGCGACCGCGAGCGAGACTCCGAGGATCGCGTTGGCGCCGAGCTGGCTCTTGTCGGGGGTGCCGTCCAGGTCGAGCATCAGCTGGTCGATGCCGCGCTGGTCGCTGGCTTCCAGGTCGATCAGCCGCTCGCCGATCGCGGCGACGTTGCCGACCGCCATCTGTACGCCCTTGCCGGCGTACCGGGTCTCGTCCTCGTCGCGCAGCTCGACCGCCTCGAACGCGCCGGTCGACGCGCCGGACGGCACCGCCGCGCGCCCGACCGTGCGGTCGGAGAGCACGACCTCCACCTCGACCGTCGGGTTGCCCCGCGAGTCCAGGATCTCCCTACCGACGATGCCCTGAATGGTCGCCACGTCTGATCGCTCCTCGGGTCGGCGCTGCACCTGCAGGGAGCCTAGCCAGCCGGCTCGCGCGCCAGGCACTCGGCCGGCGCGAGCTGGGCCACACCGGCGACACGCCGACACAGATTTCCTCCGAGTCTGGCCGCAGCTTCGAACGCGGAGCGTCGTTGTTCATATCGGATGCGTGATGTTGACCTACCGCTGACGGCAACGTTTCCGGACGGTGTACAGCACGCATGACCCGTCCGAGTTCGGTATGGCTATGGCCCCGGACCCGGGTGTGGAAAGGGCGAGGCGCGGCGGCGAGTCTGGTTCCCCGTGCCGGCACGGCCGCCGCGCCCGCCGCAAAGCGCAGATTCTGGAGGCACCAGTCCGATGCGAGGGTCCGCAATTCCCGCCACACCCACGGTCCCGATCGACCGGGTACCGAAAGACCACGACGTCGCGGGCGCGCGGCGTACCCTCGCCCAGCACCGCCGGCAGCGCTACCCGCACGGCCGCAGCTGCGGCTGGTGCCGCGAGCACTACCCGTGCGCGCCGCGGCGTACCGCCGAGCAGGTGTTGCGGGCCGCCGGGCTGCGTACCCCCACCAAGGTCACCGCGGTCGCCACGGTGCCCGGGCTGTCCAGCCGGCAGCGCCGGGACCGCAGCACCGTCAGCCAGGCGCAGCTGATCCTGCTGCACACCGGCCACTGAGCATCCCACCCGAAGCTCCCCCAGTCCCCACCCGCACTCCCCCCAGCCCGGTCGGGCCTCAGCCTTCTGCCTGAGGCCCGACCGGGTTCACGCTGTCCGGCCCGGTGACGGCGCCGTTGCACCCGCACGGCATGATCAACCCAGAACCATTTCACGGGGGTACGGGGTCGAGATGTCGCTCAGCCGGCGCGCCGTGCTGCTCGCCGCGGCGAGCGGCGTCCTTTCCGCATGCGGCAGTCCCAGTTCGGGGGCCCGACCGGCCGCGGCGGCGCCGCCGAGCCCTACGCCGTCGACCGCCGGACCGGCATCGCCCTCCGCCGTGCCGAGCAGCCTGCCCGTCCCGCTCACCCGCGCCCAGGTGGTCGCGAAGTACGCCGGCGCCGTACCCACCGAGTGGGGCACCGACGTCACCGGCGTGACCCGCCGGCTGGCCACCACAGAGCCGGTGGTGGCGCTCACCTTCGACGCCTGCGGCGGGTCCGGCAGCGGCTACGACCACGCGCTGATCGCCACGCTGCGGCGGCACCGGGTGCCGGCGACGCTGTTCCTGAACGCCCGCTGGATCGCGGCGAACCCGGCGATCGCCGCCGACCTGGCCGGCGACCCGCTGTTCGAGCTGGCGAACCACGGCACCGCGCACCGTCCGCTGTCGGTCACCGGGCGGTCGGCGTACGGGATCGCCGGCACCCGGGATCCGGGCGAGGCGTACGACGAGGTGGCCGGCAACGTGGCGGGGCTGCACGAGCTGACCGGCACGGCGCCGGGATGGTTCCGTACCGGCACCGCGCACTACGACGAGGTGGCCACCCGGATCGTGGCCGACCTGGGGCAGCGGGTCGCCGGCTTCGACGTCAACGCCGACGCGGGCGCCACGCGTACCGCCGAGCAGGTCGCCGGCGCCGTACGGGCCGCGACCGCCGGCTCGATCGTGCTCGCGCACATGAACCGGCCGGCCGGCGGCACCGCGAAAGGCTTCGCCGCGGCGCTGCCCGAGCTGGTGGCCCGGCTGCGCTGCGTACGGCTCTCGGACCCGGTGGGCGGCCGCTGACGCGGCGTACCCCCGCAGAGAAATTCAGCCTCGGCTGAGCAGGGAGCGCAGGTGGCGCGGCGACGGCGAGCCGTGACTGAGCATCGCGTCGTGCCACTGCCGTAGCCCGGTGCCGGACGGCCGGCTCGCCGCGATCGCGGACACCTCGGTGTAGCCCACGAAGTACGTCGACAGCTGCCCCGCGGTGAGCAGCGCACGGCGCCACTTGCCGGCGGCTTCGCCCTCCTCCTGGAAACCGCGCTCGCGCATCAGCTGCATCCCGTCCGCCTCGGTCATGCCCTCGCAGTGCACCAGCTGGTCGAGCAGCGCGTTGATGGTCATCCGCAGCTGCATCTTGAGCTGCTGCAGCCGGACCTCCGGGCCGCCGAAACCGTTCTCGATCATCATCTGCTCCGCGTACACCGCCCAGCCTTCGACGAACGAGCCGCTCTTGCAGACGGCGCGGGCGCGGCTGGAGCCGGCGTACCGCCGGGCGTGGGCGAGCTGCAGCGCGTGGCCCGGCATCGCCTCGTGCACGGTGAGGTTGCGGACCATCTGGTGGTTGTACTCCCGGTAGTACGAGGTGATCCGGTCGTCCGACCAGCCGGCCGGAGTCGGCGAGATCGCGTAGAACGTCGGCACCGCCGCCTGCTCCAGCGGCCCCGGCGAGTCGCAGTACGCCACCGCGACGCCGCGGGCGAACTCCGGCATCACCACGATCTCGCACGGGTCGTCGATCAGCGTGACCAGCTCGTGCTCGGCGACGTACGCCGTGGTCTCGGCCAGCGCGTCGCGGGCCAGCCCGACGATCGTGTCGTCGGTGGGGTGGGTGTCGGCGATCCGGTCCAGCGCCAGGCGCGCCGTACGGTCGTCTGGCGGGCCGCCGGTGAGCTCCGCCGCCGCGGCCCGCAGCTGCTCGGTGACCTGGTCCAACCTCGCCCACGCCCGGTCCGACAGCTCGGCCGCGGACAGCTCGCTGTCCAGCAGGTGCCACAGGTTGGCCTCCCACATCGGCCGGCCCAGCCGCGGGTCCCGGCCGGTGCCGGCCGGGGTCTCCGCCAGCCGTACGCCGAGCCACCCGTCGAAGTCCCGCAGCGCGGCGATCGCGCCCTGCTGGGCGGCCTGTACGCGCGGCGTGTCGGCGCCCGCCTCCTCGACCAGCTTCGACACCTCGTCGCGCACCAGGGCGACCACGCCGGAGTACTGGGTGCGGGCGGTCTCCAGGTGGATCGTGGGGCAGTCGGTGAGCACCTGGCGCGCGGTGGCCAGCGCGTCGGGCAGCCGCTCCAGCCGGGACACCACGGGCTCCAGCCGCTCGGCCGCCGGCGCGAACTGGCGCGCCAGCAGGGCGTACAGCAGCGGGCCCGGGTTGTGCGCCAGCGGATTCCACCGGTACGAGCGGAGCGTGTCGTACTCGAAGAGATAGCGGTCCACCAGCCGGGTCAGCAGCGTGTGGTCCACCGCCTCCTGCGGGGTCAGCCCCTCGTCGTCGAGCTGCACCAGCGCGTGCGAAGCGTCCTTCAACATAGCGATCCGGGCGCTGACCGCGTCATGTGAGTAGTCCGGGAGTACGCCGTCGCCGCGGTGGTCGCCCGACCAGCGGGCCAGCACCGGGTCGGTGTCCAGCAGCGCGTCGATGATCCGCTCGGCGAGCGGTACGAAGGGGTGCAGCATGCCCGCACGCTACCCGCCGGGCGTACCACTGGCCGACGCTGTTTACGCTGAATGCCGCATACCGTGCGTACGCCGCATCGACCGACCGGTCTTTCGGCCGGTCTGAACGAACACGTACGGTGGCACAGATCGGGGATTAGACCCGGGGTCGGGGGGCCTAACGTAGGTCCTGTCACTGCGGGGCGGGCAATTGCACGCAGCGACCCGAGGCAGACAAGAAGACACGCAATCCTCGCAGGGAGGGGCACCAGTAATGAGCGACGACTACAGCGCCAACGTCGATGTCGATGGTGACGGCACTTTCGACGACGTCGAGTACACCCACAACGCCGACGGCAGCGTCACCATCACCGACGACTTCGACGGTGACGGCGTGGTCGACTTCGAGGCCACCGACGCCAACGCGGACGGCGTGGTGGAGGAGGCGTACTACGACACGGACAGTGACGGCAAGTACGACGAGCACTGGGCCGACGAGGACGGCGACGGCTACCTGACCGCGGTCACCGAGGACAGCAACGAGGACGGCAAGGTCGACGGCGTGGCCGCGGACCGCAACGAAGACGGCGCGAAGGACGTCGCCACCAGGGACACGGACTACGACGGCGGCGCCGACACCCACGTACGGGACGACAACTTCGACGGCAACGTCGACACGTACGCCACCGACCCGAACTCCGACGGCGAGTGGGACAAGACCACCAGCGACACCAACTTCGACGGCACCATGGACACCGACAAGTACGGCGACCCGGACACCAACCCGCTCGCCAAGTAGCCCAGCGCACCCCAATCCAAGATCATGGGGCCCTTCATGCAGTCATGACTGCATGAAGGGCCCCATGATCTTGCGGCGTTAGGGCTGGGGCCGTGAGGGGAGCTCGGCGGCGCGGACCGCGTCGGCGTACGCCAACGTCGCCTGGCGCAGTGCGCCTTCGGCGTCCAGGCCAGCCTGCTGGGCCGCGGCGACCAGGGCGAGGAGGGCGGCACCCAATGCTTTCTCGTCCCGGATCGGATCGTCCGGCGGCGCCGGCAGCTCGACCTCGGCACCGGCCTTGCGGGAGCGGGAGAGCAGCTTGGTGGCGAGCGCCAGCGCCGGCTGCGACAGCGCCACCCCATCCATCGCGGAGGTACGCGACTTCTCCGCCTTCTTGATCTCTTCCCAGTTGGCGGCGACGTGCTCGGCACCGTCCACGTCGACGTCGGCGAACACGTGCGGGTGCCGCCTGACCAGCTTCTCCACCAGGTCGCCAGCCACCTCGTCGATGGACCAGCGCGCCTCGTCGGGCAGCTCCTCGGCCAGCCGGGCGTGGAACGCCACCTGCAGCAACACGTCGCCGAGCTCCTCGCGCAGCGCCGCCAGGTCGCCGCGGACCATCTCGTCGTACGCCTCGTACGCCTCTTCCAGCAGGTAGTGCGCGAGCGACTCGTGGGTCTGCTCGGCGTCCCACGGGCAGCCGCCCGGCGAGCGCAGCCGGTCCATCACCGCCACCACGTCGAGCAGCCGGGCGCCGGGCGGATCCCAGGAGCCGTACACCAGCTCCAGCTCGGCGCGCCCCGGCTCGGCGGCCAGCGTCAGGCCGACCCGGCGGGCAATCGCGGCGTCGCCGTCCGGCCCGGCGAGCCAGACCACGGTCGGCGCGGCATCGCCGAGCAGCGTGTCGGCCGCCGTTGCCGGCTCACCGCCGATCACCCTGACCTCGACTCCGGCGGTACGCAGCGCGCCCGCCTGCGGCGAGTCGGCGGCGGCGTACACCGGGGCGCTGCGTACCAGGTCCCACGCCTCGGCGGTCAGTAACCCGGCGGGCAGGCGGGGCGAGGTCACCAGCAGCACGATCCGTTCCGGCATGCCGGCAACGCTACCGGTGCTCCCCGGCAGCGCCGCCGCCCACGCCCGGGCCCCCCAAC
>JBOGDF010000112.1:0-14950 GCA_050701635.1 Micromonosporaceae bacterium | reverse complement strand
GGGCGTACCGGCAGCTCGACGCCGGGCTGCGGCTGGCCCGTGCGCCGCGGCGCGTCGTCCAGGCGTACGCGGGGCCGGCGGTGGTGGAGGCGTACACCGCGTCGTACACCCGGGAAGGCGAGCCGGAGGCGGCGATCGTCAGTGCGCTGACCCCGGACGGTGACCGGGTGCTGCTGCGGGTCAAGGACCCTGAGCTGATCGGCCGGGTGCTCGGCGGCGACCCGCTCGGGTGGCGGATCGAGGTCACCGCCGCCGACGCGTTCACCGTCGAGGAGACCGGACGTGCGGCGCTGCCGCCGCCGGGGGAGCCGCCGGTGCTGGTGGAGTGGCACGGGCCGGTCACCGTACTGCGGCTGAACCGGCCGCGGTCGCGCAACGCGGTCGACCTCGCCACCGCCAGGGCGCTGGAGCAGGCGATCGACGCGTTCGAGGCCGACGACGCGGCGCGGGTCGCGGTGCTCACCGAATCCGGGGGTACGTTCTGCTCCGGCATGGACCTGAAGGCGGCGGCCCGGGGCGAGTTCCCGATCACCGAAGGCCGGGGCCCGCTGGGGCTCGCCGGCAAGCCGCCCACCAAGCCGTTGATCGCCGCCGTGGAGGGCCACGCCCTGGCCGGTGGCTGCGAGCTGGCGCTGGCCGCCGACCTGATCGTGGCGGCGGAGGACGCCGAGTTCGGGATCCCGGAGGCGAAGCGCGGCCTGGTCGCCGCGGCCGGCGGCGTGCTGCGGCTGGCGCAGCGGCTGCCGCGCGGCGTGGCGATGGAGCTGGCGCTCACCGGCGACCCGCTCCCCGCCCCGAGGCTGTACGAGCTCGGCCTGGTCAACCGGATCACCCCGCCCGGCGGGGCGCTCGACACCGCGCTCGCCTTGGCCCGCCAGATCGCCGGCAATGCGCCGCTCTCGGTCGACCTGAGCAAGCAGATCGTCGACGAACACGCCGACTGGCCCAGCGACGAGGCGTTCGACCGGCAGAGCGAGCTGGCCGGCGGCGCCCTCGGCTCCGAGGACGCCACCGAAGGCATCCGCGCCTTCGCCGAGCGCCGCGATCCGCGCTGGCGCGGCCGTTAGTGTAGCGTTTTTCTACATGAGTGTAGGAATCGCCTCCGGACAGCGCTCCCGGGCGCCCCACCTGGGCCCGGCGCGGCGCCGGCCGCAGGTGCTCGACGCGGCGCTGGCGATCGCGGTGGAGCAGGGCGTCGCGGCGGTCACCATCGGGTCGATCGCCCAGCGGATGGGCGTGACCCGCCCGGTGGTCTACTCCTGCTACGCCGACCGGGTGGAGCTGATCCGCGCGCTGCTGCGCCGGGAAGAGCAGCAGCTGCTCGCCGCCGCCCTCGACGCGTTGCCGCACGGGAAGGCCCACCCGTCCGAGGAGGTGTTCGTACGGGGGTTCCAGGAGCTGCTGGAGAGCGTCGCCGCGCGGGCGGACTCCTGGCGGATCGTGTTCGCCGCCAACCCCGACCCGGCGGTGGCGAATCTGTTCGGGCGGGGTCGTGCGGTGATCGCCGAGCACGTCACGCAGCTGCTCCGCCCCACGCTGCGGCACTGGGGCACCGCCGGCGCCGAGCGCAAGCTGCCGGTGCTGGTCGAGTTCTTCATGTCCAGCTGCGAAGGCGCGGTGCGCTCGCTGCTGCGCCAGGACGCCAGCTGGACCCCCGGTGAGCTGGGGGAATTCGTCGGCCGTGCCGTCTACCGAGCCTTCAAAGACGCCTGAACACCGGCGCCTGAGCACCGGCGCCCGGCGTGCCAGACCGCAGAACGAGGAGGATGCCGTGACCAACACCCGAATGCTCGCCGGCCACGGTTGGCCGTTCGACGCCACCCGGCCCCGCGAGGATCACGGCTTCTTCGGACCGGACTCACCGACCTGGCGGGTGTGGACCAACGTCACCGCGCTGGTCGGGTTCCAGCGGGCGGTCGTACTGGAGCACTTCGACCCGTTCCTGACCGCCGCGGTCGCCGACGCGCAGGGCATCTACTCCGACCCGCTGGGCCGGTTGGACGGCACGCTGGGCTACTTCACCATCGTGGCGATCGGTGACGGGCGGGCCGCGATCGAAGCCTCCGAGCTGCTGAAGAAGGTGCACGCCCGGGCCACCGGCATCGAGCCGATCACCGGCAAGCGCTACAGCGCCAACAACCCGGAATCTCAGCTCTGGATCCACCTCACCGGCTGGCACTCGGTGCTCAAGTGCTACGAGCTGTACGGCCCCGGGCGGCTCACCCCCGAGCAGGAGCGGCGGTACTGGGCCGACTGCGCGATCGCCGCCGAGCTGCAGACCTGCCAGCCGTCCGACGTACCGCGGTCCCGGGAAGGCGTACGCGACTACTTCGAGGCCGTACGGCCCCGGCTGTGCAGCTCGGAGCGGGCGCACCGGGCGATGCACTACCTGCTGCGGCCGCCGCGGGCGAAGGTCGGGCTCCAGACATGGCTGGGCGGCAAGCTGCTGGCGCGCGCCACGATCGCGTCCCTGCCGGCCTGGATGCGCGAGCTCGGCGGCTTCGACCAGTACCGTGTCGTCGACCTCGGAGCCCGGGTCTCGGGCCGGGTGGTCGCCGCCGCACTCACCCCGATGCGGCTGCGGCTGATGGCGGCGGGCCGGGTCGCGCCGTCGGTGCAGTCGATGTGGCGGTGGGCGCTCACCGGCGCACCGCCGCAGCGGGACGCGATCGTCACGCCCGCCGAGGCCAGAGAGCGGCACGCCGGTGGGTCCGCCGAGGTCCCGGCCGCCGCCTCGTAGCGACGTAAAGAAAGTTTGACATGGTGTCAGCGGTGCTTTACATTCATCCATGTCAACAATTCTTTACATAGGGAGTCGGCGTGGCCTCCGAAGAGAAGCGCGCGTGGATCATGCTGGTGGTGACGGTCGGCGCGTACGCGGCGTACCTCACCATCATCCTGGGGAGAGCGGGCCCCACGCCGCTGGCCGAGGTGCCGTACGTGTGGACCATGCTCTGGACCATCGGCGCCGCGATCGTGACCACGATCGTGCTGCACATCGGAGTGTCGATCGGGAGCGGCGGCCAGCAGAAGGACCAGCGCGACAAGGAGATCGCCCGCTACGGGGAGTACGTCGGCCACTCGTTCGTGGTGATCGGTGCGGTGGGTGCGCTGGTGATGGCGATGGCCGAGCTGGACCACTTCTGGATCGCCAACGCGATCTACCTGGCGTTCGTACTGTCGTCGATCCTCGGGTCCGTGGCGAAGCTCGCCGCCTACCGCTGGGACTTCCAGCAGTGGTGAAGCCGACCAGAGTCACCAACGCGATCCGGTCCCTGCGGTTCGCGCACGGGGAGATGACCCAGGCCGAGCTGGCGGAACGGATCGGCGTCACCCGCCAGACCATCATCGCCATCGAGCAGGGGCGCTACTCGCCCTCCCTCGAAGTCGCATTCCAGATCGCCAAGGTGTTCGGCGCGCCGCTCGACGCGGTGTTCCAGTATCCCGACGTACCAGGAGAAAAATCATGAAGGCGATCGTCCAGGACAGCTACGGCTCCTCCGACGTGCTGCGGCTCCACGACATCGACCGGCCGGTGGCCGGCGACAACCAGCTGTTGGTACGCGTGCACGCGGCCGGCGTCGACCGCGGCGTGCTGCACCTGATGACCGGCCTGCCGTACCTGCTGCGCGCTTTCGGCTACGGCGTGCGCGCGCCGAAGGTGCCGGTACGGGGCCGGGAGGTCGCGGGCCGCGTCGAAGCGGTCGGCGCCAAGGTGACCTCGTTCCAACCCGGCGACGAGGTGTACGGCATCTGCGAGGGCTCGTTCGCCGAGTACGCGACCGTACGGGAGGACCGCGCGGCGCCGAAGCCGGCGAGCCTCAGCCTCGACCAGGCGGCGGCGCTGCCGATCTCCGGTGTCACCGCGCTGCACGCGGTGCGCGACGCGGGCCAGGTGAAGCCGGGACAGACGGTCCTGATCATCGGTGCCGCCGGTGGGGTGGGGACGCTCGCCGTACAGCTGGCGAAGGCGTACGGCGCGGAGGTCACCGGCGTCTGCAGCACGACCAAGCTCGACCTGGTGCGCTCGATCGGCGCGGACCACGTCATCGACTACACCCGCGAAGAGATCGGCGACGGGGATCGCCGCTACGACGTCATCCTGGACACCGCGGGCAACCGTCCGCTGTCCCAGCTGCGGCGCGCGCTCACTCCGCGGGGCACCCTGGTCATCGTCGGCGGTGAGGAGGGAGGTCGCTGGCTCGGCGGCATCCAACGCTCCCTGTCGGCGGCGATGCTGTCCCCCTTCGTGCGCCACACGCTGCGCGGCCTGATGCCGGACGAGGGCAGCGCCGACCTGCGGGTCCTGGGGGAGTACGCCGACGCCGGCACGCTCACCCCAGTCGTCGACCGGACGTACCCGCTGAGCGAAACCGCCAAGGCGATCCGGTACCTGGAAGAAGGCCACGCCCGCGGCAAGGTCGTCATCACGGTGTGAGCCCCGAGCCGGGGCCTACCCGGGACGGCGCCGTCAGCCGCCGGGCGTGATGTGGAGCGGGTTCCCCGCGGACTCGTTGACGTACGAGATGCCGGCGCCGGCGTTCATGGTCGCCTGGTGCCGGGCGGCGGCGTCGGCGTCCGTCGCGGCAGGGGCGGCGGACGGTGCCGGTTGGTCTGGCAACCCGTCCTCGTCCAGATCGCTGCGCATCGCGTAGTCGGGGGTGCCGTCTTCGTCCGAGTCGACCAGCACGGTCTCGTAGTAGCCGTTCTGGTTGGTGTCGTACAGGTACGTGTCGCCGAGGCCGTTCTGGTTGGTGTCCACCACGATCTCCTCGTAGTAGCCGTCACCGTTGTAGTCGGCGCCCCAGGCGTCGGCGACACCGTCGCCGTTCGTGTCAGCAGGGTCGTAGCTCATCTGCGGATCCCCTCGATATGAGGTTCGCAGGTCGGGCTGCCAGCGGAAATGTTGGTAAACCCCCTGCCTGAGTCGAGAGTTACATGGCCCCACAGTCCGGCCCTCACCTTTACGTGCCGAGTTCGTGGGCCGTTCGTGAGTGCCTTGAGGTGGTCCTGGCGGCCGAGTCCGACTTGCCGGGACACCCGGCGGGCGAGAATGAGAGGCGTGGCCCGCTGGGTGTTGCACGTGGACCTCGACCAGTTCATCGCCGCGGTCGAGGTGCTGCGCCGGCCTGAGCTGGCGGGGCGCCCGGTGGTGGTGGGCGGCGACGGCGATCCGGCCAAGCGCGGGGTGGTCAGCACCGCGTCGTACGCGGCCCGGGAGTACGGGGTGCACTCGGGGATGCCGTTGCGTACGGCGGCGCGGCGATGCCCGGACGCGGTGTTCCTGCCGGTGGACAAGGAGGCGTACGAGGCGGCGTCGGCGCAGGTCACGGCGGCGCTGCGGACGCTGGACGCGGTGGTGGAGCCGGTCGGGTGGGACGAGTGGTTCCTCGGCGTCGACACCGACGACCCGGAGGGGTTCGCCCGTGAGCTCCAGCAACGCGTCGCCCGGGCGACCCGGCTGGAGTGCACCGTCGGGATCGGCGAGAACAAGCTGCAGGCGAAGCTGGCCACCGGTTTCGGCAAGCCTGCCGGGGTGGGCCGGCTGACCCACGCGACCTGGTACGACGTCCTCGGCGACCAGCCCACGGACGCGCTGTGGGGGATCGGCGCCAAGACCGCCCGGCGGCTGGCCGGGCTCGGCATCCGTACCGTGAAGGACCTGGCCGGCACCGACCCGGAGGTGCTGGCGGCGCAGGTCGGTCCGACCACGGGGCCGTGGCTGGTCGGGCTGGGTCGCGGCGGCTTCCCGTCGCGCGTCACCGACGAGCCGTACGTGCCGCGGGGCCGCGGCCGGGAGCGCACCTTCCAGCAGGACCTCACCGACTGGGAGCAGGTACGCCACGAGCTGGCGGTGCTGGCGCGCGAGGTGATGTCCGGGAACCCGAGGGCGGTGGCGCGGGTGGTGGTCAAGGTGCGGTACGTCCCGTTCACCACTGAGACCCACAGCCGTACGCTGCCCGCGCCCACCACCGACGTCACGCTGGTCGAGCAGGCGGCGCTGCAGGTGCTCGACCTGTTCGTACGGCGCCGGGCGGTGCGCCTGCTGGGCGTCCGCGTCGAATTCACCCGCTAAGCGGGCCGGTCGCCAGCGTGCGGCATCGCCGGCGACCGGCGCGGATCACCGCACCCGGTCGGCCAGCGCCACGACGGCGTCGATCAGCTCGGGGCCGTCCAGCAGCGCCCGGTCGTTGTGGTCCGCACCCGGGATCTCGACCACGGTGGTGGGCCCCGGCGCGGCGTCGGCCACCGTACGGCTCTGGGTCGCGGGGACGATCGAGTCGGCGGCGCCGTACACCACGACGGTCGGGACGCGTACCGCCGCGAGGTGGTCGATCAGGGGATAGCGGTCCCGCAGCAGGGTGCCCACCGGCAGCAGCGGGTAGTGCACCCGGCCGACCGAGGCGAGGTCGGTGAACGGGGAGCGCAGCACCAGCCCGGCGGGCGGGTGCTCGGTCGCCAGCTCGGTCACCACCGCCGCGCCGAGGCTCTCGCCGAAGAACAAGATCCGGTCGTCGGTACGCTCCGCCAAATACCGGTACGCCGCCCGTACGTCCCGGGCGAGGCCGCGCTCGGCGGGGCTGCCCGGGTTGCCCCCGTACCCCCGGTAGTCGAAGAGCAGCACCGACAGGCCGTGCGCGTTCAACGCCCGGGCGAGCGGTGCCCGCAGCGACCGGTCACCGCCATTTCCGTTCGCGACCAGCACCGACACCCCCCGGCTGGGCGAGGTCGCCGGCGCCAGCCAGGCCCCGAGGAGCAGCCCGTCGCTGGTACGCAGCGTCACCTCCTCCGCCGCCGGGAGCAGCTCGGCGGCGGGCGGCACCGGTACGGCGCTCGGGAAGTAGATCAGCTGTCGCTGCAGCGCCCAGAACATCCCCATCACCACCACCACGACGACGACCGTGACCAGAGCGGCGCGCAGCACCCGTACGGTCCGCCGCCGATCCAGTGACACCACCATCGCAGGCTAATGCCGGCGACCGTGCGTCCAGTGTTGTCCAGTTATTCCGTCTCGATAATTGCCCTTCTGCAGATTGATGCTCGTAAAATGCTTGAACCGATCGTGTTCGAGCACATTGCCGCTCCTTCATTCGGTCACCACGCCGAACTCGGAAAGGTCGCAGCGTCATGATTCAGCTTTCCCCCCGGCGTCGCCGCTGGCTGTACGCGTTGCCGCTGGTGCTCGCGGTGGCGATCCTCCCGCTGCTTCCCGAGCAGGCCGCCCATGCGGCCACGCTCGGGAACCTCACCGGTTTCAGCAAGAGCGGCAACACGTACACGATTTCGGCGGGTACGCCGACGCTGCGGGTGATCTGGCTGAAGCCGGACGTGTTCCGGATCTGGCTGGCGCCGAACGGGTCGTTCACCGATCCCGCCGGCCGGCAGATCGCGATCAACCAGGACTTCGGCGCGGTGGCGACCAGCTCGTCGGATGCCGGGTCCTACTACCGGATCGACAGCAGCGCGGCGGTGCTACGGGTCTACAAGGCGCCGCTGCGGTTCGAGCTCTACCGCACCGACAACGCGACCCCGATCTGGCGCGAGGCGGCGCCGCTGAGCTGGGACACCGCCACCGCGAAGCAGCAGTTGGCGCGCGGCGCCGACGAGCAGTTCTACGGCACCGGGTTCCGGCTCGGGGCGTGGGCGCTGCGGGACCTGTCGGTGCCGGTGGCGAAGGACAACCAGTGGCGGGAGGGCACCAACGCCTCTCCGGCGCCGTACTACCTGTCCACCGCCGGGTACGGCGTCGTACGCAACACCTGGGCACCGGGCCGGTACGACTTCTTCAACACCACCGCGCTGAGCCACAACGAGTCCCGGTTCGACGCGTTCTACTTCGTCGGCGACACCCCGAAGCAGGTGCTCCACCGCTACACCGACGTCACCGGCAAGCCGTTCCTGGCGCCGATCTGGGGCTTCGAGCTGGGCAACGCCGACTGCTGGAGCACGTACGACACCGACCCCGACGTGGGGCCACGGGGCCGGGCCGGGCACCTGAAGACGCCCGACGTCATCACCTACGCCGACGAGGCGCGTACCAAGGACATGCCGTCGGGTTGGTTCCTGCCCAACGACGGCTACGGCTGCAACTACGAAGACCTGCAGTCCACCGTGGCGCAGCTGCACCAGCGCGGCTTCTACACCGGGCTGTGGACCTCGACCGGGCTGTCGAACATCGGCACCGAGGTCGGCACGTACGGCACCCGCGGTGTGAAGACCGACGTGGCGTGGATCGGCGGCGGCTACAAGTACGCGTTCGACGGCGTACAGCAGGCGGTCGACGGGATCGAGAACAACAGCGACGCGCGCCGGTTCGTCTGGACCGTCGACGGCTGGGCCGGCACCCAGCGCAACGCCGTGGTGTGGAGCGGCGACACGTACGGCACCTGGGCGGACATGCGCTGGCACGTGCCGGCTATCGCCGGGGCCGGGCTGTCCGGGCTGAACTACGCCGCCGGCGACATCGACGGCATCTTCTCCGGGAGCCCGAAGACCTACACCCGGGACCTGCAGTGGAAGGCGTTCACGCCGGCGTTCATGACGATGTCCGGCTGGGGCGCGGTCAACCCGACCACCGGCTACAACGACAAGCAGCCCTGGCGGTACGCCGACCCGACGCTGTCGGTCAACCGGAAGTACCTGAAGTTGAAGATGCGGCTGATGCCGTACTTCTACACGATGAGCCGCCACGCCCACGAGACCGGCACCCCGACCACCCGGGCGATGGTGCTGGAGTACCCGAACGACCCGGTGGCGCGCGACAACACGACCAGCCAGCAGTTCATGGCCGGCGACGCGTTCCTGGTCGCGCCGGTCACCTCCGACACCAGCGTCCGCGACGGCATCTACCTGCCCGCCGGCACCTGGACCGACTACTGGACCGGGAAGACGTACCAGGGGCCGGGGACCCTCAACGGGTACGCCGCCCCGCTGGACACGCTGCCGCTGTTCGTCAAGGGCGGCTCGATCGTGCCGATGTGGCCGCAGATGAACCACCACCGGGAGAAGCCGAAGACCCCGATCACGTACGACATCCACCCGCGCGGCACCTCGACCTTCACGCTGTACGAGGACGACGGGCTGACCCGGGCGCACGCCGCGGGCGCGTACGCCAAGCAGAAGGTCGACGTCACCGCCCCCGCGAGCGGCACCGGCGACGTCACGATCACCGTCGGCGCCAGCAACGGCAGCTACACCGGCAAGCTCGCCAGCCGGGGGTACGACTTCGACGTCCACGTCTCCGGCGCCCCGTCCACCGTGAGCCTCGGCGGCACCGCGCTGACCCGGCACGACACCCGGGCGGCGTACGACGCGGCGAGCACCGGCTGGTTCTTCGACCCGGCGGAGCGCAGCGGCGTCGCGCACGTGAAGGTCGGCAGCCAGTCGACCAGCGCCGCGTTCACCGTCAAGCTCACCGGCGCCACCCTGCCGGCCGCCGGCCCGATCCCCTCCACCAGCACCGCGCTGCCGAAGACCGGATGGAAGCTGGTGTACGCCGACAGCCAGGAGACCACCGGCGAGAACGGGGCCGCGAGCAACGCCTTCGACGGCAACCCGAGCACGATCTGGCACACCAAGTGGTCCGGCGGCAACGACCCGCTGCCGCACGAGATCCAGCTCGACCTGGGCGGACCGTACAGTGTGGACGGTCTGCGCTACCTGCCACGCCAGGACGGCGGTACCAACGGCCGGATCGGCCGGTACGAGGTCTACCTCAGCAACGACACCACCAGCTGGGGTACGCCGGTCGCCACCGGCACCTTCGCCAACGACGGCGCCGAGAAGTCGGTCAGCTTCGCCGCCCGTACCGCCCGCTACCTGCGACTACGCGCCCTGAGCGAGGTGAACGGCGGGCCGTGGACCTCGGCGGCGGAGCTCACCGCGCTGGGCCGGCCGGTGGCGACGAAGCTGGTCAACGCCGCCGCCAACCGGTGCGCCGACATCCCGTACAGCGACACCACGCCGGGGGCGCAGCTGATCCTCTACACCTGCGCCGGCTCCGCGAACCAGCTGTGGACCGTACAGAACAACGGCACCGTGACCGGGCTGAACGGGGTGTGTCTCGATACCCAGGGCGACGCCACCGCCGCCGGCACCGCCGTCGTGATCAACCCGTGCGACGGCTCGCCCGGCCAGCGCTGGACCGCGAAACCGGACGGCGTGCTGGCCATCGCGGGCGCTGGCACCTGCCTGGCGCCCACCGGCGGCGGCACCGCCAACGGCACCACGCTGCAGCTCGCCGCCTGCAACGGCAGCACGGCCCAACGCTGGAGCCGAGTCACGTAGCTCGCGCGGCTGACACACTCACAAGAGTCAGGTCCTGGGGAGGGCGCAATGAGACGAAGGATCGCCTACGCCGCGCTGGCGTGCGCGGTGGTGGCGGGGCTGGCGCTGACCGCGCTGCCGGCGCGAGCCGCGACGGGGACGCTGTCGGTGACCGCCTCGGCCACCTCGATCGAGGCCAGCTACGGCACCGACCGTACCGACGCGGAGAACTGGATCGGGGTCTATCCCGATCCCGGCGGGCCCGTCGGCGGCAGCTACACGAAGGCGTCGCTGCGCTGGGCGTACGCCCCCAGCGCGTCCGGCACGGTCACCCTCGCGGCGACCGGGCTGGCGCCGGGACGGTACGTGGCGTTCTTCCTCTACGACGGCGGGTACGCGACCGGGCTGGCCGCCCCGTACCGGTTCCGGATCCCGCCCGGCGGCGCGAACAGCCTGGCGCTGGACCGTACGGAGTATCCGGCCGGTACGGCGGTGACGGCGGCCTACCGTACGGACCGCCCGGACGACCAGAACTGGGTGGGTGTCTACACCGACCCGGGCAACGCGCCGGTGGACGGCGCCAGCCGCGGCGCGGCCACCGCGTGGAGGTACGCCCCGGGCGGCAGCGGATCGGTGACCCTGTCCACCACCGGGCTGGCGCCGGGGGCGTACGTCGCCTACTACCTCCACAACGACGGGTACGCCTCGCTCGCCACCCCGGTGAGGTTCCGGATCGTCGGCGCCGACACCGCGCCACCCCGGTTCCTGGCCAGCTCGCTGAGCCTGCCGCAGGCGCGCGCCGGCGCCGGCTACCTCGGCTCGCTCGCCGCTGTGGTGGTGGACCCCGACGGCGGCGCGATCCGCTACCGCAAGGCGAGCGGCCCTTCGTGGCTGACGATCGATGGCGACGGCGGCGTACGCGGGCTGCCGTCCGGGTCGGACGTCGGCGCGGCGACGCTGACGGTGGACGCCACGGATGCCGCGGGGCGTACCACCCGGGGCTCGGTCTCGGTCGTGGTCCGGGGGTTCGCGGACAGGTTGGTGCCGCAGTCCCGGATGGGGTCGTTCAACACCTGGCACGCCGGGACCAGGGTCACCGACGGGGTGTCCAAGGGGGTCGGCTTCCTGCTCGGCTCCGGTGTGGACGTCGTCGGGATGACCGAGATCAACGGCTCCCACATCGACCACCTGGTGGCGCGTACCGGCTGGTACGCCACCCGCAAGGGCGACAGCGCGGTGCTCTCCCGCTACCCGATCGTGGAGTCCTACACCCCCGACACGGCGGGGCTCGGGGCGAAGGTCCGCCTCGGCGACCGCGACGTCGTGTTCTGGACGGTGCACCTGGCGTACACCCCGTACGGCCCGTACGACGCCTGCTTCGACAACATGACCAACCAGCAGATCATCGCCCGGGAGACCAGCTCCGGCCGGTTGCCGCAGATCAACGCCATCCTCTCGGCGATGAAGCCGGCGCTCGACGCGGCGAAGGCCGGCGGCCCGGCGGTGTTCCTCACCGGCGACTTCAACGCCCCGTCGCACCGGGACTGGATCGATGCCGCGAAGGACCAGCACTGCGACTACGCCGTCGACTGGCCCGTGTCCAACGCCGTGGAGAACACCGGGCTGGTCGACTCGTACCGGGTGATCCGCCCCAGCCCCGTCACCGACCCGGGCAACACCTGGTCACCGGTCTACCCGCGCCACGACGGCGGTACCGGCGTACCGGAACCCCAGGACCGGATCGACTTCATCTACGGCATCGGCCCGGTGACCCCGACCGGCTCCGCCGCCGTCGTGTACGGCGCACCCACGCCGTACCCGAACCACACCGGCAACGCCTGGCCGTCCGACCACGCGGCAGTTGTCTCCACGTACCAGATGTGACCCCTCGAGCAGTGGATCAGCGCGATGGAGAACTCGTTCAGTACGGCGCTACAGTCGGCGATCGCCGTCAGCGGTCTGAGTCTGGGCGCTCTGGCGGAAGAGTTGCACCGCTGCGGTACGCCGGTCAGCAGCAGCACCCTGTGCAACTGGCAGACCGGCACGAACCACCCCGAGCGGAAGCGTTCGATCGCGGCGCTGACGAATCTGGAGGACGTGCTGCGGGTGCCGGCGGGCTCGCTGGTCGGGCTGCTGCCACCGCGGCGCCCGCGCGGACGCTGGCGGGCCTCGGAGGGCCGGCTGATGCCGTACCAGCGGATGTGGAGTGTTCCGGAGGCGGTCAGCCGGGTGCTCGCGAAGCTGGACGCCACTCCGGAGGAGCTCTACCGCCCGGCCCGGATCTGCCGGCAGGTGCGGCTGCGGGTCGACGCGAACGGCCACGAGCGGGAGTACCGGGTACGCCAACTGATCCAGGCGGGGCGTACCGGAGCCGATCGGCTGATCGCCCTGATGAGCTGTCAGTCGCTGCCGCAGCCGCCACGCGTGGTGATGTGCGAGGGTTGCCGGTTGCGCCGGTTCCGGGTCGACCTCGCCGCGTCGTTGTGCGCGTTCGACCTGGTGCTGGACCCGCTGCTGGAGCCGGGGCAGCTCGCCGTCGTGGAGTACACCGTCTGCCTGCCGCCGGGTCAGGCTGACAACCAGCACTTTCTGCGGATTCAGCAGGGGGCGCGCGAGGTGTCGCTGCTGGTCAACTTCGATCCCGCCCGCCGGCCGGCGCGCTGCAGCGGCTACCGCCAGGCGGCGATCGGGCTGCCCCCGGAGCCGATCGAGGTGTGCGGCAACGGCACCGGGGGATCGGCGTACCAGCTCGTCGTGATGGACCCCTTGCCGGGCATCTACGGGATCCGGTGGGAGTGGACCTAGCTGGACCAACGGCCGCGGCGGGTACGCCGGCATGCAGACCAACGGCCGCTCGGACACCAACCTGTTCCTGTTCTCGGTGTGGGACGTGACCGAGGCGCGAGCCGGCTCGGCGGGCAGCTGGTGCGACCGGTTCGGTGGCGAGGGGGAGGGGATGAGCTGCCGGATCTGGCACCGCTGGACGGCGGGGCAGACGTACCGGTTCCACTACCGGTCGGAGGGCAGCGGCTGGTGGGGGATGACGGTCACCAACACCGCCACCGGTACGTCGTTCAAGCTGGGCAGCATCGAGTCGGCGGTGACCAGATGCGTGCCACCTCGGTGAGCTGGGTGGAGTACTACCGGTGGAGCGACAGCCCTTCCTCGTGCCAGACGGAGCCGTACTCCCGGGCCCGGTTCGGGCTTCCGGTGGGCAACAACGGCGCCGTCACCGCGCGGGTGTCCAGCACCCAGGTCAACGGCTGCGCCGGCTTCCCCAGCAACGGCGCAACGGTGACCACCGGCAGCTACGGCGCCCGCCACAGCCTCGCGATCGGCAACTCGGTGCTGGGTCCGATCAACCGGCCTGGCCGGCAAGTGCGCCGACGTCAGCGGCAGCAGCGTGGTCCTGTACGGCTGCCACGGCGGCGCGAACCGGGCCTGGGTGCTGTCCCAGGACGGCGCGATCCGGGCCAACGACTTCCGCTGCCTCGACATCGCCAACAACGCGACCGCGAACGGCAGCCCGGTGATCGCGTACGGCTGCCACGGTGGTGCCAACCAGCAGTGGCGGGCGCAGGGCGGCACGATCGTCAACCCCGCCTCCGGCAAGTGTCTCGACGTCGAGGGCGGCGCCACCGCCGACGGCACCCGCCTGATCATCTACACCTGTCACGGCGGCGCGAACCAGCGGTGGACCACCCCGGTCCGCCCGGCGGCGTGAACGGGTAGGCGTACCCGGAAAAATCTTGAGAGGCTGACCGTAATCGGAGCCGGGGCTGGGCGACTAAGCAACAGCTGACCCAGTTCCCGGAGGTGCGAAGGTGCGGACGAAGTCGCCGGCGGTCGATCCGGTCGATCGAGCCAGGTTCGAACGGCTCTACGACCAGCATGCGGCGGCGCTGACCGGGTTCGTGACCAGGCAGATCGGCGACCGCCACCTGGCCGAGGACATCGTCCAGGAGTCGTTCCTGGTGGCGTGGCGCGACTTCCGGAAGCTGCGCGACCGGGCGGCGGTACGCCCCTGGCTGTACGCGATCGCGTACCGCCGGACGATGGACCAGCACCGGCGGCCCGGTCCGGTGCCGGTCGGTGAGCTGCCGGAGCTGGCGGACCGGGCGGCGGAGGCGAGCCCGTCCGAGATCGCCGAGCAGCGCGAAGCCGCCAGCCTGGTGTGGGCCGCCGCGCAGGGGCTCGAGCCGCGGCAGCGCGCCGTGCTCGAACTCTCGGTACGGCACGGCATGTCCACCGCCGAGATCGCCGCAGTGCTGCGCGTCGGGCGGGCGCACGCCGCCGTCCTGGTGCACCGCAGCCGGCTCGCGCTCGGCACCGCCGTACGGGCGCTGCTGGTGGCCCGGCGGCGCGGCCGGTGCTAGCGGCTCGACCTGCTCGTCGCCGAGCCCCGCAGGGCGCTCTCGGCGCGGCAGCGGTCCCGGGTGGACCACCACATCCGGCAGTGCCGGCGGTGCCGCGCCTTCGGCGCCCAGCTGGCCGGCACCACACTGCTGGGAGCGATCTACCTCGCCGTGGACGCGGCCCAGCTCGCCCCACCGCCGCTGAACCTGACGTCCCGGGCGCACGCCGCCGACGGACGTCCCGGGCTGCTGGCGGCGACGGCGGCGGGTGCCGTGCTGGTGCTGGGTACGGCGGCGTACCTGCTGTGGCCGGTGCCGCCCGGGGAGAG
>JBOGDF010000111.1:0-14958 GCA_050701635.1 Micromonosporaceae bacterium | reverse complement strand
CGGCAGGTGCTGCCTGGGCGGGAGCGGCCGCAGGAGCCGCCGGGGCCGCCGTCGCGGTGGCCGCCTGCTTCTCGGTCCGGCCGTCGCCGGTGCTGGGCTTGTAGTCCGCGAAGAAGTCGTGCCAGGCGGGGTCCACACTCGAGGGGTCGGTGAGGTACCGCTGGTACATGTCCTCGACGATCCACTCGTTGGGTCCGAATTCCGCGAGCACGTCGGAACTGGTTTTAGGGTTGTTCTGCGTTGACACGACCTTGATCGCCTCTTCCACCGGGGTTGCGTAATCACTGCGCGCAGGACACCGACGTCCGGTGTCTCAGGCTACGCGTACGCACCAACCAGAGCCCACCCAGCTCACCTCGTGAGTGACCTACGACCACGGTGCGGGTTACCCGACTGTGACCGCCCGGCGACGGGCGCCGCCGGGCGGTGCGCGGCGTACCGTCAGCTTGATTTACTGATCTTGACTTTGACGTTCTTCTCGGTGACTTCCTGCACCTCGACCTGGAAGCCTTCGACGTCGACCGGGCGGCCGACCTGCGTGGTCACCTCGGTGCCGGCCACCTCCAGGGTGACGTTCTCGCCTTCCACCTTCACCAGCTTGACCTCGACGCCGAGCACCTCGGTCTTGGCGTCCACGCCGCGGTCCAGGGTGACGGTGCAGGAGTCGAGGGTGCAGGACACGTTGCTGCCGCCGCTGCTGCAGCCGGCGAGCGCCAGCCCGCCGAACAGTGCGACGACGACGCCGACGATGACGGTCAGGGAACGGAGTGGCCTTACCGGCCCGGGGAGAGAAGACACGCCAGCGAGCCTAGTGGCATGCGTCGAGCCGCTGCGCGGCCCCGCGTCGCCGGTACGATCCCCGGGTGACCGATCTCGAGCCGTGCGACGAGGCGTTCTTCGACACCGCGCCGGTGCGCTTTGTCGACGCGATGGAGCTGGCGGCGCCGGCGGAGCAGGTGTGGGCCGGGTTGACCGCCGACCGTCCGCTGTCCTGGTGCCGGGCGATCACGAGCGCGCGCTGGACCTCGCCGCGCCCGTTCGGGGTCGGCACTACCCGCAGCGTGAAGGTTGCCGGGCTGCTGCGGCTGCGGGAGCGGTATTTCCGCTGGGAGGAGGGCACCCGGATGTCCTTCTCGGTGGAGTCGACCAACCTGCCGGCGTTCCGCCGGTTCGGCGAGGACTACCTGGTGGAGCCGTTCTCGGAGACCCGCAGCCGGTTCACCTGGGTGATCGCGTGGGAGCCGCTGCCGCTCGGCCGGCTCGGCACCCCCGTCAACGGGCTGCTGATGCGCAGCCTGTTCTCCGACACCCGGCGCCACTTCGGCACCTGACCCCGCGCCGGCCGCCGGGCAGCGGCCAGCTCAGGTGATGTCGCGGCGTTGCGTCAGCAGGGTGCCCACCACGCCGGCCAGTACGCCGTAGCCGACCAGGATCACGCCGCCCACCCAGCGGGGCGGCATTTTCACGAAGTCGATGCCGGTGACCATCAGGTCCGAGGCGGTGGAGGGCAGCAGTACGCCGAGGTCGGTCAGCCAGGACAGCTCGGTCCACTGCGAGAGCATGAACAGCACGCCGAGCCCGAGGGTGCCGGTCAACACGTACACCGCGATCGCCACGATCACCGCACCGATCTGGCTGCGGATCAGGGTGCCCAGGCCGATCCCGAAGATCGCCCACAGCACGTACGCCAGCAGGTTCAGGCCGAGCGCGGTGAGCACCTTTGGCGCGGCGAGCTGCGGTCCCACCCCGGCGGAGGCGAGGTAGAGCGCGCCGCCGACCAGGTCGACCAGGGTGGCGATCGCCCAGAACAGCACGCCGACCCCGAGGGCGGTGGCCAGCTTCGCCAGCACCACCAGGTGCCGCCGGGGCGTCACCAGGAAGGTCGCGGTGGCGGTCTGGTGGGCGTACTCGTTGGTCATCAGCAGGGTGCCGAGCAGCAGCGCGAACATCAGCCCGAAGAACTGCCCGGAGGTGTAGAGCCGGATCGCGGCAAGCTCGTGGCGCTCCGCCGGGCTCGGCTCGTTCGGGTTCGGTTCTGGCGGGGCTCCACCCGGCGGCGGCTCGCCCGGGGGCACGTCGCCCGGCGGCGGCTCGGGGGTGTGCACCAGGTAGCTGGCCTCCGCGATCCCGACCAGCAGCGACAGCGCGCTGAGCCCGAGCAGCACCAGCACGAAGATCCACCACACGTTGGTGGTACGGAGTTTCAGCAGCTCACTGCGTACCAGCTTCATCGGATCTCCGCCTTCTGGCTGGTGAGCTCCAGGAACACGTGCTCCAGATCGGGGCGCTCGGCGACCAGCTCGTGCAGCTCCACCCCGGCGGCCAGCGCGGCCCTGCCCACCATCGGCGCGTCGGCGCCGGTGACGTACAACAGATCAGAACCTTCCTTGTGTACGGCGGTGCCGTTGCCCGACAGCGCCGCGACCAGCTGCTCCGCGGCGGGGGTACGCACCCGGATCCGGTGCTGCGCCAGCGAGTCGATCACGGTGTTCACCGGACCCTGGGTGACCAGCCGCCCGTTCGCGATGATCAGTACGTCGTCGGCCAGCTGCTGCACCTCGGCGAGCAGGTGAGACGAGACCATGATTGTTCGGCCTTGGCCGGCTAAGCTGCGCAGCAGCTCGCGCATCCAGCGGATCCCGACCGGGTCGAGGCCGTTGGCCGGCTCGTCGAGGATCAGCACCCGCGGGTCGCCGAGCAGCGCGGCGGCGATCCCGAGCCGCTGTCGCATCCCGAGCGAGTAGCCGCGGAATTTCCGTTTCGCCGCCGGGGCCAGCCCGACCAGCTCCAGCACCTCGTCGACCCGGGTGTCGGGCAGCCCGGCCGCGGCGGCGATCACCCGCAGGTGGTTGCGGCCGCTGCGGCCCTTGTGGGCGCTGGACGCCTCCAGCACCGCGCCGACCGTACGGGTCGGGTCCGGCAGCTCCTCGTACGCCACGTCGCCGATGGTGGCGGTGCCGGCGGTCGGGGTGACCAGCCCGAGGACCATCCGCAGCGTGGTGGTCTTCCCGGCGGCGTTCGGCCCGAGGAAGCCGGTGACCTTGCCCGGCTGCACGGTGAACGACAGGTCGTCGACGGCCTTGACGGTGCCGTAGTGCTTCGTCAGGCCGCTCACCGTGATCTGAGCGTCGGCCATCTGCCCTCCTGGTGGGATCGGTGCGAGCCGCGCGGCACCAAGCCTCGCACAGCGGCGCGAGCCGCGTGGGTACGGGATAACCGACATCAATGAGTTAGCTGCGAGATACTTAGCGTGACGATCCCGGGTGCTCGGTCGTTCACCTACCGGTGGATCTCTCCGAGATCCGGACTCACGAGGGACGGAACGATGCGCAGAAGTTCGGTACGTAAAACGATCACCCGCACCCTGGTGGCGGGAGTGTGCGTACTGGGGCTGACCGGCACGATGCCGGCGGTCGCCGAGGAGGCCGACAGGCCGGACATGGTGCTGCGGCCGGTCGCCACCAACGTGTTCTCGCTGTCGGTACGCGCCGACGGCGAACCCACCCGGCACGCCTCGCTGAGCTGCGCCCCGCCCAGCGGCAGCCACCCGAAGCCGCGAAAGTCGTGCGAGCAGCTCGACGCGGCTCGCGGCGAGGTGTCGGAGATTCCCGCCACCGGTGACATGTGCACCGCCGAGTTCGACCCGGTGACGGTCTCCGCCAGCGGTGTCTGGCGCGGCCAGCGCCGCGAATACCAGCAGGAGTTCCCGAACCTCTGCTCGGCGGTACGCGACACCGGCGGCGCGCTCTTCGACTTCTGACCGGCGGCGGTACGCCGATCCTGACTGCGCCGGTACGCCGGCCGCCCCGGCGTACCGCCGGAGGGTCGTTTATGGTGAACCAGGTTTTTGCGCCTGGCCGTGAGAAACGCGGCCGACCGCGCTCCTGGCGAACCGGAGACGGATGAACACCACCGAGCTCGCGACCCCCACCGAGGCCTCCAGCGACTCCGACCAGGCCGACGACTCCTGGGTACGCCGCCTGATCCGCAGGCTGCCGGATCCGCTCACCTCGCTGGTGGTGGTCACCGTGGCCACGTTCGCGCTGCTCGGCATCGGGTCGCCGCTGATCGGGGCGGCCGCGTTCGCCGGCACCGACACCCTGGGCCAGCTCAGCCCGCAGCGCGACGAGGCGATGGCCGGTGTAAGCCCGCAGACCATCAACATGGGGGACACCGTCGACTCGGCGTTGCCCAACAACGTCTACTTCGGCGAGGAGCTGCGCGACGGCGAGTACGCGCAGTGGAACCCGTACATCCTGGGCGGGGTGCCGATGGGCGCCACGCCGAACTTCGCCGTACTGTCCCCGGTCGCGCTGCCGTTCTGGATCCTGCCGGGCTGGCTGGCGCCGGGCTACATGCGGCTGCTGGAGATCATCGTCGCGGTCGGCGGCTGCTATCTGTTCCTGCGCCGGTTCCGCCTGGAGAAGGCGTCGGCGCTGCTGGGCGGGCTGGTGTTCGCCAGCAGCGGCTTCCTGATCGTCTGGACCAACTGGCCGCAGACCCGGGTCACGGTGTTCGTACCGGTGCTGTTCTGGGCGTTGGAACGGCTGGTGCAGCGACGACGAGCCACCGACGTGGCGCTGGTCGCGTTGCCGGTGGCGGCGATGATCCTGGGCGGCTTCCCCTCGGTCACCGGGTACGCGCTGCTCACCGGCGGCTGCTACTTCCTGGCCCGGTCATTCGCCGAGTACGCCGGCCAGTGGCGCCGCCTGATCGGCCTCGGGTTCGGCGCCGTGTCGGGTGTGCTGCTCGGGGTGGCGCTGGTGGCGTTCCAGCTGCTGCCGTTCGTCTACTTCATGACCAACACCGTGATCCGGGGCCGGGGTCAGGGGCCGGGCGACATCATACCGCCCGAGCTACTGCTGACCTCGATCGCGCCCTACCTGTTCGGCTCGGTGAATCCGGGCGACCCGCCGATGTGGTTCCACGTACGGATCTTCATCGAGGAGTCGTTCTACGTCGGCGGCGCCGCGCTGGTGCTGGTCGGGATCGCGATCGCGGCGGCGCGCAAGGGCCGGGCGCTGCTGCCCCGGGGCGTGTGGTTCTTCCTGCTCGCCAGTACCGGCGTGTGGACCGTACTGATCTTCCACGGCGGGTGGCCGCTGGCGCTGCTGCAGAAGCTGCCGGTGCTGTTCTCGCACAACTTCGTGGGCCGGGGCCGCAGCGTGCTCGGCTTCCTGCTGGCGGTGCTCGCCGCGGTCGGCTTCCAGCTGCTGCTCAACCGGTGGCGGGCGCGCCGCGACGGCACGGTCTCCGATCCCCGGCTCAGCCCGCTGGCCCGGGCGTACGGGATCGGCGTCTGGCTGGTCGCCGGGCTGGCCGGGCTGGCGCTGGTACGGGTGGCGCGGCGGATCGCGTACCAGCAGAACCAGGCCCGCAACGCCGACGGGCACGTGGAGCACTACGCCACCCACATGAACATTGAGCTGGCGATCGGGCTGGCGTTCGTCGCCGCCGCGATGCTGTGCGCGGCGTACCTGTGGTGGGGGCCGGTACGCCACAGCGCCGGCGCGGCCGGCGGCAGCGCGCTCAGCTGGCCCCGGCGGTACGCGCCCGCGATCGCCGCCGGCGTGATCCCGGTGCTGGTCGGGGTGCAGGCGCTGGCGCTGGCGGCGGCCTACCACCCGCGTACCGACCGGGAGCACTTCTACCCGATGACCAACGCGGCGGCGTACCTGGAGGACAACCTCGGGCACGAGCGCTACTTCGGGGCGTCCGGAGCGATCTACGGCGGCATCGAGGTGCCGCACCGGATCCGCGCGCTGCACGGCCACGCGTACCTCGACCGGCGGTTCTCGGAGCTGGTGGAGACGATGCCGGGCACCCAGTTCGACACCCCGCCGACGTACCTCAACGGCACCGTGGACCCGTCGATCGCGCGGCACCCGGTGCTGGACCGGCTCGCGGTCACGCACTACATGGTGTCGGCCGAAGGCGTCCCGTACGGGGAGCAGCACGTCGACAACGGCGACGGCACCACCGTCACGATCACCCCCGGTACGCCGCTGCGACACCGCTTCACCGCGTCCGGCCCGCTGCGCGGCATCGGGTTCGTGCCGCAGCTGCTGCTGACGCCGCCGAAACCGACCAGCCGGATCCAGATCACGCTGCGCGACGGCACCGGCCGTACGGTCGCCGAGGCCGACAAGATCGTACGGAAGATGGCGCCCGGCACCGTGTTCTACGTACCGCTGGCCGCCGAGCAGGTCACCGCCGGCACCGCGCTGACCGTGGAGATCGGGGTCACCGGACCGGTCGCGATCCCGGTCGCGGCGCGCGCCGGGGCACCCGCGGTCTCCACCGTGACCAGCGTCGATGACGGCCTGCGCCTGGTGTACGACGACTCCGCGGTGATCTACCAGCGCAGCCACGCGCTGCCCCGGGTCCGCTGGGCCTCTGACGTGGTGGTCGAGCCCGACGCCGGCGCACGGCTGAAGCTGCTGTCGACCGGGGGAGTCGGCGCCGACCAGGTGGTGCTGGACGCCGCCGGGCCGGCGGCCGAGGGCAAACCGGCGCAGGTGACCTGGCTGGACGACGGCGTGGACGAGATGTCGGTACGGGTCTCCGCTCAGGGCGCCGGCTACCTGGTGGTCGCCGACGCCATCCAGCGCGGCTGGTCGGCCACCGTGGACGGTGAACCGGCCGAGCTGGTGCCGGCCGACCACGGCATCGCGGCGGTCGCGGTGCCGGCCGGCGAGCACACCGTACGGCTGGCGTACACGGTGCCGTACGGCAACCTCGGCGGCTGGATCAGCGGGCTCACCGCACTGCTGCTGGTCGGCATCGCCGGCGTCGAATGGTGGCGCCGCCGCCCCAGCCCCGACCCGGCGGCCTAGCGGCGCCGGTCCCGGCTGCCACCCCGAAGCCCCGGACTAACAGTCACCAGCCGCCGGGGGCTCCCAGGTCGGTGAGGATGGTGCGGGCGGCGTTGTGGCCGGCGGAGCCGATCACGGAGCCGGCGGGGAAGCAGCCGGCGGCGCCGGCGTACACCCCGTCCACCCCGACCCGGTACGGCATCCGCTCGGTGAACGAGAACGCGTTGTCCACGTGCATGATGTTGCCGCCGGTGATCCCGAACCGGGCCTCGATGTCCGGCGGCGCCAGCACTTCGAGATCGTCCACCAGAGCGGCGATCCCGGGGGCGTAGCGGTCCACCAGGTGCAGCAGCCGGTCGGCGTACCCGGCGCGTTCGGCGTCCCAGGTCGAGCCGGCCGGCTGGTGCGGTACGCCCTGCACGAACAGCGCGGAGGAGTGGCGGCCCTCGGCGTCCCGCAGCGACGGGTCCAGCGTGGAGTGCAGGTACCACTCCACCGGCGGCAGCGGATCGAGCCGTCCCGCCGCGGCGGCGTCGAACGCGTCCCGGATCGCGGTCAGCACGCTGCCGTCGGCGGCCGGGGGCGGCATCAGGTGCACGGTGGTGGTGTGCTGCCCCACCGGCTCCGGCAGCGCGGCGAACCGCGGCAGCTCCGACAGCGCGAGGTTGACCTTCATGGTCTGGCCGGCGGAGCCGGCGGCGTACCGGTCGACCCGCTCGGTAAGCGCGGCCGGGCAGGCCCCACCCAGCAGCCCCGGCAGCCGGTACGGGTCCGTCGCCGCCAGCACCGCCCGCGCCGGCAGCGACCCGCCGTCCGCGGTCACCACCCCGGCGGCGGCGCCGTCCCGCACCGTGATCGCCGTCGCGCTGACCCCGGTACGGATCACCGCCCCGGCCTTCGCCGCCGCCGCGGCCAGGGTCTGGGTCACGGTGCCCATGCCGCCGCGTACCACCATCCAGGTGCCGTCGGCGCCGGGCAGCCGGCACATGTTGTGCACCAGCAGGTTGTGGCCGCTGCCGGGGCTCCACGGCGAGCCGGACAGCCCGGGCATGCCGTCGGTGATCGCGTACATCGCCAGCAACAGCTCGCTGGCGAACCCGAAGCGGGTCAGGTAGTCCAGCGCGGAGCCGCGTACCAGGGAAAGGAAATGTTCTTGAAGTGACGGCCGGATGTGCCGCTCGGCGGTCTCCTCGGCGGACGCCGGCGGCTGTAGCCAGGCGGGCGCCAGGTCGGAGGCGAGAGCCGACAACTCGGCGGACAGCGCCTGCTGCGCCCGCCAGTCCTGGGCGGTGAAGAACTCGGAGAACTGCGCCTCGTTGCGCTCGTCGTCCGCGCCGAGCAGCAGGTGCCGGCCGTTGAGGGTCGGCATGAAGTAGTGCGGGTCGCGGCGCACCAGCGGCAGCTCGATGTCCAGCAGCGCGAGCAGCTCCGGTTGCATCGGCCCCAGCAGGTACGCCCCGGTGGACGCGCGCAGCTCCGGCGCCCTCGCGAACGGCGTCTCGGTACGGCACGCGCCGCCGACGATCGTGTAGCGCTCCAGCACCTCGACCGCGAGCCCGGCGCGGGCCAGCAGGATCGCCGCGACCAGCCCGTTGTGCCCGGCACCGATGATCACCACATCCGCCATGTCCGGCAGCCTATGCCCAGGTTTCGCCCGGTGGCTTCCCAGGTTTCGCCCACGGCCCGCCGGCAACGGTGCGGGTGGGTATCCTCATCGCGGCGTGCGGGCGGTACGCACGCCGCACCGGGCCGTACGCAGCGGCGCCAACCAGTGGAGATTCGATGACGGATTCGACGACCAGGTCCAGCGTCGACGCGGTTCGGCCGGACAGCACGGACTCCGAGCCGGAGTCCGAGGTCGCCGACACCGAGCCGGCCCCGAGCCGTCGCCCCTGGTGGCGGCGGATCGATCCGCTCACCGCGGTGGTGCTGGCGGCGATCGCGGCGTACGCCCTGATCGGGATCGGGTCGCCGCTGCTCGGGCTGAAGGTCTTCGCCGCCACCGACCTGGTGGTCGGGGTGAGCCCGTACCGGGAGGCCGGGCACGCGGGGCTGGTGCCGCAGAACGACTACCTCAACGACACCATCGACGGCGTCATCCCGAACACCACGCTGTTCGCCACCGCGCTCTGGAACGGCGACTTCGCGGCGTGGAACCCGTACGTCTGCGGCGGTGCCGTGCTCGGTGCGGCGCCCAACTACGGGCTCGCCTCGCCGCTCACCCTGCCGTTCTACCTGCTGCCCGCGTGGCTGGCCCCCGGGTACGTCAAGCTCTTCGAGATCATCGTCGCCGCAGGCGGGCTCTTCCTGTTCCTGCGGCGGGTACGCCTGGGGCGCGCCGCCGCGCTGCTGGGCGGGCTCGGGTTCGCCAGCAGCGGGTTCATGGTGGCGTGGACCAACTGGCCGCAGACCCGGGTGGCGGCGTTCATCCCGGTGGTGTTCTGGGCGGTGGAACGGCTGGTGCAGCGCCGGCGCGCCGGCGACGCGGCGCTGCTCGCGGTGGCGGTCGCCTCGATGCTGCTGGGCGGCTTCCCCGCGGTCACCGGGTATGCCCTCGCCACCGCCGGGATCTACGCGCTGGTACGCGCCGTGGCGGAGTACCGGCACGAGTGGAAACGCCTGGTCGGGGTGCTCGGCGGAGCCCTGGCGGGGGTGGTGACCGGGGTGCTGCTCTCCGCGGTGCAGCTGCTGCCGTTCGTGTCGTCGCTGTCCGGCGCGTACGTCCACGGCCGGCAGCAGAGCCCGCAGGACCACCTGGCCTCGGAGAGCCTGATCACGATGCTGGCGCCGTGGGCGTTCGGCAGCACCGACCCGCAGCGCCCCCCGGACTGGTACCTGTCGATCAACCTGGTCGAGTCGCTGTCGTACGTCGGCGCCGCGATCCTGGTGCTGCTGGTGGTCGCGATCGCGCTGCCCCGCGCCGGCCGCGACCTGATGCCGCGGGCGGTGTTCACCACGCTGGTCGCCGCCACCGCGTCCTGGGTGGTGGTGATCTACCTCGGGCGGCTGCCGCTGGCGGTGCTGCAGCAGCTGCCGGTGCTGTTCTCCCACAACTACGTGGGCCGTGCCCGCAGCGTGCTCGGGATGCTGATCGCCGTGCTCGCCGCGGTCGGCTTTGAGCTGCTGCTGCGCCGCCTGCAGGCCGCCGAGCCCGCCGAGAAACCCGAAAGGCGCTTCTCCTGGTACGGAGTCGCGATCTGGGCCGGTGCGGGGCTGGCGGTCGTCGTGGTCTGGTGGGACGCCCGGCTGGCGGCGGTGAAGGGCAACGCGCAGCGCGAACCGGGCGATCTGGTGGACCGGGTGCGGCACCTCGACGAACAGGTCCTGATCGGGCTCGGATTCCTCGCCGCCGCGGTCGCCGCGGTGGCGGCGATCTGGTGGCTCGGACGCCGCGCCGGGTGGGTGAAGCTCGCCGCGGCGGCGCTGCTGCCGGCGCTGATCGCCGTACAGGGGTTGACGCTGGCGCTGCCGTACTGGCCGCGCGCGGACCGGGACACGTTCTACCCGGTCACCGACGTACACAGGTACCTCGCCGGCAACCTCGGGCACGACCGGTTCGCCGGCACCGGCGGCGGGATGTACGTCGGCGCCGACTCCGCGCACCGGCTGCGCGCGCTGACCGGCCACGCCTTCCTCAACGGCCGGTACGCCCAGGTGATCGACGGGCTGCCCGGGCGGCAGTTCGGCAACCCGCCCACGTACGTGAACTTCCCGCCCAGCCACGTGATCGCGACCAGCCCGGTGCTGGACCGGCTCGGCGTGAAGTACTTCGTGGTCTCGCCCGGCGCCGCCGGCTTCGGGACCTGGGCGAACGCGCCGACCGACGGCAGCACCGTCACCGTACGGCCGGGTCAGCCGCACACCGTCCCGCTGACGTACGCCGGACCGCTGCGCGGCGTGGTGGTGATCCCGGAGCGGCCGCTGCCGGCCTCGCTGCCGGACACCACGATCGAGGTCAGCCTGCGCGGGCCGGACGGCGTGGAGCTCGCCAAGTCCCGGCGGGTCGGGATGGGGCTCGGCCCCGGGGCCAACTTCGTACTGCCGCTGGCCGCCGAGCAGGTCCCGGCCGGTACGCCGCTGACCGCGGTGATCACCGCCAGCGCGCCGCTGACGCTGCGGGCGCAGGCCGGCACCGCCGCGGTCACCACGATCGCGCCCAAGGACGACGGTCTGCGGGTGGCGTACGTGGGTTCCTCGACCGTGTACGAACGTACGCGCGCGCTGCCCCGGATCCGGTGGGCCTCCTCGGCCGAAGTCGAGCCCGACGCGGGCCGTCGGGTGGCCCGGATCGCTTCCGGCGAGCTCGGCGACGCCACCGTGCTGCTGGACCGGGCCGGTGCGCCCGCCGACGGCCGACCGGCCGAGCTGGACGTGACGGAGGACGGCACCGACGAGATCGCGGTACGCGTACGCGCCCAGGGCGCCGGGTATCTGGTGGTCGCCGACGCGCTGCAGCAGGACTGGGCGGTGACCGTCGACGGCGAGCCGGCCGAGTTGGTCCCCGCCGACCACGGCATGGTCGCGGTGGCGCTCCCCGAGGGCGAGCACACCGTACGACTGGACTACCGGATGCCGTACGGCAACGCCGGAGCCTGGCTGAGTGCGGCCGCCGCGGTGGGGCTGTTTATGGTGGTGGGTGTCGAATGGTGGTGGCGACGACGGGCCGGGAAGCTGACCGGCTAAGCTCTCCTGGCGGCGCGCAGCCGCCCTGTCCGCTCCCCGTGCCGGTGGCCGGTACGAACGACCCCCAGGTCATGAGGCAATGGATTCCGAGATCACGATGACCGAGCAGCCAATCGCCCGACACGGCAGTGTGACCGCCGGCCTCTCCGTAGATCCGACGGCGGAGGAGCCCGGCCCCAACACGCTGGACGTCACCATCGTGCTGCCCTGCTACAACGAGCAGGAGCACGTCATGGAGGAGATCGAGCGGATCTCCAAGGCGATGGACGCCAGCCCGTTCAGCTACGAGCTCCTGGTGATCGACGACAAGTCCACCGACAACACGCTCCAGGTGTTGGAAGGTGCGCTCACCGACTACCCGCGGATGCGGCTGATGCCGTTCCAGCGCAACGGTGGCTCCGGTACGGCGCGCCGGATCGGCACCACGGAGGCGTACGGCCGGATCGTGGTCTGGACCGACGCCGACATGACGTACCCCAACGAGCGGATCCCCGAGTTCGTGCAGTATCTGCTCGACCACCCGCACGTGGACCAGGTGGTCGGCGCGCGTACCAGCGAGCAGGGCACCCACAAGTTCCTGCGGGTCCCCGCGAAATGGGTGATCCGGAAGTTCGCCGAGACGCTGTCCGGCACCAAGATCCCGGACCTCAACTCCGGGCTGCGGGCGTTCCGGCGTGACGTGTCGCTGCCGTACCTGCGGCTGCTGCCGCCCGGGTTCAGCTGCGTCACCACGATCACGATGTCGTTCCTGTCCAACCAGCACCCGGTGGACTACCTCGCGATCGACTACGCCAAGCGGGCCGGCAAGTCGAAGTTCAAGTTCGTACGGGACGCGTACCGCTACATCCTGCAGGTGCTGCGGATGGTGATGTACTTCAACCCGATCAAGGTGCTGATGCCGCTGGCGCTCACCTTGCTGATCGTCGGCGCGGGCAAGGCGATCTACGACGTGATCGTCTACTTCTTCCGGATCACCACCAACTCGATGCTGCTGCTGGTCACGGGCTTGATCATCGCGTCGGTGGCGCTGCTGGCGGACCTCATCGTCCGCTCCCGACCGGAATAGATGTGGGTACGCCCGGTGAGGTCGACGCCCTGCCTGACCAGGACGTAGCCGGCGTGCCACCGATCGCGCCGCGCCGGCGCAGCTGGTGGGATCTGGTCAAGCTGGCGGTGCTGCTGGCGATGTTCGGCTTCGCCGCGGTGGCGATCGTCCGCAACTGGGCTGCGGTGGAAGCGGCGATCCGCCAGCTCTCGCCCTGGGCGGTGGTCGCGTCGGTGCCGTTCGCGGTGCTGGCGATGCTCGCCGCGCTCGGGGTCTGGCGCAGCCTGATGGCCGACTTCGGGGCGCCGCTGCCGCTGCGGGGCGCCGCCCGGATCTTCTTCCTGAGCGTGCTCGGCAAGTACGTGCCGGGGTCGGTGTGGTCGGTGCTGGCGCAGATCGAGCTGGGCCGCGAATACCACGTGCCACGGCGTACCAGCCTCACCGTCGGGGTGCTGGCGATCGTGATGTCGGCGTCGGTCGGCGTACCGCTGGCGGCGGTGATGCTGCCGCTCGCGGCGCCGGAGGCGGCCCGGCGATTCTGGTGGGCGCTGCTCCCCGTACCGCTGCTGCTCGCGCTGCTGCACCCGAAGGTGCTGGCCTGGGCGCTCAACCTGGTGTTCCGGGTGGTACGCCGTCCTCCGCTGCCGCACCCGCCGTCCTGGTCGGGGCTGTTGAAGGCCGCCGGCTGGCAGACCCTGGTGTGGGTCCTGCTCGGGCTGCACGCCTGGCTGCTGATCATCGGCATCGGCGGCTCGCCCGGCCGGTCACTCCCGATCGCGATCGGCGGGTACGCCCTCGGCTACAGCATCGGGCTGTTCGCGATCGGTATGCCGGCCGGCGCCGGGGTACGCGAAGCCGCCCTGTTCCTGGCGTTCAGCGCCGTGATCCCGAAGCCGGCCGCCGCGGTGGTGGTGCTGCTGTCGCGCGCCGTACTCACCCTGGTCGACCTCACCCTGGCGGGCGCCCAGTACGCCCTCCGCCGCCCCCGCCGCTGACTCCGGCTTCCCAAGATCATGGCAGAGGGGACCAGCGCGCTCAGGCGGTGGGGCGCTTGGCCTGGGCGACCAGCCAGGTGCCCTTGCGCGGGGCCAGGTGCTGTAGCGCGTTGAACGGCTTCACGCCGAGCCGGATCAGGCCGCCTGCCGCGCCGGTGGGCTGCAGGAACCGCCCCGAGGTGGCGCTGCGCTCTTCGGCGGTGTCGGCCGCGGAGTTGAGCTTGCGCGCCGCGACCCGGTTGTGCGCCACCTCGAGCAGGTAGCACAGCGGCCAGCCGTAGCGGCGTACCGAGATATCGGTCAGCCCTGCCGAGCCGAGCAGCTCGGCGAGCTGCTGCGGGCTGTAGCGCCGGTAGTGCCCGACCAGCTCGTCCGACGGGCCGTACCGCTCCTGGTCGGCCGGCACCGAGACCAGTACGTCGCCGCCGGGCTTCGCGAACTGCACCCACTCGGCGAGCGGGCTGGCGTCGTCGCTGAGGTGTTCCAGCACCTCGAACGCGCACACCAGGTCGTACTGGGAGCCCTCCGGCACCTTGTGGTGGTCGCCGTGCAGCACGGTGCCGCCCTGCGGCGCGATCCGCTCGTGGGCGACGTTCCAGGACGACTCGTCCGGCTCCACACCGGTGTAGTGGCCCAGGGTGGCCAGCCGGGCGCCGAACGAGCCCTGGCCACAGCCGAGTTCCAGGATCTCGGTCGGCTTCAGCCGGCTCACCAGCGGCGCGACGACGGCCCAGCGCAGACTGGCGCGGGCGGTCAGCGGCGGCTGCTGCACCTGACGGGTCATGAAGTCATCCCTACTGTGTGTCGGCGTGCACTCGGGCGCGTACCCGGTCCCGCATCGGGGCGACCGAGGCGGGAGCGGTGAACCGCGCGACGGCGATGTCGCGTGCGGCAGCGCGTAGCTTAGCGAGTACGGTGCGGTCGGCGGCCAGCCGGCGCAACGCCTCGGCCAGCGCCACCCCGTCCCCGGGCGGTACGAACACCGCGCCGTCACCGAGCGCGGCCCGCTGCGGCGGGGTGTCGGAGGTGACCACGGCGGACCCCGCGGCGGCCCCCTGGTAGACCTTGGTGGGCACCACCCGCAGCGCCTTGTCGGTGGTGCCGAAGATGCCGAGGCAGACGTCGTGCGAGGCCACCAGGTCGGGCAGCTCGTCGCCCGGCACCCAGTCCCGCCAGGTCACCCGCGGGTTGCCCGCGGCGAGCCGGCGGCACTCCTGATAGTCCTGCCCGGTGCCGACCATGGTGACCTCGATCCGGTGGTCGCCGGCGAGCGCGGCCAGCGCCTCACCGATGGTCGGCGCCCCGTGCAACGGCGTGAACAGCCCCACGAAGATCGCCCGCAACGGCCCGGCACCCGGCTCGTCGGTGGCCCGGAGCGCCGCGTCGGTCGGCTGTGGCGACCCGTCCGCCTGGTCGCCGC
>JBOGDF010000110.1:0-14977 GCA_050701635.1 Micromonosporaceae bacterium | reverse complement strand
ATGAAGTCCGGTGTCCAGGTGGTGGCTCGCAAGGCGGAGGAGGAGCCAGTACCGGTGTTGTACTGGCGACGACGACAACGCCGCGAGCCGCCGGCTGGGCGCCGGAATTCGCAAGCGAATCTCTGGCGCAGGGCACTAGAATGCCGAACGGCCTTCTCACATCGGGTGGAACTCGTTCTGCGCCGCTTCGAGGCCGTGCGTGACCGCCGCCTCGAGCGCGTCGGCGGCGCGGTCGACGTACAGCGGCAGCTCCTTGCGCTCGGCGGCGCTGAAGTCTTCGAGCACGTAGTCCGCCGGGTCCTTGCGACCGGGCGGACGGCCGATGCCGAACCGCACCCGTACGTAGTCGCGGGTGCCGAGCGACTTCGAGATCGACTTCAGCCCGTTGTGGCCGCCGTCGCCGCCGCCGCGCTTGAGCCGCAGCACCCCGTACGGGAGGTCCAGCTCGTCGTGCACCACGACCAGCCGCTCCGGCTCGACCTTGAAGAAACTGGCGAGCGCGGTGACCGGCCCACCGGACAGGTTCATGTAGGACAGCGGCTTGGCAAGCACCACCCGGGCGCCGGTGTAGCCGCCGAGCCGGCCCTCACAGCTCTCCGCGTGCGCCCGGCCATGCCGCTTGAACCGGCCGCCGATCCGCCCGGCGAGCAGATCGGCGACCATGAAGCCGGCGTTGTGACGGTTGCCCGCGTACGCCGGCCCAGGGTTGCCCAGGCCGACCACCAGGTACGGCCCGGCCGCCGCGTCGGACACCACAGCGTCCCGTGATCAGCCGGGTCAGGACTCGGCCGGCGCCTCCGCGGCCGGCGCCTCTGCGGCCTCCGGCTCCGCCGGAACCTCGCGCTCGATGCCCGCCTCGGCCTCGGCCTCGGCCAGCTCGGCCTCCATCTGCTCGGCGCTCGGCGCCACCATGATGGTGACCACCGCGGCCTCCGGGTCGGTGAGCAGCTCGGCGCCGGCCGGCAGCGTGATCTGGCCGGCGGAGATGTGGTGGCCGACCTCGAGCCCCTCGATCGAAACCTCGATCTGGTTGGGCAGCTTGGTGGCGTCGGCGGAGATCGACAGCGTGTTCAGGTCGTTGACCAGCAGGCCACCCTTTTCGGCCTCGCCGGTGAGCACCACCGGGACCTCGACGGTGACCTTCTCGCCGCGCTTGACGATCAGCATGTCGACGTGGTCGATGGTGTCGCGGATCGGGTCGCGCTGCAGCGCCTTCGGCAGCGCCAGGGTCTTGGCGCCGTCGCCGACCTGCAGCTCGAAGAGCTGGTTCAGCCCACCGTGCCGCAGCGCGGCGGCGAACTCCAGGGCGGGCAGCGCGATGTGCGCGGGCTTCTCCCCGTGGCCGTACAGCACGGCGGGGATCTTGCCGGCCCGCCGGGTGCGGCGAGCTCCACCCTTGCCGAACTCGGTGCGGGGCTCGGCGCTGATGCGTACCTCGGACACGGGAGTACTCCTCCATACCTGGTGTTCGTGAAAGCTGGCCACACAGTGCCAGGGCGGCGGGCGACACGCCCGAGCACCGCGTCGATGACGGGCCCGGAGGGCACCCTCGCCGTGGCAACCGAAGTAGTCTACCCGTCCTGGCGTACCGGCCCCACCCGGGTGAGGATTTCGCGATGCGCCCCCGCCGCCCGGTCGATCGGCTCTGCGCCCGCCTGCCATAGGCTCGGTCCCGTGGTCGGATATTCGGGTGCGCCGCTGCACCGCAAGCTCGGCATCACGCCCGAGTCGTCGGTGCTGCTCGACGGCGCGCCGCCCGGCTTCGACCTCGCCGCCTCCGGGCGGGCGCCGCACCGGAGAGCGGGCGCCGGCCCGTACCACGTGATCGTGTGTTTCTGCCCGGACGCGGCCCGGCTGCGGCGCCGCTACCCGGCGCTGCACGGGTTGACCACCCCCGAGGGCGCGCTGTGGATCGCCTGGCCGAAGCGGTCCTCCGGCGTCGCGACCGATCTGAACGAAAACCTGGTACGCGACCACGCGCTCGGCCACGGGCGGGTGGACGTCAAGGTGTGCGCCATCGACGAAACCTGGTCGGGGCTGAAACTCGTGATCCGGAAGGCCGACAGATGATCATCCCGACGCGGTTCAACGGGCCGCCGAAGTCCGGCAACGGCGGCTACTCCGCCGGCCTGCTCGCCGCGGAGCTGGGCACGGTCGCCGACGCCGTCGAGGTCACCCTGCGGCAGCCGCCACCGCTCGAGGTCGAGCTGACCGTGCACCGGTCCGAGGACGGGGTCGAGGCGCTTGACGGGGAGACGCTGGTGGCGAGCGCGCAGCCGGTCACGCTCACCGAGGCGGCGGTGCCGGCGGTGCCGTACGACGTGGCGGCCGAGGTGTCGCACCGCTATCCCGGGTTCGTCACGCATCCGTTCCCGACCTGCTACACCTGCGGCCCCGAGCGCACCGACGGGCTGCGGATTTTCCCGGGACGGCTGCCCGACGGGCGTACCGCCGCGCCGTTGGTGGTGCCCGGCGACGTGACCGCCGCGACCGTCTGGGCGGCGCTGGACTGCCCCGGCGGGTGGACCGTGCCGCAGGAGGCGCGGGCGTACGTGCTGGGCCGGATCGCGGCGCGCGTGACGGCGGTGCCGCAGCCCGGAGCGAGGTGCGTGGTGACCGCACGGCTGCTCGCCGAGGAGGGCCGCAAGGCGCACGTGGCCAGTACGCTGTGGTCCGCCGACGCCGGCACCTGCTACGCCACCGCGCGCGCCACCTGGATCGCCCTGCGCTGACCCGCCGCCAGCCGCGACACGCCGGGCCGCCGGGGATTCAGTCCAAGCGGAACTGCTTCAGGATGCCGGCGGCCAGCGTCTCGGCCACCCGGCCCGCCGCCTCCGGGTCGTGGTGCTCACCCCCGTCAAGCTCCACTCCGACCACGACGTTGCCGCGGCACACCTCTACCCGCACCGCACCGTGGTATGGCTCGAAGCGCACCCCGACGTCCCCCAGCGCGACCGGTCGCACCGCGTCCTGGTAGCGCTGGTTGAAGGAGACGTCCTCGTAGGCCCGCTTCGGACCGGTGGTCAACACGCTGTCGTGGTAGCTGGTGACGACAACCGTGACCGTGGAGTACGGCGCCGACGCGTCCCCTGTCTCCGTGACCTCGCACTTCCGCTCGTCGCCCTGGTAGGCCCCGGGACTGGTGGACTCCTGTTCGCGCTGCGCCTTCGGCCAGTGCGTGTCCAGCCCCGCGCGCTCCAACGCCTGGCAGGCGTCAGGCAGCGCGGACGCGTACGGGGCCCACGGCGGGATGATCGGCGCGGTGGCCAACCGGATCAGCCCCAGCACCGCGGCCAGCCCGACGATCACCAACAACACGATCAGGGCGACGGTGCCCTTGGAGCGGACCGGGGCGTCGACGCGCCCGCCGTACCGCTGGGCGTAGTCGCGGAAGGTGCCGAGCGCGGCGGTCAGCTCAGCGGTGCGCCGGAACCCGTACGGCGGCGCCACCCGGACCGTACGGTTGTCGACCAGCCGTACGCCGATCAGCTTCGTGAACCCGGCCTGGATCACGTCGACCCCGACCACCGCAGGCCACGGCAGGAAGCCCCGGCGGGCGAACACGCCCTGCGGCGGGTGGTCCAGACCGAGCGGAGCCAAGACCGTGAACTGCCGCTTGCGGGCCATCACCCACGCCAGGATCAGCACGGTGGGCACCCCGATGCCCAGCACGATCCCGGGCTGCAGGACCAGATCCCAGTAGTCGATCGGCCGCGGGTATCCGATCAGCCAGTCCACCAGCGCGCCGCTGCCCACCGTCAGCAGCGAGAAGAACCCCGCGAAGCCGGCGAGGACCACCAGATTCGTCTTGATGTACGCCCACGTGCTGACCCGGTACTCGACCCGTTCCGCCACCTGGCCGACGTGCTGCACCACTGCCTCCCCGTACCCCCGGATCCGGGTTAAGCGTGGCAGGGACCCGCAAGCCCCGGAATCACGACAGGCCGCCGAACAGTGTGGTCACCGAACCGTCGTCGAACACCTCGCGGATGGCGCGGGCCACCAGCGGCGCGATCGAGAGCACGGTGAGCTTGTCCAGCCGCTTCTCCGCCGGGATCGGCAGCGTGTTGGTGAGCACCACCTCGCTGATCCGGCTGTTCTTCAGCCGCTCCGTGGCGGGGTCGGCGAGCACGCCGTGGGTGGCGGTGGCGATCACGTGGGTGGCGCCGGCTTCGAACAGCAGATCTGCGGCGTTGCAGATGGTGCCCGCGGTCTGGATCTCGTCGTCGACGATCACGCAGACCCGGCCTTCGACCTCACCGACCACGCGGTGTGCCACCACCTGGCCCGGCTTCATCGGATCCCGGGTCTTGTGGATGAACGCCAGCGGGCAGCCGCCGAGCCGGTCGGTCCAGCGCTCCGCGACACGTACCCGGCCGGAGTCGGGGGCGACCACCGTCATCGGCTGGCCGCGGTACTTCTTCTCGACGTACTCGGCGAGCAGCGGCAGCGCGAACAGGTGGTCCACCGGGCCGTCGAAGAAGCCCTGGATCTGGGCGGTGTGCAGGTCGACGGTGAGGATCCGGTCGGCGCCCGCGGTCTTCAGCAGGTCGGCCACCAGCCGCGCCGAGATCGGCTCCCGGCCGCGGTGCTTCTTGTCCTGACGGGAGTACGGGTAGTACGGCAGCACCGCGGTGATCCGCTTGGCGGAGCCGCGCTTCAGCGCGTCCACCATGATCAGCGTCTCCATCAGCCACTTGTTCGGCTTGTCGCTGATCGACTGCACCACGAACGCGTCGCAGCCGCGTACCGACTCCCGGTAGCGGACGAAGATCTCCGCGTTGGGGAAGTCGTACGCGTCGGTCGGGGTCGGCTCGATGCTCAGCTCGCGGCCGATCTCCTCGGTCAGACCCGGAAACGCCCTGCCCGAGAAAAGCATCAATGTCTTGCGGTTCTCCGCCACGATCCCGCCCATCGTCCTACCTTGCTCCCCCACGATCAAGCCGCTGATGTTCAGCCGGAGTTCCCGCCGTGCCGGCCTGGCGTTTGCCCGGTGTCAGTGTCACCCGTGCGCTCGGGGGCCCGCACTCCGGGGTGGCCTGTGTCACCCGTCGGCGCGGCTTTCGTGGGGTGGTTCGTCGGGTGCCTGCCCGGATGCGCTGCCGGACGCCGGCTCGGCAGCGGCGGCTTCGGCGGCCTGCTCCGTGACCGCCGGCTCCGTGGTGGCCTGTTCGGCAGCGGCGGCTTCGGCGGCCTGCTCCGTGGTGGCTGGCTCGGCTTGGGCGGCGAGGGCGCGGGCCGCGGCCTCGGCCGCGGCGGAGCCGGGACGCCGCTGCTGCACCCAGCCTTCGAAGATCCGTTGCGGTCCGCCCGACACCGACAGCGCCCCCGGGGGTACGTTGCGCCGCACCACCGTGCCCGCCCCGGTGTACGCCCCGTCGCCCACCTCCACCGGCGCCACGAACATGTTGTCCGATCCGGTACGCGCGTGGTCGCCGATCACGGTGCGGTGCTTGCGCTGCCCGTCGTAGTTGACGAACACCGACGCGGCCCCGATGTTGGTGTGCTCCCCGATCGTGGCGTCCCCCACGTACGACAGGTGCGGCACCTTGGTGCCCTCGCCGATCTGGGAGTTCTTGGTCTCCACGTACGTGCCGATCTTGACCTTGCGGGCGAGCTGGGTGCCCGGTCGCAGGTAGGCGTACGGCCCGACCTGGCACTCCGGCCCGATCTCGGCCTGTACGGAGTGCGCCCGCAGCACCGTGGCCCGCTCCCCCACGCTGGTGTCGATCAACGTCACCTCGGGGCCGACCGTCGCGCCCTCGTCGATCGTGGTGGCGCCGTGCAGGTACACGTTGGGACGCAACGTGACGTCGCGGGCCAGCGTGACCGTGACGTCCACCCAGGCGGAGTCCGGGTCGTCCATCGTGACGCCGGCGCGCATCCAGTCGGTGTTGACCCGGCGCTGCATCAGCCGGCGCAACCCGGCCAGCTCGGCCCGGTCGTTGCAGCCCAGCGCCTCGGTGGCGTCCGGCGCGGGGTGGGTCGCGATCCGGCGCCCCGCGCTCCGGAACAGCCCGAACACGTCGGTGAGGTACTCCTCGCCCTGGTCGTTGTCGCTGGACAGCTTGGCGAGCCCCTCGTGCAGCAGTCCGGCGTCGAAGGCGTAGATCCCGGCGTTGATCTCACGGATCGCCCGCTGCTCCCCGGTGGCGTCCCGCTGTTCCACGATCGCGGCCAGGTCACCGTTGGCGTCGTGCACGATCCGGCCCAGCCCTTTGGGCTCGTCGACCACGGCGGTCAGCACCGTCGCCGCCGCGCCCGCGGCTTCGTGCGCCGCGACCAGCGCCTCGATCGTGGCGGGCCGCAGCAGCGGTACGTCGGCGTTGAGCACCACCAGCGTGCCGTCCACCTCGCCGGCCGCTTCCAGGGCGACCCGTACGGCGTGCCCGGTGCCGAGCTGCTCGGCCTGCAGCACCGGCTCGGCGTACGGGGCGATCTCGGCGAGGTGCTCGCGCACCTGGTCGGCGCGGCGGCCGACCACGACGATCGTGCTGGTCGCGCCGAGCGGCGCGGCGGCGGCGAGCACGTGGCCGAGCAGCGTACGACCGAGCAGCGGGTGCAGCACCTTCGGCGTCGCCGACTTCATCCGCTTGCCCTCACCGGCGGCGAGGACGACGACGGTGCGCGGACGCGGTTCGGCGGTCAAGAGTGCTCCCTGATTCGGACTAAACCATACAGCTGGGGCACCAGGACTCGAACCTGGACTATCTGAACCAAAATCAGAGGTGCTGCCATTACACCATGCCCCAATTGACGCGGAACCATCATTCCACCCGGGAGCCGCCAGACCCAACCGGGTCGCTAGTCGCGACGGGCGCCGTTCGGCCAGATCACCGTGACCGGAATGCCCTCACCACGGGCGTACGCAACTACGTCCGCCGTGCCTCCGTGGCCCCGCGCCGGATGTCCGTCCCACACCGCGAACAGCCGGTCGACGCCTCGCAGCATCTCCACGCTCGCCGCCATGTGGGCGTGCTCGTCCGACCGCACGTACGGCAGACGCCGCACTTCAACCGCCTTGGCGAGCAGTTCGTCGTACGCGTCCCAGGCAGCCTCAGGCAAACCGTCCCGATACTCGCTCGCCGGCACCACGACCACCAACTGGCCGCCCGCGTCCACCAGGGCACGCGCGAAAACCTGGTCGGCGCCGTCGGCGAGACAACTCACCCCGATCAATTCTCCGCTGTCAGAGAGCGCACGCAGCTCCGTGGCGATCGCCTCGGCGACCAGCGCGGTCGTAGCCCCATCGAGCCCACGATGACCGGTGATCGCGACCCGCGTCATGCATCCACCTCGAAGGCCGCCGACAGCTTCTGGTCGAACGACACCACGGGCTCACTATGGCGATCGGGCAACCCGGAGCGGAAGCGTACGGCAGCGTGCAGGACCCGGTCGGACCTCAGCTCTCGTCCCGTATCGACGGCTCGCTCTGCCACCTGGCATGCCCGTTCCATGTCGCCTTGGTCGGCAAGCGCTTTCGCATAGTCAAGCTCCGTCAGCGCCCGCTGCTTGGGTGCCGGTGGGTAGCCTTCCAGCATTCCGAAGACAGCCGTAGCCGCAACAGCCCGGCCGAGTTTGGCGCTCACCTGAGCCTGGTAGGTGGCGAGCTTCTGCGCATCGAAGCGGAACAGCCAGGGCCAGACCGGCTCAGACCGCTCCGCAAGCGCAAGCCTTCTCTCGGCGGATCTGAGGAGTTCGTACGCTCTCTCGTCGTGTAACTCCGCCAGCACAGTGGCCTCCATGACGTTCATCCAGATCGCCGCTACCTCAGGCAATGGTCGCCCGTGAGCCTCCCGTCGCGCCTCGCGTAACAGCTGTAGACCGCGCGTGGGATTGCCCGCCTCGGCCTCGAAATGGCCTGCGCTCACGACCATGTAGAGGCCAAGCAGCCAATTGCCCGACCGGACAGCCTGCCGCGCGGCAAACTGGTAATGCCGCCGGGCATTCCCCGTCTCATCCATGTCGAGGTAGAGCCACGCCGCCAACCCTGCCGCCTCGCTCACGACCGCATGGAATCGACGCGACGGCCGACGGGCAAGGTGCCCCGCGACGAGGCCCAGGTGTGCTCGAACCGGTGGCAGCAGGGCGCGCGACGGTAGCCCTCGCTCCATCCGCCGGTATGCCGCAATGACGTCCAGCAGCAGCCGCTCGTCATCGCATGCCTCTGCCGGCGCGCCGCGGGCCACGAGAAGGCTGGACGCGCCGGCCGCTACCGCCATGAACTCCCTGCGATCCGTAGCTGCCTCCTCGTCGTCCTCTTCGAGTAGCAGCGCCAACCGAGCCCGCTCCCCCTCGGTCGCACGGGCAAGCACGGTGTCCAACGCCGCCTGCATCTCCGGACGGGGAGTCATCGCTCCCTGTCCAGCCGCCCAGTTGGACACCGTCCGGACGCCGACACCAAGCCGAGCCGCGAAGTCGCGGACACTGAGCCGCAGCGCCTTCCGTAACGCCGACGCCTCGCGGCCAGTCCACACCCGGACCGTTCTCACGGCAACAGCTCCTCGATCGTGGGCACCCGGTGGTTGGCGACCACGTAATTGGCACCGGGATTGCACCGGTACGGCCACGCTACGGCATTCCTACAGTCACCAGGGGTGCCGGAAGCTCGACTCCAAGTCACCGACTTACTCGTGGCCGGCACACCGAGGGGAGCGCAAGTCCGTGAGTACGAACAGCGCACTGAAAGCTCAGGCGCGACTCCTAGCTGCGGTACACCAGCCTTCGCGCGAACCCTGGTATCGGTTGCATCGGATCTGTCGAGCGTGCGGCGAACCGTGGCGCTGCAAGTACGCACGCTGGGCCGACGACTACCTCTCGGGCCGCAACCCGGGATGGCGACCGGTATGAGGGATTTGTGGAGAATCGGGCACCTCTACGCAGCCAATCCGTTCCGTGTCCGAACGGACCATCGGGTGTCATGGTGGCGCCAAGTCGTCGGACGGTGCGGGTGCGGCGCGACCCTCCCATGCCACGCGCGGCGGTACGTTCGCCATGTACTGTGCGGCCACGCATTGACATCATCGGGAGGATCAGCGTGGCGGGCCTGGACGACCTGATCGCAAGGTTCACCACGATCGCGACGTCGACGGACGCGTGCATCGCTGAGGCGACCGCTGCCGAGTCGGAAGCTCAGGAGGCCGCCGAAATCGCGACAGCCGTCGGCGTCCAGTACCTCACCAGCGGCGCCGAGACACTTCGCGATCTTGCTGATCAGCTGATGAATGGCCTGGCGCGCAGCAAGGAGATCGCCGACCAGGCGACGGCGCTGGCTGCCGCTCTCAAGGACGGCACCACTTGAAGCAGTGGGCCAGGGGCAACCACAGCGATACCCGCAGCGTCAGGCTGGGCGGCGTCACCTGCAGCCGTCCATCCACAGCGACCGAGTCTCCCGTCGATTCGTCTGACCGACGAGCGGCGCCGGCATGTCTTCGACGGTGACACGTCGGGCGGCGGACACCGACACGGCACTGGCGTCGCGGGGAAGACAGAGTTCCCCGCCCGCTGGACCGACGAAGCGACGACCGTGTTCATCCACTCGGTGGCCCGCAATCCAGACCTCGTTGAGGCGATGCAGTTCAACGGCCGCTGGCGGGTGAGCGGCGTACGGGACGGAGTGACGGTTGTCGTGGTGCTCAAGCCTGATGGGCAGATCTGGTCGGCCTGGCCCAGGCCCGGGGGCCGTGGAGTCGTCAGTAATCCGAAAGGAACCTAGCGATGGACCGACGTGAACTGATCCGGCGTACCACCGCTGTGATCGATCAGCTCGCGTGGCGACTGCCACCCGAGACGGTTCAGGGAGTACGAGATATGGCCGATGCCGGCGAGGAAGGCGAGGCCATCAGCGAAATTGTCGCCGCCCTCGCCACGCGTCGGGACAGCGTCACCGAGGTCGAGCGGACCGAGCTGGCCGCGCTGATGGCCGCGATGAATCTCGACACCGACGCCCTCGATCAACTGAACGTCCAGCCTTGAGCAGCCGCCGGGTACGACCAAACCGGTCGTGAGGGGTAACACGTGGAGCCGTAGCTGATGCCAACTACGCCACCGTAGGTTACGGTGACGTAGGTAGCCATAAGACGCATCGCGCAAGCCACGAAGGGCCAATGCCAATGACGACATCCACCACAGCAGCCGCCGCTGTAGAGACCACGGGCCGTTCGCCCAAGCCGCTCACCGAGGGACCGATCTCCACCGGCTCCCAGGTAGCTCTGTGGATCTTCGTGGTGGTGCCGTTCCTGGCGCTGCTTGCCGCCGTACCAGTGGCATGGGGTTGGGGTCTCTCCTGGATCGACGTGGCGATCGCGGTGGTGATGTACAACGTCTCCGGACTGGGCATCACGATCGGCTTTCACCGTTACCTGACCCACGGCTCGTTCAAGGCAAAGCGCTGGATGCGGGTGATGCTGGCGGTCGCCGGGTCGCTGGCGATCCAGGGCCCGCCGATCCAGTGGGTGGCCGACCACCGGCGGCACCACGCGTTCAGCGACAAGGAGGGCGACCCGCACTCCCCGTGGCGGTACGGCACCAGCATCGGCGCGCTGGCCAAGGGCTTCTACTACGCCCACGTCGGCTGGCTGTTCGAGCGGGAGCCGAGCAACCGGGAGCGGTTCGCCCCGGACCTGCTGGCCGACCGGGATCTGCGCCGGGTGGACAAGATGTTCTTCCCGCTGGTCGCGGTCACGCTGGTGGCGCCGGCGCTGGTGGGCGGGCTGCTCACCTGGTCCTGGTGGGGCGCGCTCACCGCGTTCTTCTGGGGCGCCATGGTGCGGGTCTCGTTCCTGCACCACGTCACCTGGTCGATCAACTCGGTCTGCCACATGTTCGGCGAGCGGCCGTTCGAGTCCCGTGACAAGGCCGCCAACTTCTGGCCGCTGGCGGTCCTGTCGTTCGGGGAGAGCTGGCACAACCTGCACCACGCCGACCCGACCTGCGCCCGCCACGGTGCGCTGCGCGGTCAGATCGACTCTTCCGCCCGGCTGATCTGGTTGTTCGAAAAGGCCGGATGGGTGTACGACGTGCGCTGGCCGAAGGCCGACCGGCTCACCGCCAAGCTGACGCCGTCCGAGGACGGGACCGAGCGGCAACCTATCAAGCTGGCACGATGAGGGCGTGACCAAACCGACGGGGAGCCCGCCGCCCCGCAACGGCGGCGGGCGGGTGCGCATGTCCTCCGCGCAGCGCCGCGAGCAGCTGATCGCCATCGGGCGACAGCTGTTCGCCGAGCGCGGTTACGACGCGACCAGCGTCGAGGAGATCGCCGCCCGCGCCAAGGTTTCCAAGCCCGTCGTGTACGAGCACTTCGGCGGCAAGGAAGGCCTGTACGCCGTCGTGGTCGACCGCGAGGTCAGGGCGCTGCTGGAGCGGATCACCACCGCGCTCACCGCCGGACACCCGCGTGAGCTGCTGGAACAAGCCGCGATCGCGCTGCTCGGCTACATCGAGAGCGAGACCGACGGCTTCCGGGTGCTGGTACGCGACTCGCCGATCATCTCCGCGGAGAACAACTTCTCCAGCGTCCTCAACGACGTCGCCCACCAGGTCGAACACATCCTGGGGCTGCAGTTCAAGCAGCGCGGCTACGACCGCAAGCTCTCCGAGCTGTACGCCCAGGCGCTGGTCGGGATGGTCGCGCTCACCGGTCGCTGGTGGCTTGACGCGCGCAAGCCCAACAAGGAGGCCGTCGCCGCGCACCTGGTCAACCTGGCGTGGAACGGCCTGTCCCACCTGGAAGCGAAGCCGAGCCTGCGTACCCACCGCCGGTAAACGGGTCCTGCCGGTGATGCGGCGAGGCATCACACGCCCGGTATCCGGGTATGTCCTGGCACGTGAAGGGTGACCGGGTGGAGATCGTGATCGACATCGGCGGCGGGATCCGTACCTACGATGTCGTGGCGACCCGCGCCGGCCGGCGGGTGGAGACCACCACCGGGCGAGGTGTGGTGGAAGTTCTCGAGGTCACCCGCACCGGCACCCCGGTACGCTCCGCCCGCTTCATGGCGGGCCGGGTGGTAGCCGTGGTCGAGCACCCCGCCCGCGACGGCCGCATCGACGCCGACGGCTAGCGGTGGGCGCCGTGGCGGAATTCGTCTTCAGCCGCTGCGAGCTCGGGGGAGCCGACCTTGCCGTACAGGCCGGCGGCGAGCACCGCGGTGCCGAAGATGAACGAGACGACGCAGTTGGTCATCGTGAAGCCGAGGAAGTTCAGGTCGGTACGCAGCAGCGCCATCATCGCCATGCCCGCGGTGAGGAAGATGCCGCCGGCCACGATGTTGAGGAAGTGGTCGACGTTGCGGCCGAGCAGCACGCCGGCGAGCAGCAACAGCCCGGTGATCACCGACAGGATCGCGAACGCCGGGTTGGTGGTCAGGCCGAGCACCCACTGCCCCTTGTTGGCGAAGAACTCCATGCCCTGGGTACGCAGGAAGCCGACCACACCGAAGACCAGCACGTACAGGCCGATCAGCCCCGCCATGGTCCGGTAGAGCGGCCGCAGCGGGTGGTTCACGGGAAGGTGCATGACGCCTCTTTCGATCTCGGCCGACGGGGACCTGGTACGACATTCTGGTCCATCCGGCGGCGACCGCGCCCGCTGGGGCCGGGGGTCAGCCTTCGCCGACTCGCTCGGCCAGCTGCAGCCACTGCTCCTCGGCGGCGTGGCGCGCGGCGCGTACCTCCGCCAGCTCGGTGTCCAGGGCGGTGACCTTCTCGTAGTCGGCGGCGTGCGCGGCGAGCTCCTCGTGCAGCTGCGACTCCCGCTGCTCCAGCTTGCCGACCTGCCGCTCCAGGCGTGCCAGCTCCTTCTTCGCCGTCCGCAGCTCACCGGCGGTCGCCCCGTCTGCCTTCTCCGGGGGTACGGGCTTCGCCCCGGCTTCGGCTGCCGACCCGAGCCGGGTGGGGCCGGCGACGTACTGCTCGACGCCGCCGGGCAGGTCGACCAGCCGGCCGTCGCCGGGGAGCGCCACCACGGTGTCGCAGACGCGTTCCACCAGGTAGCGGTCGTGGCTGGCCACGATCAGCGTGCCGGGCCAGCCGTCGAGCAGGTCCTCCAGCGCGGCCAGGGTGTCGATGTCCAGGTCGTTGGTCGGCTCGTCCAGCAGCAGTACGTTCGGCTCCGCGGCCAGCAGCCGCAGCAGCTGCAGCCGGCGCCGCTCGCCACCGGACAGGTCGGCCACCGGGGTCCACAGCCGGGCCTGGGTGAACCCGAACACCTCCGCCAGCTGCGCCGCGGTCACCTCCCGGTCCCCGAGCTGGAACCGCCGGCCGACCTCCTCCACCGCCTCCAGCACCCGCAGCTCGTCGGGCAGCTCGCCCAGCTCCTGGGACAGGAACGCGGTGCGTACGGTCTTGCCGGTCTTGACCCGGCCCTCCTCGGGCTCGGTGACGCCGGCGAGCAGTCGCAGCAGGGTGGTCTTGCCGGCGCCGTTGGGCCCGAGCAGCCCGATCCGGTCGCCGGGCCCGATCCGCCAGGTGACCCGGTCCAGGATCCGCCGGCCCGGTACGTCGGCGACCACGCCTTCCGCGTCGTACACGGACTTGCCGAGCCGGGCGGTGGCCAGCTTCCGCAGCGACACCGCGTCCCGCGGCGGCGGTACGTCGGCGATCAGCGCGTTGGCGCGTTCGATCCGGAACTTCGGCTTGGAGGTACGCGCCGGCGCGCCCCGCCGTAGCCACGCCAGCTCCTTGCGTACCAGGTTGCGGCGTCGTTGCTCGGTGGCGTCGGCCTGCCGGATCCGCTCGGCGCGGGCCAGCGTCCAGGCGGCGTACCCGCCGTCGTAGGACTCCACGGAGCCGCCGGTGACCTCCCAGGTGGTGGTGCACACCGCGTCGAGGAACCAGCGGTCGTGGGTCACCACCACCAGCGCCTGGCCGTGTTCGGTGAGCCAGTGGGCAAGCCAGTTGATCCCGGCGATGTCGAGGTGGTTGGTCGGCTCGTCGAGCACCAGCAGCTCGGCGGGGCGTACCAGCAGGGCGGCCAGCGCGACCCGGCGGCGTTCCCCGCCGGACATCGGCCCGACCGGCGAGTCCAGCCCGAGACCGGGCATCCCGAGCCCGTCGAGGATGGCGCGTACCCGCGACGAGGACGCCCACTCGTGTTCGGCGCCGATGTCGTCGGAGAGCCAGGCGTCGCCGGTCACGATCTCGCCGACGGTGGCGTTCGGCGGCAGCATGATCGACTGAGGCAGGTAGCGGATCCGCAGGTCACGGCGGTGCGTGACGCGCCCTTCGTCGGGCTCCTCGACCCGGCTGAGCAGCCGCAGCAGCGTGGTTTTGCCGGCCCCGTTCAGGCCGACCACGCCGACCCGGTCGGTGGCGCTCAGCCCGAGAGACACCTCGTCGAGGAGTACGGCGTGGTCGTACCCCTTCGTGACCTTGTCCAGGTTGACGATGTTGCTCATCGGGCGACTCATGAGATGACGCGGGCTCCCGGGACCGGGCCGTGGGCTGTGCGTACGGTACGGCACACGTCGTGCCCGGCGATCCGGGCGGCGAGCTGGTTGGCGTGGTCGGCGTCGGCGGCGAGGAACACGCAGCTCGGCCCGGAGCCGGAGACGATCCCGGCCAGCGCGCCCTCCTCCTTGCCGGCGCGCAGCGTACGCCGCAGCGCCGGGCGCAGCGAGATCGCCGCCGGCTGCATGTCGTTGACCAGCGCGTCGGCCAGCACCTGCGGGTCGTGCTGGCGCAGCGCGGCGAGCAGCTTGTCGGTGTCGGAGGAGTACGGGTGCCCGCGGCCGGCGTCGCGTAGCCGGGCCAGCTCGGCGTACACCGCGGGGGTGGACAGGCCGCCGTCGGCGACCGCGATCACCCAGTGCCAGCCGCCGGTGGCGAGCACCGGGTTGACGATCTCGCCCCGCCCGGTGCCGAGCGCCGTACCGCCGAGCACCAGGAACGGCACGTCGCTGCCGAGCTCCACGGCCAACGACGCGAGCAGGTCGCGGCTGAGCCCGGTGCCCCACAGCGCGTCGCACGCCACCAG
>JBOGDF010000109.1:0-15052 GCA_050701635.1 Micromonosporaceae bacterium | reverse complement strand
GCGGCGTTGTCGTCGTCGCCAATACAACACCGGTATTGGCTCCTCCTCCGCCTTGCGACGCACCACCTGGACACCGGACTTCATCAACCAATCTCTGGCGCAGGGCACTAGCTAGGGCAGCGACCACTTCTGGTTCGCGCCGCCGTGGCAGCTCCAGAGTTGCAGTGGGGTGCCGTCGGCGGAGTTGTTGCCGGTGACGTCCAGGCATTTGTTCGCCTGCGGATTTACAAGATCACGACCTGATGTGTACGTCCACCGCTGCGCCCCGGTGCCGTTGCACGTCCACAGCTGCACCCGAGCTCCGTCCACTGTGGAGCCGCCCGACACGTCCAGGCACTTGCCGAGCGCACGGATCGTGCCGTCGGACCCGATCGTCCAGCGCTGCGCGGCGGTGCCGTTGCAGGTGTAGAGCTGCACCCGGGTGCCGTCCCCGGTGCCGGCGGCCGCCACGTCGACGCACTTGCCGGCGAGGCCGGTGATCGGGCCGGTCGCGCCGCTCGTCGCGTACGAGTAGACCCGTACGTAGTCGATCGTCATGGTCTGCGGGAAGACCGTCGTACCGTCCGGGTAGCCGGGCCAGTAGCCACCGACCGCGACGTTCAGCAGCATGAAGAACGGGTGGTCGAAGACCCACCGGTTGCCGCCGGCGTCCGCCGGGGTCTTGCGCGAATACTGGACGCCGTCGACGTACCAGGTGACCGAGTCGGGCGCCCAGTCGACGGTGAAGGTGTGGAAGGCGTCGGCGAAGGCCTGACCACCCGGCAGGGTGTAGCTCCCGGTGAGCCCGGCGCCTCCGGAGTAGCCCGGTCCGTGCAGCGTTCCGTGTACGGTGCTCGGCTCCCGCCCGATGTTCTCCATGATGTCGATCTCGCCGGAGTTCGGCCACGGGTTGGTGCCGATGTCGTTGCCGAGCATCCAGAACGCGGGCCAGATCCCCTGCCCCCGCGGCACTCGCAGCCGCGCCTCGAACCGGCCGTACGCCTGATCGAAGCGACCCGCGGTGAGCAGCCGCGCGGAGGTGTATTCGCAGGTCCCGTAGTGGCACTGGTAGCCGGCCGGGTTCTCCCGGCGGGCCGTGATCACCATGTTGCCGTTCCCGTCGTGGGCGGCGTTGCGGGTGCTGCTGGTGTAGTACTGCCGCTCGTTGTTGCCCCACCCGCTGCCGCCGATGTCGTGCTTCCACTTCGCCGGGTCGGGCCCCGTACCGGCGGCGGCGTTGAATTCGTCTGCCCACGTCAACGGGCCGACGGCGGCCTCGGCGGTGGGGCCGGGCGAGACCACCGCGACGGCTAGTCCGGCGGCGGCCACCAGGACGGCGGCGAGACAGCTGATACGTGGCGTTTTCATGGCGGGTGCCTCCCCAGGTCCCGTACACACGAATAAATAGTTAAGAAACCTTGACATTAGAGGGTACGACCCGGTTCTCTCGTACGCAATGGGGAGGAACCGGCGAGAGGACGACACCATGTCCAGGCGTTCAGGGCGGCGGTGGCTGCTCGGCGGCATCGCCGCGATCGGATTGACGGCGGCGTTCGCGCTGGCCGCGCCGGCGCAGGCGGCGAATCTGGTGAGCAACGGCGGCTTCGAAACCGGCACCCTGTCGGGCTGGTCGTGTACGGGCGGGACCGGCTCGGTGGTCACCAGCCCGGTACGCACCGGCGGCCACGCGCTCGCCGGCGCCGCCACCAGCTCGGACAACGCGCGGTGCAGCCAGACCGTCGCGGTGCAGCCGGGCACGGCGTACACCCTGAGCGCCTGGGTACGGGGCAGCTACGTCTACCTCGGCGTGGCCGGCGGCGCGTCGACCTGGACCCCTTCGGCGGCCAGCTTCACGGAGCTGCGTACCAGCTTCACCACCGGCGCGTCGCAGACCAGCGTCCAGGTCTACCTGCACGGCTGGTACGCCCAGGGCACGTACTACGCCGACGACGTCAGCCTCGACGGTCCGGGCGGCCCCACTCCGACCCCGACCGCCACCGCTTCACCGACGGCCAGCCCGACCGCCTCGCCCACCGCGTCGCCGACCGCGCCACCCACGGCGAGCCCGACCCCCAGCCCCACCGCGCCACCGCCGTCTGACCTGCCGAAACACACCCTGACCGGCTACTGGCACAACTTCCTGAACGGCTCGACCGCGCTGCGGCTGCGCGACGTCTCCAGCCAGTACGATCTGATCGCGGTGGCGTTCGCGGAGGCCGACCCGGCGCGGCCCGGCGCCGTCACCTTCGCCGTCGACCCGCAGCTCTCCTCCGCGCTCGGCGGCTACAGCGACGCCGACGTGATCGCCGACGTCAACGCGCTGCACGCGCGGGGCGCCAAGGTCGTGATCTCGGTCGGCGGCGAGCGCGGCAACGTACCGGTGAACGACGCGACCAGCGCCACCAACTTCGCCGACAGCGTGTACGCGCTGATGACCCGCTTCGGGTTCGACGGCGTCGACATCGACCTGGAGCACGGGCTGAGCGTCACCCACATGACCTCGGCGCTGCGGCAGCTGTCCGGAAAGGCCGGCGCGAAACTGGTGATCACCATGGCACCGCAGACCATCGACATGCAGTCCACCAGCGGCAGCTACTTCCAGCTCGCGCTGAACGTCAAGGACATCCTGACCGTCGTACACACCCAGTACTACAACTCCGGCACCATGAACGGCTGCGACGGCAACGTGTACGCCCAGGGCACCGTCGAGTTCCTCACCGCGCTGGCGTGCATTGCGCTGGAGAACGGGCTGCGCCCGGACCAGGTCGCGCTCGGCCTGCCGGCGTCGTCGCGCGCGGCCGGCGGCGGGTACGTCAACCCGTCGGTGGTCAACCGCGCACTCGACTGCCTCGCCCGCGGCACCAACTGCGGCAGCCACCGGCCGCCGCGTACGTACCCGGGGATCCGGGGCGCGATGACCTGGTCGATCAACTGGGACCGGGTCGCCGGCGACAGCTTCTCCGGCACCGTCGGCCCGCACCTCGACACCCTGCCCTAGGAGGCGGTCTGCCCTAGCAGGCGGTCAGCCCGGGCCGTCCCACGGCGTGATCTCCACGTACGTCATGCCCACGCCGAAACGCTCCGCACCGACTTCCACGCCGCGCTCGAACAGCCCCATCGGCCAGCTGAAGTTGGCCTTGATCGCCCGCTCGGCCGGCCCGATCTCGTCCTCGGCGAGGATCCGGGCACGCCCCTGCGCCGTCGGCCCGCGCGGCTGACCCAGCAGCCCGCACGGCACCACCAGCACCCGCGGGTCGTTGCGGATCCGCTTCAGCTTCCCGGTGTGCGGGTCGGTACGCAGGTAGAGCGTGTGATCGTCGCCCAGCCCGAAGTTGACCGGGCTCGGCATCGGCTCGCCGGAGCGCCGGAAGGTGACCAGCAGGCACTGGCGTACCCCCGAAAAGTCTTTGAAGTCCTGCGCGGTCGGCGGCTGCTTCGCCACCTCGAAGGCGCGCCGGGAGCGCATCAGGTCGAGCAGCCGGTACTGGGCGGCGGCGAGCTTGCGTACCACGGCGGACATGATCTGATCATCCCGCACGGAGCCGCCCCGCTCCAGCTGGAACGGGGCGGCTCACGGGCGCTGTCGCCGCATACTCAGCCCTGGTACGCGTCTTCCAGCCCCTTTATGTCGATCTTGCCCATGCCGAGCATCGCCTTCATGACGCGCTGCGACTTGACCGGATCGGGATCCCTCAGCAGATCGTTCAACCGGCGTGGCTCGATCTGCCAGGACAGGCCGTACCTGTCCTTCAGCCAGCCGCACGGGCCCGGCTCGCCGCCGTCGGCGGTGAGCTTCTCCCACAGCGTGTCGACCTCTTCCTGGGACTCGCACTCCACCGACAGCGAGATCGCCTCGTTGAACGTGAACTGCGGGCCGCCGTTGAGCGCGATGAACTGCTGCCCCGCGAGCTCGAAGGTGACGGTCATGACGCTGCCCGGCTCCCCCGGGCCGGCCGAGCCGTACCGGGTCACCTCCACGATCCGGGAGTTGTCGAACACGGTGGTGTAGAACTCCGCCGCTTCCTCCGCCTGGTTGTCGTACCAGAGGAAGGTCGTGATCTTCTGCATTGTCGAGCTCCTCTCGCGTTGGTCACCAATACAGACCGGCGGCGCCGGCAAAACTCATCGCGGCTCGGGGGTTACCACGTACTCGTCAGGGCGGAATTTTCTGGTACGGAGCCGGAACTGCCACGTGAACCGGGGCCAGATCGTGCTGTTCACCCCGTTGGCGTCGAGATACCAGCTGGCGCAGCCGCCGGAGTTCCAGACCGTGCCGGGCAGCTTGCGCTGCAGCTCGGCGTTGTACGCGCGCTCCACCGACGGGCGTACCTCCACCGTGCGCCAGCGGCGCCGGTCCATCTCCCGCAGGCAGCGCATCACATAGTTGATCTGGCCTTCGATCATGTAGACCACCGAGGTGTGGCCGAGCCCGGTGTTCGGCCCGAGCAGGGTGAACGCGTTGGGGAAGTTGGCCAGCGCGGTCCCCAGGTACGCCCGCGGAGTGCCGCCGAACACGTCGGCCAGCGAGCGCCCGTCCCGGCCGTGGACGCCCTCGGCGTACGGGGGGTCGGTGACGTGGAAGCCGGTGCCGAAGATGATCGCGTCGACCTCGTGTGCGGTGCCGTCGGCGCCGACCACGGTGTTGCCGCGTACCTCGGTGATCCCGGAGGCGACCACGTCGACGTTGGGCCGGGTGAGCGACGGGTAGTAGTCGTTGGAGAGCATGATCCGCTTGCAGCCGAGCCGGAAGTGCGGGGTCAGCTTGCGGCGCAGCTCGCGGTCCGGCACCTGACGGGCCAGGTGTTTGCGCGCCAGCGCTTCGCCGGCCCGCATCACGTTCGGCCAGAACGCCAGCCCGAACACCACCAGCTCGCGGCTGGCGTACACCCCGGCGCGGCTGAGCCGCTGGGCGCCCGGGACGTGCCGGTAGAGCCACTTCTCGGCCTTGGTGATCCGGCGGTTGGTGTGGGGCAGGATCCACGCCGCGGTGCGCTGGAACAGCACCAGCTTGTCGACCTTCGGCGCGATCTCCGGTACGAACTGGATCGCCGACGCGCCGGTGCCGACCACGGCGACCCGCTTGCCGGTCAGGTCGTAGTCGTGGTTCCAGTTCGCGGAGTGGAACACCTCGCCTTCGAAGGTTTCCAGCCCGGGGAGCTGCGGCAGCTTCGGGTCGGCGAGGGCACCGACGCCCAGCACCACGATCTGCGCGGACAGCTCGCCCTCGGCGGTCTTCAGCCGCCACAGCTGCGCCTCGTCATCCCAGTGACCGGACTTCACGTCGTGGCCGTACCGGATGTGGCGCTCGACGTCGTTCCGGGCGGCGACCTTCCGCAGGTACGCCCAGATCTCCGGCTGCGTGGAGTACGTCTCGCTCCACCCCGGGTTCATCGCGAAGGAGAACGAGTACAGATGCGACGGTACGTCGCACCGGCAGCCCGGGTAGCTGTTGTCCCGCCAGGTGCCGCCCAGGTCGTCGGCGCGTTCCAGGATCACGAAGTCGTGCATCCCGGCCTGCTTGAGCCGTACGGCGAGCCCGAGCCCCGAGAAGCCGCTGCCGACGATCGCCAGCTTCACGTCAGGTTTGTCGGTCATCGCGTACTCCGTCCGGCGGTTATTAGACGAATTGTCAGCCGCGCGGCATGGTCGTCGCAAGCGGTGGCCGACGAGATCACAGGGTGACGGTGAGCCGGGAGTCGACGCCGGTGCCGTGATCGGGGTCGCCGCCCCTGACCAGTACGGAGTGCTCGCTGACCGTGGCACGGTAGAGCCGGAACGGCGCCGGCTCGCGCAGCTGCTCCGGCGGGAAGTGCCTCAGCTCCGGCAACCGTCCGCTGTAGAGCGCGGAGCACCGCTCCAGCTCGTCGTCGGGCACCAGCCCGGCCCGCCCGGTCATGTAGACCGCCTCCGCGCCGCCGATCGGCACCGAGGAGTCGAACACCACGATGCTCAGCCCGGGGTGGTCGGCGAGGTTGCGGGAGTGCCGCGACTCGGGTGAGGAAACCCAGTAGAAGTGGGTGTACGCCTCCGGCGTGAAGAACACCGGCGACACCCAGGGCTGCCCGTCGGCGTCGACCGTGCCGAGCGTGAGGTACTTGTTCGTGTCGATGACGCGTTTCGCGAGCTCCACCAGCCTGCCGTCGACCACCATCCGTACAACCTAACGGCCGTCGGGCGTCGAAGCGGCCCACCACGAGCTCCACCGGACGGTGGAGGTGGCGGCGTATACGGGTCGTATACACTCGGTCCAGTGGGGTATGAATGGCTGCCGTACGCATTGACAGTATTACGGGGCGTAGAACAGTACGAGGTCATCCAAGCCCTGCACGCTGAACGGCGATGGCCGGTGCCAGCTGTCGCCGCCGGCACCCGGCTGCTCACTATCTGGGCGCGTACGAAGGCAGGGCGACCGATGATCGTGACGCTGCGCCACCTCGGTGGCATGGACTGGTTGATCCTCGGCGCCCGCGAGATGTCCCGGGACGAGCTGGCCGGCTTCAAGCGATGGGAGGAGACGGATCATGAATGAGGTCAGCTCCGACGAACACCTCGTGGACGCCATCACCGCCGGCGAGGTGAGTTACGACTTCGACGACGCGGGCAACCCCAAACTGCTCACCGACCTGCCGCAGCGCGGCACCCCCGTCACCGTGGTCCGGCCGGTACGCCTGCCGTACGAGACCGACGCCATGGTGCGGGCCCTGGCCGACGCGCGTGGCTGTTCGATGTCCGACCTGATCCGGGAGTGGGTCACCATCGGCCTCGCCGCGGCGGGGCAGACCACCGACCCGGTGCATGAGCTGCGACACAGCCTCGACACCGCGCTGCGCGCGCTGGACGCGCTCACCCGCCACCCCTCCAGCGCGGCGTAGTACGGGGCGTCACCGAATCGGCCCCGTGCCGCCGGGGCGGTCGTAGGGTGTGCCGGCGAGACCGTGGCGCCGTGCCCTGGCACGATGGCGCCACGGATGACGCCTGCACCCACGGAGACACCATGGTTCGCAACCCCCGCCGGGCAGCCCTGGCGATCGTGGCCGCGCTGGCGGTCGCGCTGACCGGCTGCACCGACCAGGACCCCAGCGGCACCAGCCCGAAGCACGGCGTCACCCTGGTCAAGGACGGCACCCTGACGGTGTGTACGACGATTCCGTTCCCCCCGTTCGAGCTGTCCGAGGGCGGCGGCGTGACCGGATTCGACGTCGACCTGCTGGACCTGGTGGCCAAGGAGCTCGGGGTCCGGGCCACGTTCCGCAACGAGAAGTTCGAAGACATCCGCTCTGGTACGGCGCTGAACGCCAAGCGGTGTGACGCGGCCGCCGCGGGGATCCTGATCACGCCGGACCGTCAGAAGCTGATCGGGCTGTCGGACCCGTACTTCGATCTGCACCAGGGGCTGCTGGTGAAGGCCGGGAAGCCGTACCAGGACCTGAAGTCGCTGGCCGGGAAGAAGGTCGGCGTCGAGGTCGGCACCACCGGCGAGGCGTACCTGCACAAGCAGATCAAGGAGCAGGGGCTGAAGCTGCAGCCGGTCTCGTACGAGGATCTCGCCGGGCTGGAGCACGCGATCACCACCGGGCAGGTCGAGGCCGCGATGGCCGACCTGCCACTGTGGACCGAGTACGCCAAGGAGACACCCGGCACATACCAGGTGGCGGCCGAGTTCGACACCGGCGAGCAGTACGCCATCGCCGTGAAGAACGGCAACTCCACGCTGCTGAAGGTGATCAACGACGTAGTCGCCCGAGCGATGCAGGACGGCACGTACGACAAGATCTACCAGAAGTGGATCAGCGTCGACGGCGCCTGACGCGCTAGCGTCGGGTGGTCACGGACTCCAAGGAGGTTTGAAGATGCCCACTCGCAACGCCTCGGCGGCGTGGAACGGCGAACTCACCAGCGGCAACGGCACGATGCGGCTCGGCAGCGGCGCGTACGAAGGGCCGTACAGCTTCTCGTCGCGGTTCCAGGACGGTGGCGGCACCAACCCGGAGGAGCTGATCGGCGCGGCGCTCGCCGGCTGCTTCTCGATGGCGTTGGCGAACACCATCGCCAAGGCGGGTCATCAGCCGGAGTCGGTCGAGACCACCGCCGACGTACACCTGACCAAGGACGACGCCGGATTCTCGATCAGCCGGATCGACCTGACCACCACCGGGCGGGTGCCCGGACTGGCGGCCGACGAGTTCGCCAAGCACGCCGACGCCACGCGTACCGGCTGCATCGTCGCCCGTGCCCTCGGCGGCGTGGAGGTCACCGTCGACGCGACCCTCGCCTCGTAGCGGTAGCAGATCGGACACGCTGAGTAGTCGGATCGGGACAGTCGTACCCGGTGAAGGTGTTTTCGCCAGGCTTCGGATAACTCGTGGTAACACAGGTCAGCTTCCAGGGGATGAAGGGGAGTACGAAGCATCACCTCTGGGGAGGACATATGCGGATTACCCGAGCCCGGGCGCTCACCGCCGCCGCGATCGCGGTCGCCGCGGTGGCGGCGGTCGCCACACCGTCCAGCGCCGCCACCACCGACCCGCTGTACGGCAAGCAGTGGGGGCTGCAGCAGATCCACGCCGAGCAGGCCTGGGCCAGGAGCACCGGCACCGGCGCCGTGATCGCGGTGCTGGACACCGGCATCGACTTCGCGCACCCCGAGTTCGCCGGCAAGACGGTGCCGGGTGCCACGTTCACCTGTCCCAAGGGCACCGTCCCCTGCGGCAACGGTGACTGGAAGGGCCCCGACGGCGTCGGCAACGAAGAGGACACCCACGGCAGCCACGTGGCGGGCATCGCGGCCGCCGCCACCGGAAACGGCGCCGGGATCGCCGGTGTCGCGCCGAACGCCAAGATCATGCCGGTGAAGGTGCTGGAAGCCGGCAGCGGTAGCTACGCCGAGATCGCCAACGGCATCCGGTGGGCCGCCGACCACGGCGCCGACGTGATCAACATGAGCCTGGGCGGCCTGGCCGGCACCCAGGTGCTGCCGATCGTCGGCATCTCCGACGACATGTCGCGGGCGATCGAGTACGCCGTCGGCAAGGGCACCGCGATCGTCTCCGCCGCCGGCAACACCTCCACGCCGCTCTGCTCCGACCCGGCGTTCACCGACGACGCGATCTGCGTGACCGCGACCGACCGCAACGAGGCGAAGAGCTGGTACTCCGAGTACGGCGTCAAGCCCGACCTGAAGGTGGTCGCCGCACCCGGCGGCGCCGGCCTGATCGCGTGTGACGACGACGTGTGGGCGCCGGTCCCGCTGGGCACCGGGTCCAGCGCGTGCGGCCAGAAGGACTACGACGCGTACGCCGGTACGTCGATGGCCACACCGCACGTGGCCGGCGTGGTGGCGCTGCTCGCCGCGCAGGGTCGCAGCCTCGAGAACATCTACTCCGTACTGCTCTCCACCGCCCGTACGCCGGGCAGCCTGGCGCGTGGCGTGTACGGCCCGGTGTACGGCTACGGCATCGTCGACGCCGCCGCCGCGTGCGCCGCCGCAGGCGCCGCCAGCACCGGCACCAGGGGCAAAAAGCAGCGCTAGCACCACAGCGCACATACAGCACAAGGCGGCGGGCCAGGCATCATGCCTGGCCCGCCGTTGTGCGCCTCGGTAAGCGGCGCGCGCCTGTGAGGGGCCGCCGCCGGGCCGCCGCCGGGCAGCCCCGAGCAACCCGCTACAGCTCGGAGCTGACCAGCTCCGCGATCTGTACGGTGTTCAGCGCCGCGCCCTTGCGCAGGTTGTCGCCGGAGACGAACAGGTCAAGCGCGCGCGGGTCGTCCAGGGAGCGCCGGATCCGGCCGGTCCAGCACGGGTCGGTGCCGACCGCGTCCGCCGGGGTCGGGAACTCCCCCGCCGCCGGGTCGTCCACCAGGATCACGCCCGGCGCGCCCCGCAGCACCCCGCGCGCCCCGTCGGCGGTCACCTCGCTGCCGAAGATGGCGTGTACGGCGACCGAGTGCCCGGTCACCACCGGCACCCGTACGCAGGTCGCCGACACCTTCAGGTCCGGCAGCCCGAGGATCTTCCGCGACTCGTTGCGGATCTTGAGCTCTTCGCTGGACCAGCCGTCGTCCTTCAGCGAGCCGGCCCACGGCACCACGTTCATCGCCAGCGGCGCCGGGAACGGGCCGGTGTCGTCGCCGATCGCCTGCCGGATGTCGCCGGGGCGGGTGCCGATCGCGCGGTCGCCGGCCACCTTGGCGAGCTGGTCGTGCAGCGCGTCGGCGCCCACCTGACCCGCCCCCGAGGCCGCCTGGTACGAGGAGACCACCAGCTCGCGCAGCCCGTACTCCCGGTGCAGCGGGAAGACCGCGACGATCATGCTCAGCGTGGTGCAGTTGGCGTTGGCGATGATCCCCTTGGGGCGGTTGCGTACCTGCTCCGGGTTGATCTCCGGCACCACCAGCGGCACGTCCGGGTCCATCCGGAAGACCTGCGAGTTGTCGACCGCGACCGCGCCGCGCGCGGCGGCGATCGGCGCGTACTCCCGGGAGATCTCGTCGGTGCTGACGAACATCGCGATGTCCACGCCGTCGAACACCTCGGGCGAGATCAACTGGATCTCCAGCTGCTCGCCGCGTACCTTCACCCGCTTGCCCGCCGAGCGCTCGGAGGCGACCAGCCGGATCTCACCCCACATGTTCTCCCGGCTGGAGAGCAGGTCGCACATCACGGTGCCCACGGCGCCGGTGGCGCCCACCACTGCGAGCGTGGGGAGCTTGCTGGCCTTGGCCTCGGCCTTGGCTGCCACGGTTTACCTCCCGGTCCCGGCGTACACGATCGCTTCTTCTTCGCCGCCCAGCTCGAACGCGTCGTGAATCGCGCGTACGGCGGCGTCCAGGTCGGTGTCTCGGCACACCACCGAGATCCGGATCTCCGAGGTGGAGATCATCTCGATGTTGACGCCGGCCTCACCCAGCGCGGCGAAGAACTTCGCCGCCACCCCGGGGTGAGAGCGCATACCCGCGCCGACCAACGACACCTTGCCTACGTGGTCGTCAAAGAGCAACCCCTCGAACCCGACCTTCTCCTTAACCTTCTGCAACGCGGCCATCGCTGTGGCGCCGTCGGACTTCGGCAGCGTGAAGGAGATGTCGGTACGGGAAGAGCCGTGCGTCGAGATGTTCTGCACGATCATGTCCAGGTTGATCTCGGCGTCGGTGACCGCCTGGAAGATCCGGGCGGCCTCGCCCGGCTCGTCCGGCACCCCGAGCACCGTGATCTTGGCTTCACTGCGGTCGTGGGCGACCCCGGTGATCATTGCTTGTTCCACGGAAAGGTCCTCCATCGAGCCGGCCACGATGGTGCCCGGCTTGTTCGAGTACGACGAGCGGACGTGCAGCGGAAGGCCGGTCTGGCGGGCGTACTCCACACTGCGCAGGTGCAGGATCTTGGCGCCGCACGCGGCCAGTTCGAGCATCTCCTCGTACGTGATCTTTTCGATCCGCCGCGCGTTGGGCACGATCCGGGGGTCGGCGGTGTAGACGCCGTCGACGTCGGTGTAGATCTCGCACACGTCGGCGCTGAGCGCGGCGGCCAGCGCCACGGCGGTGGTGTCCGAACCGCCCCGGCCGAGCGTGGTGATCTCCTTGGTTTCCCGGGAAACGCCCTGGAACCCGGCGACGATCGCCACCGCGCCCTCGTCCAGCGCGCTGCGGATCCGCCCCGGTGTGACGTCGATGATCCGCGCCTTGCCGTGTACGGACGTGGTGATCATCCCGGCCTGCGACCCGGTGTACGAGCGCGCTTCGTACCCCAGGTTGTGGATCGCCATGGCGAGCAGCGCCATCGAGATCCGCTCGCCGGCGGTGAGCAGCATGTCCAGCTCCCGGCCGGGCGGCAGCGGGCTGACCTGGCCGGCGAGATCGAGCAGCTCGTCGGTGGTGTCACCCATCGCGGAGACGGCCACCACCACGTCGTGGCCGGACTTGCGGGCGGTCACGATGCGCTCCGCGACCCGCTTGATGCGCTCGGCATCCGCGACTGAGGAGCCACCGTACTTCTGGACTACGAGCGCCACGAGGCTCCCTTGCTAGACGATTCGGCCGGCTCTGGTTGGCCAGGGTACCGGGGGCGGTTTGTCACCCGTTCTGGTGACCTGGCGTGGTCGTGACCTGCCCCACGGCGAGCCTTCCGCAGCTCGGCGCGATCCGCCAGCGAGAATTACCGGGTGTTACGTCGGGGGTTGGGGATCGCAGCGGCAATGGGGCTGGCGCTGGCGATCGCAGGATGTGGTGGATCGGCGCCGGTCACGGCGCCACCGTCGTCCGCGGGAGTCGCACCGCAGACCCCCGCGGAGGAGCTGCTCGCCCGGGTCGCCGCCGCCAAGGACGCGCGGTACGCGGCCACGTACACGCTGCGGGCGAAGGGGAAGCCGGATCGTACGGTCACCGTGACACTGGCGAGCGACGGCGGGTGGCTGTTCGGCGTACCGGGTGGCGCGCACGGCGGACGCCAGGACGTCACGCTCGCCGCGACCGCACAGGGCGTCTTCCAGTGCACGTCGCGCGGCTGCGTCAAGATCGCCGCCGGGCGGAAGGTGCCGGCGGCGTACGACGTACGGGTGCAGCACCCGTTCACCGACTGGCTGGACGTGCTCGCCGACACCCGGGCGGCGCTGTCCGTGGCGGCCGACACCAGCTTCTCGGTGTCGAGCGGCGACTGCTTCTCCGTGGAGCCGAACGCCGCCGCGCTGGCGCCCCCGATGGACGCCGGGATCTACTGCTTCGACGCCGACGGCGTACTGACCGGGGCCCGGTTCGGCGGTCTCAGCCTGGTGATCTCCGGCGGCGCCGCCAAGCCGCCGGGCACGGTGAAGCTCCCCGGCCCGATCACCGCCGGCCGCGCGCTCGGCACCGCACCCCCACCCCCCAAACCCTCACCCACCCCCTCCCCCAGCAAGTCCCGCTAACGGCACCCCCCTCCTCCACTTGGGGGCCCATGTGGTTGTGGTGGCGCCCTATTTGCCCGCTTTCGAACGACCACCCGGGGCCCCAAGTGGAGGGGTGGGTTTCGGCGGGGAGCGGACGGGTCGGCGTGACGCGTGTCTCGGATGGCGGGACCGGGGTCCCAGGAGTGGCACGGTCGCGTAGCGTGGGGACGTCATGTGGACGGCGCTGCTCCTTCGTCGCCGCGACGAGGCCCTCTAGGTCGGCACCTCGTCGCGGAGTTGCGACGTGCCGGCTGAGCCTTCGAGCCCAGTTTCTCCACCAGCCACGATCGTGCGCCCATGACGAAGGAGCCTCCCGTGTCGGAGCCGAACCCGGCCGACCCGTCCACCACCAGCCCGGCCTCCGCCCACTCGGCCGGCCTGGTCGCCGTTGACCCGTACGCCACCCAGACTCAGAGCCGGATGCCGGTCGGCCGGTATCTGCCGTACCACCGGCAACTTTCTGTTGATCTTCCGGACCGCACCTGGCCGACCAAGCGGATCGAGAAGGCACCGCAGTGGTGCGCCGTGGACCTGCGCGACGGCAACCAGGCGCTGATCGACCCGATGTCGCCGGAGCGCAAGCGCCGGATGTTCGGCCTGCTGACCCGGATGGGGTACAAGCAGATCGAGGTCGGTTTCCCGGCGGCGAGCCAGACCGACTTCGACTTCATCCGGCAGCTGATCACCGACGACCTGATCCCGGACGACGTGATCATCCAGGTGCTGGTGCAGTGCCGGGAGCCGCTGATCGCGCGTACGTTCGACGCGATCCGGGGCGCCAAGCAGGCGATCGTGCACTTCTACAACTCCACCTCGGTGCTACAGCGCCGGGTGGTCTTCGGGATGGACCGCGACGGGATCACCGACATCGCGACCAGCGCCGCCCGGCTGTGCCTGAAGTACGCCGAACAGCTGCCCGACACCGAGATCTACTACGAGTACTCGCCGGAGTCGTACACCGGGACCGAGCTGGAGTACGCCGCCGAAGTGTGCGGCAAGGTCGCCGACGTGATCGAGCCGACCGCCGACCGCAAGCTGATCGTCAACCTGCCGGCGACGGTCGAGATGGCCAGCCCCAACGTGTACGCCGACTCGATCGAGTGGATGCACCGCAACCTGCCGCGGCGCGAGGCGATGGTGCTCTCCGTACACCCGCACAACGACCGGGGGTGCGCCGTGGCGGCCGCCGAGTTCGGGGTGATGGCCGGGGCGGACCGGATCGAGGGATGCCTGTTCGGCAACGGCGAGCGCACCGGCAACGTCGACCTGGTGACGCTGGGGCTGAACCTGTTCAGCCAGGGTGTCGACCCCCAGATCGACTTCTCCAACATCGACGAGATCCGGCGCACCGTGGAGTACTGCAACCAGCTGCCGGTGCCCGAGCGGCACCCGTACGCGGGCGATCTGGTCTACACCGCGTTCAGCGGCTCGCACCAGGACGCGATCAACAAGGGCTTCGACTTCCTGGCGCGGGACGCGGCCGCCGCCGGAGTGCCGGTGGACGAGTACGCCTGGGGCGTGCCGTACCTGCCGATCGACCCGCGCGACGTGGGGCGCAGCTACGAGGCCGTCATCCGGGTCAACTCGCAGTCCGGCAAGGGCGGCGTGGCGTACGTGATGAAGACCGAACACCAGATGGACCTGCCGCGGCGGCTGCAGATCGAGTTCTCCGGTGTGGTGCAGCGGCACACCGACGACGAAGGCGGCGAGGTGTCGCCGGAGACGATGTGGGCGATCTTCCAGCGCGAATACCTCGACGGCGGGCGGCTCACGGTCGACAACTACTCGACCGCGACCGTCGACGGCAAGGTCGAGGTGTCCGCGGACGTGCTGGTGGACGGCGAGAGCCGGCGGGTGAGCGGTGTCGGCACCGGCCCGATCGACGCCTTCGTCCACGCGTTGTCCACTGTGGACGTACCGGTACGGGTGCTGGACTACGCCGAACACGCGCTCTCCGCCGGCGGCGACGCCACCGCGGCGGCGTACGTGGAGTGCGACGTCGCGGGCGAGGTGCGCTGGGGCGTCGGGGTGGACCCGAACATCCTCACCGCCTCGCTGCGCGCCATCGCCAGCGCCGTCAACCGCAGCTGAGGGGCCGCACCACACTCCCTCAAGATCATGGGGCCCTTCAAGTAGTCATGACTACTTGAAGG
>JBOGDF010000108.1:0-15140 GCA_050701635.1 Micromonosporaceae bacterium | reverse complement strand
GCCAGAGATTGGTTGATGAAGTCCGGTGTCCAGGTGGTGCGTCGCAAGGCGGAGGAGGAGCCAATACCGGTGTTGTATTGGCGACGACGACAACGCCGCGAGGCGCCGGCTGGGCGCCGGACTTCGCAAGCGAATCTCTGGCGCAGGGCACTAGCCCGGCTGGCGCAGCATCGCGAGGGTTTCGGCGAGCGTCGGGCCGGGCGGGCTGTGGCGCGGTCCTGCCACCGGTACGCCCGCCCGGTACACCGCCAGCACGTCGTGCAGCGCCCGTACGTCGGCGAGCGCGTCACCACGTACCACCAGAAGATCCGCATCGTGGCCGGGCCGCAGGCTGCCCTTACGGTCGGCGACCCCGCAGGCGCGGGCGGCCACCGACGTGACGGCGGCCAGCACGCGTGCCGGCGGCTCGCCCAGGTCGGCGAGCCAGCTGGCCCCGTAAGGCAGCACGTCGTGTGGCTTGATCGGCGCGATCCCGGCGTCGGAGCCGACGGTGTACGTGATCCCCGTGGCGAGCAGCGAGCGCAGGTTCTCCATCAACAGGGGCAGCAGCGCGGCGATCCGGGGTGGTGGTGGGGGATGGTTGCCGGGCGCACCGCCGACGGTCAGCGAGACAATCACACCGGAGTCGGCCACCGCCTGCGCCAGCTCCGGATCCGACTCCACGCCCTGCTCGCCCATGAACGAACAGTGCTCGATGGTGTCGACACCGGCAGCGAGCGCGTTGCGGATCCCGACCCGGCCGTGGGCGTGCGCCGCGACCGGCAGCCCGCGCCGGTGCGCCGCCCGCACCACCACCCGCAGCTGCTCGGCGTCGAACTGTGCGAGGTGGGAGTGCGAGCCCTCCGTCATCTCGCCGCCGGTCGCCATCACCTTGATCGCGTCGACGCCGCGGTCGGCGCGTTCCGCTACGGCGGCGGCCAGATCGGCGTCCGCCGCTACCTCACCGCCGAGCCACCAGCAGTGCCCCTTCGCCGACGTGATCGGCGGCCCCGCGCACAGCAGCTGCGGCCCCGCGTCGAGCGTGCGCGCCAGCTCGTCGCGCAGCGGCAGCGTGTTGAAGCGGCGGTCACCCAGGTCGCGCATCGTGGTGACACCCGCCGTCAACGCCGCCCGCGCCCGCTCCCGGATCTGCTTGTCGAGCTCGTCGTCGGTCACCCGCTGGATGGTCTCGGCGGCGTTGATGGTGCAGTCGAACACCAGGTGTACGTGGGTGTCGATCAACCCTGGCAGCAGCGTCACGTCGTCCCCGAGATCGATCAGCTCACCGTTGGGGCTCGCTGTACCGGGGGTCACGGCGGTGATCCGGCCGTCGTCGACGACCACCACACCGGGTCCGAGCGCGTCTGTGCCGTCGAAGACCTGACCGGCTCGCAATGCGTACATGGTGGACAGCATGCCGGAGTGGATCAGGCTGTGTCAGTCACTAAACGGTCAGTCCGAATCTGGGGCTGGGCGTCTTACGGCGGAGATACCGTGCCGGCATGAGCAATGACACCGACTGGCTGGAGTGGTTGACGCCGTACGTGCGCGAGCAGTTGCCGGCGGCGCCGGCCCGGGTGCTGGAGGTCGGCTGCGGCCCGTACGGCGGCTTCGTGCCGGCGCTGCGCGAGGCCGGCTACCGGGCCGTCGGGGTCGATCCGGAGGCGCCGGACGGGGACGACTTCCGGCAGGTGTCGTTCGAGGAGTACGACCCTCCCCACGCCTACGACGCCGTGATCGCGTGCCTGTCGCTGCACCACGTACCGGATCCCGAGGCGGCGGCGGCGAAGCTGGCTGAGCTGCTCGCGCCGGACGGAGTCGTGGTGGTGGTCGAGCTGGCGTGGGAACGCCACGACGCCGCCACCGTCGACTGGTGGTCGGCTCGGCTCGGGCCGGCGCCGGATGACCTGCACTCGCCAGACGCGTCGTTCCTGCACCGGCACCTCGCGGCGTGGCGGGAGTCGGGGCAGCCGTGGGAGTCGTACTTCCGGGCGTGGGCGACCGAGCACGGCATGCACCCTGCGGACCAGGTGGTGGCGGCGCTCGACCGGCACTTCACGCGCCGCGACCACGGCACCGGGCCGTACCTGTTCACCGAGCTGCCGGGCGTCACCGAGCAGGACGAACGGGACGCGATCGCGGCGGGGTTGCTCCAGCCGCTCGGCGTACGGTACGTAGGCTCGCACCGTGCTGGTGCTGCTGCCTCCGTCGGAGACCAAGGCTGACGGCGGGGACGGACCCCCGCTCGACCTCGACGCGCTGTCGTTCCCGCAGCTCACGCCGGTACGCCGCAAGCTCGCCGATGCGCTGGTGTCGCTGGCCGACGACGTGCACGCCACGCTTGCCGCGCTCAAGCTGACTGAGGGACAGACCGCCGAGGTCACCCGCAACCGCACCCTCCACACCAGCCCCACGCTGCCCGCGCTGCGGCGTTACACCGGCGTCCTCTACGACGCGCTCGACATCTCCGGGATGAGCCGGCCGCAGCGACGCCGGGCCGAGGCCAGACTCGCGGTCGCGTCCGCGCTTTTCGGGGTGGTACGCGGTGCGGACCCGATCCCCGCGTACCGGCTCTCCGGCGGGAGCGTGCTGCCGAGCGTGGGCCCGCTGCGCGCGCTGTGGCGACCGGCGCTGGAGCCGGCGCTGGCCGAGACCGGGCTGCTGGTCGACCTCCGCTCGGGGCCGTACGCGGCGCTGGCCTCCCCGCCGAACGCGGTCACCGTACGGGTGGTCGACGCCGAACGGCGGCTCGCGATCAGCCACTTCAACAAGGCGCACAAGGGTCGGCTCGCCCGGGCGCTGGCGCTGGCCCCTCGGGTGCCGGGCACGGTGACCGGCCTGCTGCGTACCGCCGCAAGAGCCGGTTTTCGGTTGGAACGGACCGGCGCGCGCGCTCTCGACCTGATCGTGTAGCGATGGCTGGCGAGAAGTCGCCAAGCCGTTGACCCTTGCTGATCACTGACGAACCATCCCGAGATCGAGGTATTTCGGTGCCTCGATCGATTCACCCCTTTTGCGTTGTTACTCCCCGGGGGTTCCCGGCGGGAAGGAGATCCAGCGAGCAAACGAATCATCGGGAGGGTCGGGCTCACGGCCGCGGCGGCGTTGCTCGCCGCCGGGCCGGCGCTCCTCGCGAACCCCGCATCCGCGGACGACGGCCTGGCACCCCTCACCACTCACGGTGACGCCGGCGTCGGCAACTCCTATCTGGTACGCGTCGCCGACGGCGCCGACCCGGCCGCGGTCGCCCAGCGGCTGGGCGTGACGCCGGAGCACGTCTACACCGAGACCATCAACGGCTTCTCCGCGAAGTTCAGCGGCGCCCGGCTGCGGGCGGTACGGCTCGCCGGCGGCGTCAACGCGGTGTCGCAGAACTACACCATCAACGTCGAGAAGCCCGCGGAGACGCAGGAGGTCGGCTCCTGGGGTCTGGACCGGATCGACCAGACCGAGCTCCCGCTGGACGGCAGCTACACCCCGACCGCGACCGGCGCGGGGGTCTCCGCGTACGTGATCGACACCGGCATCGACCCGTCGCATCCGGATTTCTCCGGCCGGGCCTCGATCGGCTTCGACGCCACCGGCGGTGACGGCAAGGACTGCCACGGCCACGGCACCCACGTTGCCGGCACCGTCGGCTCGGACACGTACGGCGTGGCGAAGCAGGCCAAGCTGATCGGCGTACGGGTGCTCGACTGCGAGGGCAGCGGCTCCAGCGAGGACGTCATCGCAGGGATGGAGTGGGTGGCGAAGAACGCCGCCAAGCCGGCCGTCGCCAACATGTCGCTCGGCGGGCTGCTCGACACCGCGCTGAACGACGCCGCCACGGCGCTCGCCGAGTCGGGCGTGTTCCTGGCGGTCGCCGCCGGCAACGAGACCAACTACGCCTGCCTCACCTCGCCGGCCGGCGCGGAGGGCGTGTTCACCACCGCCGCGTCCGACTCCGAGGACGGCTCGGCCTCGTTCACCAACTGGGGTCACTGCGTCGAGGGGTACGCCCCCGGCGTGGACATCACCTCCACGGTGCTCAACGGCAAGACCGACACGTACAGCGGTACGTCGATGGCGAGCCCGCACGTGGCCGGCATCGCCGCGCTCTACAAGTCGGCGAAGGGTGACACCGACTCGGCCACGCTCGTGACGTGGCTGCAGGACAACTCGGCCAAGGGTGCGATCCAGCTCGCGCTGCCGCTCACCCCGCCGGACCTGGTCACCATCGGCGACCTGTAACCGACCCGCACCACCCGCGTGGCCCGGCTGCCCCCTCCACGGCAGCCGGGCCACACTATGTCTCCGGCTGCTTCAGCTTCGCGATGCGATGAGCAGGCCGACGCCGTCGAGGATCCGGGTCAACCCGAACTGCCGGGCGTCCGCGCGGCTTGCGGTTGATCCAGCCGCCAGCAGCGCCGGATATTCGTCCGCGTTTTCCTGGAGTACGTCGGAGAAGGCGGAGCCGAACTGCGCCGGGTCGAGCCCCGTACCGGCCCGTTGGGCGGACTGCGTGTTGCGGATGTGGCCGCTGACCAGGCGCACCACGTTGAGTTGTTCTGCGGGGTCGAGGCGGGTGCCGTCGAGTGCCCGCAGCGCCGCCTCCACCCAGCCGGCCTCGCGGGGCCCCATCAGCCGCTCGCCCTCGGTGGCGCCGGGCAGCCACGGGTGCAGATCCCAGGCTGCCCACATCCGGCGCGCCCACTCTTCGAGCCTGCCGCGCCAGCCCCCCGGTACGCCGTCCAGGTCCGGCGGGTCGCCGACGGCGGCCTCGATCATGACCGCGACCAGCTCGGACTTGCCGGCCACGTACCGGTAGAGCGACATCTTGGTGAAGTCGAGCTCGCCGGCGACCCGCTGCATGGCGACCGCCGCGAGCCCCTCCGCGTCGGCGATCCTGACCGCCGCCTCCGCGATCCGGTCCACGCTGAGCGCTGGCTTGGGTCCCCGTGTCGGGGCCTCCCGCAGCCCCCACAGCAGCTCGACCGTACGTGCGCCGTCGCTCGTCATCCACGCTCCTCGAAATTCGGGTCTTGCCTCCCCAGGAGAACTGTGTCTAGCATACACAGTGTCCACAGGACACAGTTTACGTACGCGTCAACGGAGGGATCGGAAGATGACCACGTACGAAGAAGCCGCACGTACCGCTCCGGGTCGCTGGGCCAACGCCGGGCTGTGGGTGCTGCAGGTGCTGCTCGCCGCCTCGTTCGCGCTCGGGGGCATCAACAAGGTGATCGGCGAGGCGCAGACCGTCGCCGGCTTCAACCAGATCGGCGGGGGCGACTGGTTCCGGATCGCGATCGGGATCATCGAGCTGGCGGGCGCTGCCGGGCTGCTGATCCCACGGCTGTCCGGGCTGGCCGCGCTCGGGATCGTCGCGCTGATGGTCGGCGCGGTCGTCCTCCACATTGTGATCATGCACGGTGAGCTGGTCTACGTACCGGCCACTGTCGGGGTGTTCGCCGCTGTGGTTGCCTGGGGTCGCCGCGGCCGTACCGCCGAGCTGCTGCAACTCGTACGCCGCCGCTGACCCTGATTTCCCGACACCACATCTGAGAACACAAGGAGACGGCCATGGCCACCAAGATCTACGTCAACCTCCCCGTGAAGGACCTCAGCCGTACCCGCGACTTCTGGAGCAAGGTCGGCTTCACCTTCAACGAGCTGTTCAGCGACGAGAACGCCGCCGGGATGGTGATCGACGACGAGGCGGGCATCTACGCGATGCTGCTCACCGAGGAGTTCTTCCAGTCGTTCCACAAGTCGGCTGTTGCCGACCCGAGCCAGCAGCGCGAGGTCATCGTCGCGCTCGGCCTGGACAGCCGGCAGCAGGTGGACGAGCTGGCCGACAACGCGCTGGCCGCCGGTGGCCAGGCCGTCAGCGAGCCGAAGGACGAGGGCTTCATGTACTCCCGCGGCTTCTACGACGTGGACGGCCACCACTGGGCGGTGCACTGGATGGACCCCTCGGCGGTGCCGCCCGCCTAACCAGTCACGCGACTGCCGCCCCTCCCGCTCTCGGTGAGGGGCGGCGGTCGTTTCAATCCGGGGGTACGGGGAGCTGCCCAGCAGCCGCGGCGCGCCTTACTTGAAGCGGAAGTGGATGAACAGCCGGCCGAAGTTCTTCGAGTCCTTCTCCACCCGGTGGTAGAGCTGCTTGATCTCCTTCTGATCCAGGAACCGCAGCACCCGCTTCTTGAGCTGACCCGACCCCTTGCCCGGGATGATCTCCACCAGGGTCGCCTTCTTCGCGATCGCCTGGTCGATGATGTCGCGCAGCGCCCGGTCGATGTCGGTGCCGCGGTTGTAGACGTCGTGCAGGTCCAGCTTCAGCTTCACGGGTCGATCGTCTCAGAGCCGGTGCTGGCCTCCGGCGTCACGCCGCAAGATCGCGGTTTCGGGTACGCATCGACGCGATTGGCGCCCGCCCGTTCCCGAAACGGCGATCTTGACGGCTTGCACGGACAGGCGGCGGGGCCGCCGGCTGCGCGGGCAGGCGGGGGGGGTGGGGGCAGAGGGGGCTGCGTCACAATCCGTGGGTGCCGGGGCCACATGGGGCTAGCGTCCGTCAGGTTGCCCGTGACGCGCCTCGTTCTCGTACGCGCGCAGTACGGTCGCCGCCGAGTCCGGCGGGGCCGGCCCGGCAACGGTCCTGTCCCCTGCAGAGAGACACACTGTGCCCGGCAAACACGCCGCATCCCGTCTGTCCCGTTACCGCATCGCCGCCCTCGCCAGCGCGTTCACGCTGCTCGCCGCGGGCTCCGGGATCGCGCTGGAGTCGTACCAGCCCGCTTCCGGTGAGCCACAGACGGCGCCGCCGCCGCGTACCACCGAAAGGGTTTCCCGCGACGAACGGCCGCCGCACCGCACCCCGACGCCGTCGGCCACGCCCCGCAAGCCCGCGCCGCGGGTAATCGACCACGGCGCCTGCGGCACCTCCTTCTACGACGAGCCGCAGGGCACCGCGAACGGTGAGCAGTTCAACCCGAACGCGATCACCGCCGCCCACAAGTCGCTGCCCTTCAACACCCGGGTACGCGTCACCAACCCCGCCAACGGCAGGTCCGTGGTGGTACGCATCAACGACCGCGGCCCGTACATCGGCGGTCGCTGCCTGGACCTGTCCCGAGCCGCGTACGCCCGGATCGCGTCGTTGAACTCCGGCGTCATCCACGCCGAGTACGAGGTGCTTGCCGGCTGACCGGCTGTCGCGCCGGCGTGACCGGATGCGGCGGACGTTTGACCGGTTGGCCGATCAGCACAAGTGGATCAACCGGGCAGACTAGGCACAGGGAACGGCTCCCGTTCACTGGCGCCAGCGTGCATGCTGTGATGGCGGTGATCACCCGCCGTTTCCCACAGCCCCAACCCGTCCCCACCCGCGAGTAGGACATGCCCCGACCGTTTGCCAGCCGAGCGGCGAATCCCGACGCACGTGCCGGGGTCGGCGCGGCTTTCGTGCTGCTCGTACTGGTCGTGGCGATCGAGGTGGCCGACGGGCCGCAGCCGCACTACCTGGGCCTGCTGTCGGTGCCGCCGTTGCTCGCGGCGGCGTTCGCGCCGTGGCGCTCGGTGGTCGGGGTGGGCGCCCTGTGCACCGTGGTCGCGTCCGCGTTCACGCTGGTCGGTCCGGCGATGCCCCGGGTGGAGCACCTGGCGCAGATCGGCGCGGTCGTGCTGCTCACCGGGGTCGCCGCGGTGGTAGCGGTGGTACGCAAACAGCAGGGCGACCGGGTACGAGAGCTCTCCAAGCTGGCGTCCGTCGCGCAGAAGGCGGTGCTGCGCCCGATCGGCCCGTCAGTCGGCTCCCTCACCCTGGCCGCCCGGTACGTCTCCGCCAGCGCCGAGGCCGGCATCGGCGGCGACCTGTACGAAGCCCTGGACACCCCGTACGGCTCCCGCCTGATCATCGGCGACGTCCGCGGGAAGGGCCTGGACGCGGTACGCCTGGCGAGCGTGGTGCTCGGCTCGTACCGGCACGTGGCGTACGAGCGGGCCGACCTGCGCGCCATCGTCGCCGACCTGGACCGGGCGGTGGCCCGTTCCGTCGGCTACGAGGATTTCGTGACCGCCGCCCTGGTCGAGGAGCGCGGCGGCACCCTCACCGTGGTCAATTGCGGCCACCCGCCGCCGCTGCTGCTGCGCCGCGGCGAAGTGATCCCGCTCGAGCCGCCCGCGGTGGCGCCGCCCCTGGGCTTCCTTCCGGTGGTACGCCCCCGCGTGGAACGCCTCGAGCCGGGCGACCGGCTGCTGCTCTACACCGACGGGCTGGCCGAGGCGCGCCGCTCCGGCGAGTTCTTCCCGATCGCGGAGCGCGCCTGGGGGCTGCTCGGCCACGGCACCGTCGGCGACGGTCTGCGCTCGCTGGAGAGCGCCCTGGTGGAGTGGGTGGGCGGCGTACTGGACGACGACATCGCGCTGGTTCTCCTGGAGTACGCCGCCACGCCCGACCCGGAAGCGACGCCCAGCTGGGAAGTCGGCGACGCCACCCGCTGACACCACCGCGGCCGACCTGGCGACGCCGCCGCCGGTTGACGTCTGATGGCGACTCGGTGCACTGGCATGGTGACGGATCGATGAGGGCTTTTGCCTCCGGACCGACTGTTAGCGACTTGTTAGCTCTTTGCAGGCAGAATCCAGGGCGATCGGGATTTCTCGATTGGCGATCTTCCCGTACGATCGGGGCTCGCATCAGGACTTTGGGGATCACCCATCAACGTCACTAACGGGAGGACGTTCATGCGCGCAACGGTTCGCGCGGCGGGCATCACGGGCAAGCGGAGGACACGTACGGGGGTCGCAGCTACACGGATCGGCGGACTGGCGCTGGCTGTTGGCGTGGCTTCTCTCGCGGGTGCCTTCTTCGCCGGACCGGTGTCCGCCGAGACTGGCAGTCAGGCCCACGGCACGGCAGCGGCTGCGGCCGACGACGACGATTGCCCGTTGCCGCCTCTGCCGTGCTTCACCGAGAGCCCGGACCCGACCGACTCGGAGGAGCCGCCTCCGCCGACCGACAAGCCCACCGACAAGCCGACCAAGCCCTCGCCCAGCAACGTGCACACCGACCCCGGTGGCGGCGGCGGTGGCGGCGGTAACGGTGGCGGCAACAACAACGGCGGCGGCGGTGGCGATGACACCAGCAACGACGGTCCGCAGCTTCCCGACACCGGCCTCGAGGTCAGCTGGCTCGGTGGCGCGGGTGCCGCGCTCGTCGGTGGTGGCGCCGCGCTGATCCTGGTGGCTCGCCGTCGCGCCGCGACCGCGACCGAAGGCGACAGCGACGAGAGCTGACACCAGCACTCACTGACACACCACAGTGCCCGCCCCGTACGTACGGGGCGGGCACTGTCGTTATCGATGACCCCCGATGTGCCGCGGGCTCGGGCTGTGGCCGGACGGGCCTCGCTGAGCTCCGGGCGACCCGGGTTCAGTTGGCCGGTACGGCCTCGCTGGACTCCGGGCGGCGCTGCTGCGGTGGATCGGCGCGGTGGCGTCCGGCGTACCGCGGTCGGGCTTGCCTCTGGCGGATCATGTTGAGCAGATTCTCGATCATGACGGATCCCTCCCTCCCCGTCGCGAACGGCGGTCCGCGTGTCCCCCCGCGTACCGCCGAACTGTCGCTAGCCAGGGCCCTTGCCCTGGCAGCGACGAGCGATCTTCCGTACGCAATGAGCAACGATGCGACTGCGTACCGGTAACGCATTTTGGCGCACGCTACCGCGTGTCGTCCTTGACAAATCCGGCATATCCGTACACATCAATCCGCAGACAACCTGATCGGATGCGGCAATTGACCCATTCGGGTTAGACCCCGGCCGGGACTCGGGCGACAAGTCGGAAAGTTCTTACGAACCCGGTACGTCTGCGCCCCGATGTGGCGCGGGCCGCCGCGCTGTGGCCACCATGCCAGGCGGCATACGTTTCCGAGCCCAGACGGGGGATCACATGAAACACCGCAGGAAAGTGTTGGCCGGGTTGACACTGGCGACGGTCGCGATCGGGGCGCCGGCGGTTGCGTCGGCGGCCACCACGACCAGCACTACCGCACCGGCGGTCGGCGTCGACTGTCACGTACACCCGACCGTAGACGGGGTGGCTGTACGGGAGCGTCCGCGTACCAGCGCGACCGCGATCGGCCGGATCTACCGCGGTCAGAAGACTCCTCGTGCGTCGACATCGACGGCGGCCGCTACAGCGCCTGCGGCGGCGGCCACACGTGGGTACGGGTGGACTGGCGCGGTGCCCGCGGCTACGTCGCCAAGCGGTGCGTCACCGTACACCTCGACCACTGAGGGAGGAGCGGCTCTGGTCACCGTCGTGGGGACGGTGACCAGAGCCGTTTCATGTCGGGGGCGCGCTGGCTGCTCAGTCGACGCACCGCGCCGTCACACGGCCGCCCGGCTGACATCACACCTAGGCGAGGCTGTGCGGGTCCACCTTGGGAATCTCGATCGGCGGAGCACCTGCGGGGCGGGCGGCGTCGCCGAGGAACTCGTCGGTGGAGAGCCGGGTCGGCTCCAGCACCCGGTGCAGGAACTCCCGGGTACGCTCCTCGCGCGGCTCGCCGAGCACTTCGGCCGGCGTACCTTCCTCCACGATCATGCCGGCGTCCATGAAGATCACCCGGTCGGCGACCTCCCGGGCGAACGCCATCTCGTGGGTCACCACCAGCATCGTCATGCCCTCAGTGGCCAGCCGCCGCATCACCGAGAGCACCTCGCCCACCAGCTCCGGGTCCAGCGCGCTGGTCGGCTCGTCGAAGAGCAGCAGCGCCGGATCCATCGCCAGCGCCCGGGCGATCGCGACCCGCTGCTGCTGCCCGCCGGAGAGCTTGGCGGGATATTCGTCGACCTTGTCGGCCAGGCCGACGCGTACCAGGTTCTCGCGGGCGATCCGGTCCGCCTCCGAGGCCGACCGGCGCGCCACCGTGGTCTGCGCGATGGTGCAGTTCTGCAGCACGCTCAGGTGCGGGAACAGGTTGAACTGCTGGAACACCATGCCGATGTGGCGGCGCGCCTCGTCGATGTCGCAGTCCCAGTCGGTCAGCTCCACCCCCGCGACCTCGACCCGGCCCGCGCTGGGCTGCTCCAGCAGGTTCACGCACCGCAGCAGCGTGGACTTCCCGGACCCGGACGGGCCGATCACGCACACCACCTCGCGCTCGGCGACCGCCAGGTCGATGCCGCGCAGTACGTGCAGCTCGCCGAAGGACTTGTGCAGCCCTTCGATGCGTACCACCGTCTCGTCGGTCATCAGCGTGTCCTCGCAGCCTTGGCTTCCAGCCGCCGTACAAGGATGCTCAGCGGCAACGTGATCATCAGGTACGCGAACCCCGCGACCATCAGCGGCGTCAGGTTGGAGTGGGAGTTGGCCAGGTCGCGGCCCCAGTTGGTGAGCTCGAAGTTGGCGATCGGTACGCCCACCACGAACACCAGCGACGAGTCCTTGACCAGCAGGATCAGCTCGTTGGTGAGCGGCGGCAGCACGATCCGGAACGCCTGCGGCAACACGATCTTGCGGGTCGCCAGGAACGCCGGCATCCCGAGCGACCGGGCCGCCTCGACCTGCCCCTTCGGCACCGCCTGGATCCCGGCACGGATGGTTTCGGCCATGTACGAGGTCGCGACCAGTCCGAGCGCCAGCCACACCGTGCCGTACGGCTCGTACGGGATCTGCAGCCCCTCGAACGCCAGCGACAGCAGCGAGAACGCGATGAACACCACGATCGCCGGCAGCCCGCGGAAGAACTCGATGTACGCCGAGGCGAACCACCGGTACGGCGCCACCGGGCTGAGCCGCATCAGCGCCACGACCGTACCGGCGAGCAGCCCGAAGACGAACGCGCCCGCGGTGTACGTGATCGTCATCAGGACGGCGGTGAACAGCCCACCGGCCACCGCCTCCACGACCAGGTCGGGCCGGAAGAAGACGCTGATGATCGTCGGCCAGTCGGCGAAGACCAGCGCGAAGATCAGCAGCACGATCAGGATGCCGTACTGGGTCCAGCGCCACCGCTGAGCCCGCTGGCGCGGACTCAGGCGGCGACGCGTCGTCGGGGTCGTCACGAGAGTGACTCTGTCACTTCGGCGGCTCGACCCCGAACCACTTCTTGTAGATCTTGGCGTACGTGCCGTCGGCCTTCGCCTTTTCGAGCAGCTTGTTGAAGCGCTCCAGCAGCTTCGTACCGCTCGGGTCGTCCTTCTTGGCGGCGAAGCCGTACTGCTCGCCGGTGTCGAACTCCGCCACCACGGCGGTGTCGGGGTTGTCGTTGACGAAGTCGTACAGCACGCCGTTGTCGTTGATGCCGCCGTCGACCTTGCCGGCCTTCACCGCGTTGGTCAGCAGGGTCAGGTCGTCGAACGGTACGACCGTGAAGCCGATCGTCTTCGCCTGCTCCTCGGCGTAGTCCTGGCCGGTGGTGTCCTTCTGGACGCCGACCTTCTTACCCTTGAGGTCCTCCAGCGACTTGTACGGCGAATCCGTCTTGACCAGCAGCACCTGGGTGGCGTCCATGTACGGGTCGGAGATGCCGATCGCCTTGGCGCGCTCGTCGGTGATCGTCATCGCGCCCATACCCATGTCGCACTTCTTCGCCTTGAACGCGGCGCCCGAGGTGACCTGGGCCCACTCGATGTGGACGGTCGTCTGGGTCACGCCGAGGTCCTTGGCGACCAGGTCGAGCAGGTCGACGTCGAAGCCGACCACCTTGTCGCCTTCCTTGTACTGGAAGGGCTTGTACGGCAGGTGCGTACACACCGTGAGCTTTCCTGCCTTCACCAGCTTGATACCGTCGACTTCGCCGCCGGTCTCGCCGCCACAGGCCGCCCCGGTCAGGGCCAGTGCGGCGACGGCGGCGCCAGCGATCAGGCGGCGCCGCAGTGCAACGGAGATGGTCATCGCGAGCTCCTTACGCGTGGCGTAGGTCTGTGTCCCCCAATGTCGGAATCCTGGCACAAACCGCCGGTGCCGCGCTCTTTGTCAAGGACTTGGAGCCGAGCCGTGATCTCGGTGCCGGCTGTCGGCGTACACCACGGAACGCGGTCGTGGCACGACGGTACGAGGCGTGACAGGGCTCACCCACCTCTTGGGCTGGGCGGGGTTACCAGTGGGTAATAGACTTTGTTACTGACGAGTAAGCCCATGATCGCGGCCGCCCAGCAGGGGCGGCCCTCGCACACAGGGGTGCCGCGCGCATGACTCACTACCGGAGCAACCTGCGAGACCTCGAGTTCAACCTGTTCGAGGTCTTCGGCGTCGATTCGCTGCTCGGCCAGGAGCCGTACGCGGAGCTGGACGAGGACACCGCCCGGAGCATTCTCGGCGAGATGGACCGGCTGGCGCGTGAAGACTTCTCGGCCAGCTTCACCGACGGCGACCGCAACCCGCCGGTGTACGACCCGCAGACCAAGTCGGTCACCGTGCCGGAGTCGTTCAAGAAGTCCTTCCAGGCGATGATGGACTCCGAGTTCTGGCGGCTCGACCTGCCCGAGGCGGTCGGCGGCACCGAGGCGCCGCGCGCGCTCTGGTGGTCGCTGGCCGACCTGATCCTCGGCTCCAACCCCGCCATCTGGATGTACGCCGCCGGCCCCAGCTTCTCGCACACCCTCTACCGCGAGGGCACACCCGAGCAGAAGGAGTGGGCGAAGCTCTTCATCGACAAGCGCTGGGGCGCGACCATGGTGCTCACCGAGCCGGACGCTGGGTCGGATGTCGGCGCCGGCCGCACGCGCGCCATTCCGCAAGAAGACGGCTCGTGGCACATCGAGGGTGTGAAGCGGTTCATCACCTCGGGCGAGCACGACATGGCCGACAACATCATCCACTACGTGCTGGCCCGCCCGGTCGGCGTCGAGGGCGTCGGCGGCCCGGGTACGAAGGGGCTGTCGCTGTTCGTCGTACCGAAGTTCCACTTCGACCCGGAGACCGGCGAGCTGGGCGAGCGCAACGGCGTCTACGCCACCAACGTCGAGCACAAGATGGGGCTCAAGGTCTCCACCACCTGCGAGCTGACCTTCGGCGACGGCACCCCGGCCAAGGGCTGGCTGATGGGCGACGTACACCAGGGCATCCGGCAGATGTTCCTGATCATCGAGTACGCCCGGATGATGGTCGGCGCGAAGGCGATCGCCACCCTCTCCACCGGGTACCTGAACGCGCTGGAGTACGCCAAGGAGCGGGTGCAGGGCGCCGACCTGACCCGGGCCGCCGACAAGACCGCGCCCCGCGTCACCACCACCCACCACCCGGACGTACGCCGTTCGCTGATGCTGCAGAAGGCGTACGCCGAGGGGCTGCGGGCGCTGGTCTGCTACACCGCGAGCTGGCAGGACAAGGCGAAGCTGGCCGAGCACGCCGGCGACGCCGAGGCGCACAAGCTGGCCGAGCGGGTCAACGACCTGCTGCTGCCACTGATCAAGGGCGCCGGCTCGGAGCGGGCGTACGAGCTGCTGGGCCACGAGTCGCTGCAGACCTTCGGCGGCTCCGGCTTCCTGCAGGACTACCCGCTCGAGCAGTACGTACGGGACTCCAAGATCGACACCCTGTACGAGGGCACCACCGCGATCCAGAGCCTCGACCTGGTGTTCCGCAAGATCGTCAAGGACGGCGGGGTCGCGCTGACCACCGTCGCCAACGAGATCAAGGCGTTCCTCGACGCGGACTCCGGCAACGGGCAGTTGAAGGAGGAGCGGCTCGCCCTGGGCGAGGCGCTGGACCACGTACAGGGGATGCTCGGGGCGCTCGGCGGCTACCTCGGCGAGATCGGCACCGACGAGCGCGCTGTCTACAAGGTCGGGCTGCACTCGCGCCGGCTGCTGCTCGCGATGGGCGACCTGATGGTCGGCTGGCTGCTGGCCCGCCAGGCCCAGGTGGCGCTGACCAAGCTGGCCGGCGAGGTGTCCACCCAGGACAAGCACTTCTACACCGGCAAGATCGCCGCGGCACGGTTCTTCGCCGCCGAGGTGCTGCCGCGACTGGCCTCCGACCGCAAGATCGTCGAGCGCGCCACCCTCGACCTGATGGAGCTTCCCGAAGAAGTGTTCTGAGCACTGCACCCCCATGATCATGGGGCCCTTCATGTAGTCATGACTGCATGAAGGGCCCCTTCATGCCTTCGGGTGCGGGGGTGCGGGGGTGCGGGGGTGCGGGGGTGCGGGGGTGCGGGGGTGCGGGGG
>JBOGDF010000107.1:0-15194 GCA_050701635.1 Micromonosporaceae bacterium | reverse complement strand
CTCTACGTCGACGCGGGCGGCGTACTGACCTCGGCCGGGGTCGCCGCCGGCCTCGACCTCTGCCTGTACGCGGTGCGCGAGGACTTCGGCAGCGAGGTCGCCAACCGGGCGGCCCGCCGTTGCGTGGTGCCGCCGGTACGTGCCGGCGGCCAGGCCCAGTTCATCCAGCGGCATCTGCCCGAGCCGGGCGCCGACGGCACCGCGCCGACCCGCGCCTGGTCGCTACGACACCTCGACCGGCCGCTGGACGTGGCCGCGCTGGCGCGCCAGGCGCGGATGAGCGTACGGACCTTCAGCCGCCGGTTCGTCGCCGAGACCGGGCAGACGCCGGCCCGCTGGCTGACCCAGCAGCGCCTCGAGTACGCCCGCGAACTCCTGGAGAACACCGACCTGCCGGTCGAGCAGATCGCGGTACGCGCCGGCCTCGGCACCGGCGCCACCCTGCGCCAGCAGATGCGTACCCACCTCGGCGTCGCCCCCCTCACCTACCGCAAAACCTTCCGCGCCTCCTAGCTCGAAAATGAATGGTGGCTGGGCAGGCGGCAGCTCCCGGCGGAGCGCAGCGGAGCCGGGACAGGTGTTGGCTGGTTAAGCGGTGGTCTGGATCGGATTGAGGGTGACGGTGTAGCCGAGCTTGTTCAGGGCGTTGATGGCGCGTCGGCGTTCGCGGTCGGGGTCGCGGCGTAGGTAGTAATCGCCGCCGAGGTCGTGGTACTCGGTGCTGTTGGAGAGCATGTGCCAGACCGCGGTCAGCATGCTGTGTTGCAGGGCGACGATGGCTTTCTGCTTGTTGCCGAGCCGGCGGATCAGTCGGGCGTACTGGGCGGCGAGGTAGGTGTCCCTGCCGCGGCCGGCGGCGAGGACGGCGACACCGAGGCTGCCGGTGAGCCAGTGGTCGCCTTTGCGGGTCTTGCCGGATTTACGGCGTCCACCAGATTCGTGGTTGCCGGGGCAGACCCCGGCCCAGGAGGCCAGATGTCCCGGGGTGGGGAACCGGGACATGTCGGCGCCGGTCTCGGCGATGATGACCTCGGCCACCGTCTGGTTGACGCCGGGAATGGTGTCCAGGAGTCTCAACGCGTCGCGAAACGGGGCCATCAGCGAATCGATCCGCCTGGAGAGGGTGGCGATGTCGCGGGTCAGGGCATCGATCCGGTCCAGGTGCATGCGGCAGAGGAACGCATGGTGTTCACCGAAGCGTCCGATCATCGCCTGCACCAGGTCGGGGATCTTCGGGCGCATCCGTCCCCGGGCCAGATCAGCTAGCACCTCGCTGTCGCGTTCCCCGCCGATCAGTGACTCCAGCATCTCCCGGCCGGACACGCCGAGGATGTCGGAGGCGACCACGGACAGCTTGATCCCGGCGTCTTCGAGTTCCTTCTCCAGTCGGGCTGCTTCCCGGGTGCGTTCGGCGGTCAGCGTCGTCCGGTAGCGGGTCAGGTCCCGCAGTTCACGGATCGGTTCCGGTGGCACGAAGCTGGCCCGCAGGAGCCCGCATTCGGCCAGCTGAGCCAGCCAGACCGAGTCCGCGACGTCGGTCTTGCGGCCTGGCAGCGCCTTCGCCTGTTTGGCGTTGACCAGCACCACGTTCAGGGCGTCTTCGAGCAGGTAGTACGGCGACCGCCAGTAATCGCCGGTTGCTTCCATCACCACCAGGCTCACCCGCTCGGCGATGAGCCAGTCCCGCATCGCCAACAGCGGGTTCGTCATCGTGGAGAACGTCCGGACCTCGGTATGCCGCTGATTGCGGCGGGTCCCCGGCGTGCGAAGGCACGCCTTGACGTCTTTCTTACTCACATCCAACGCCGCACACCGGTCATGGAGAACGTCCACAACGTCACCGCCAACCCTTCGACGTAGCCGGCCTGGCTACCCGTCCGGGTCAGGAGTCGAGGGAGGCAAAGAATCTAGCTCTCGTGCTCTCGGCAACAATCCGCGGTCCCTGAAGATCGACTCCCAGCGTCAAGCTAATCCACGAGATCCACGGCATCAAGGAGCGATCGACGTCGACCCGGGCGAGCGTAGAGCCATTTTCCCGCCTCCGCGGCGGCCCCGACAGGGGCCTGAAGAGCTAATCCGGAGTGCCGGGGACGCTAACCGGAGTGGCCGGACGGGCCCGGCGAGGACGAGAACCCCGAGCCCTGGCCGAATGGCTGCTGGCCCAACGGCTGCTGGCCAGGCGCGGATGAGTACTGCTGCTGGCCAGGCGCGGACGGGTACGGCTGGGCAACCGGCGGAGCCGCCGGGAACGGCTGGGCAACCGGCCCGGGCACCGCACTTGCCGACACAGGGGTCGGCTGCCCCGAGCGCGCCGAGCCCTGCCCGAGTTGTGCCCAAATCCCGAGTGCCACCGCGGCGACCTCGAGGCTGAGCCCGGCCAGACCGAACACCACCGCGGACTGGAAGCCACTTGGGGTGGTTCCCGTCTGGCCCACGCAGTGCCCGCCCTCGCGACAGGAGTACGTGAAGGACTGGTCGGCACCGGAGCCGAAGAATTCGCCGATCCCTCCCAGCAGAAGCAGGAAGCCCAGGGCGATGAGGACGAGTTGGATCACGCGGACGGCACGGTTCATGGTGCGGATAGTACGAGACCGCGTCACGCGCCGCGGCCCCGGTGATCACATACTCGCGATCAGCTTCTCGACCCGCTCGTCGTGCGCGCGGAACGGGTCCTTGCAGAGCACCGTACGCTGCGCCTGGTCATTCAGCTTGAGGTGTACCCAGTCGACGGTGAAGTCGCGGCGCTTCTCCTGTGCCTTGCGGATGAACTCGCCGCGCAGCCGGGCGCGGGTGGTCTGCGGCGGGGTCTCCTTGGCTTCGAAGATCTCCAGATCGGTGGCGATCCGGTCGACCTGCTTACGCCGTTCCAGCAGCCCGTACAGGCCGCGGCCGCGGCGCAGGTCGTGGTACGCCAGATCCAGCTGCGCCACCCGCGGGCTGGACAGCGGCAGGTCGTGCTTGGCGCGGTACCGCTCGATCAGATTCTGCTTGGTGACCCAGTCGATCTCGCGGCTGACCCCGGACATGTCGCCGGTCTCCACCGCGGCCAGCACCCGGCCCCACAGGTCGATCACCCGCTTCGCCACGCCATCGCCGCCGCGCCGGTCCACGAAGTCGGTCGCCTTCGAGAAGTACTCCTGCTGGATCTCTAGCGCGCTGATCTCGCGACCGCTGGCGAGGCGTACCTTGCGGCGGCCGGTGACGTCGTGACTGACCTCCCGGATCGCCCGGATCGGGTTCTCCAGGGTGAGGTCGCGCATCACCGCGCCGGACTCGATCATCCGCAGCACGATGTCGGCGGCGCCCACCTTGAGCAGCGTGGTCACCTCGTTCATGTTCGAGTCGCCCACGATCACGTGCAGCCGGCGGTAGCGCTCGGCATCGGCGTGCGGCTCGTCGCGGGTGTTGATGATCGGGCGGGACCGGGTGGTGGCCGACGAGACGCCTTCCCAGATGTGTTCGGCGCGCTGCGAGAGGCAGTAGACGGCGCCGCGTGGGGTCTGCAGCACCTTGCCGGCGCCGCAGATCAGCTGCCGGGTCACCAGGAACGGGATCAGGATGTCGGCCAGCCGGCCGAATTCGCCGTGCCGCCCCACCAGGTAGTTCTCGTGGCAGCCGTAGGAGTTACCGGCGGAGTCGGTGTTGTTCTTGAACAGGTAGATGTCGCCGGCGATCCCCTCGTCGTGCAGCCGGCGTTCGGCGTCGACCAGCAGCCCTTCCAGGATCCGTTCGCCGGCCCGGTCGTGGGCCACCAGGTCGGTCAGCGAGTCGCACTCCGGGGTGGCGTACTCGGGGTGGGAGCCGACGTCGAGATACAGCCGGGCACCGTTGCGCAGGAACACGTTGCTGGAGCGACCCCAGCTCACCACGCGACGAAACAGATAGCGCGCCACCTCGTCCGGGGACAGCCGGCGCTGGCCGCGAAACGTACAGGTGACGCCGTACTCGGTCTCTAGCCCGAAGATCCGTCTGTCCACTCGTACCTCAATTCCTTCGCCGGGGCCTGGTTCCAGCGCGCAGGTTCGAGGCTACGGTGGGTGAAGCCTCGCGGCTAGCTCGACTCGTACTAGCTGCCCAGTTCGGCGTAGAACTTCTGGCAGGCCGCGTAGTCGGGCAGCATGCCGCGCTCGGCCGCCTCGGCGAGGGTCGGCGCCGCCACGTCCTTGTCCGACAGCCGTGGATCCGCCACCTGCCAGTCGATGCCCAGCTCCGGATCCAACGGGTGTACGCCGTGCTCGCGCCCCGGGGTGTACGTCTGGGTGCACAGGTAGACGAGGGTGGCGTCGTCGGTGAGCGCGCAGAACCCGTGCCCGAGCCCCTCGGCGACGTACACGGCCCGCCGGTTGGCCTCGTCCAGCCGGATCGCCTCGTGCCGGCCGTACGCCGGGGAGCCGACCCGGATGTCCACGACCACGTCGAGCACCTCACCGCGTACACAAGTCAGGTATTTCGCCTGCGACGGCGGCACGTCGGCGAAGTGGATCCCCCGCACCACGCCCTTGGTGGAGATCGAGATGTTGCTCTGCGCCAGCTCCAGCGGGTGCCCGATCGCGTCCGCGAGGTGGTCGAAGCGGTACCACTCCAGGAACCGGCCACGGTCGTCGGCGTGCTGCCTCGGCGTCACCAGGTATGCACCTGGGATCGCCAACGGCTCGATGTTCACGGCTTCCTCGCCAGCACGTTGAACTCGTTGTACGTGAACGGCTTGCCCGCCCACCGACCGAACGGGAACGAGTACTGCTTCTCGACCCGCAGCCCGAGGTCGGTCGCCAGCGCGCTGACCTCGGCGAACCCGCAGAACCGGACGTGGGTGTGGTCGGAGGCGTACCCCTTCTCCTGCGGGGTTATGAACAGCACCCGGCCGCCCGGTTTCAGGTACGGCAGGTACATCCCGACGACCTGCTTCGCGTCGGCCTCCGGCATGTGCTCGACCACGTGGGCGCAGAGCAGCGCGTCGAACGCGTCCGGCTGGGCGTACTCAGAGGCGAGGAACTCCTCCACGGTGTACGCCCGCAGCCCGCGCTCCCGGGCGGTGGCGATCGAGTCCGCGTTGTGGTCCACGCCGACGCTGTTCGGACCCAGGTTGATCAGGTTGCGGCCGATGCCGCATCCGACGTCGAGGGTGCGGCCGAGCTGGAGCCGGCGCAGATTCCACCGGTACGGCGCCTGTACGTTGAGCAGCCGCTTCCACCAGACGCCTTCCAGCCGGCGGAGCCGCTCGGCGTACTCGGCGCCGGCGGTGTCGTTGGAGCTCACTCTCGCACCCTTCTCAGAATCCCGGCAGGTCGGACAGCTTCGGCTCGGGCACCCGGTCCAGCAGTTCGAGGAGGTACGTGCCGTATCCGCTCTTGGTGAGCGGCTCGGCGATCGCGCGCAGCTGGTCGTTGTCGATCATGCCCTGCCGCCACGCCACCTCCTCGATACAGCCGATCTTGAGCCCCTGCCGCTGCTCGATCACCCGTACGAACTCCGCCGCGGCGACCATCGAGTCGAACGTACCGGTGTCCAGCCACGCCGTACCGCGATCCAGCACACCGACGGTCAACTCCCCCGCCCGCAGGTACGCGTCGTTGACCGCGGTGATCTCCAGCTCGCCGCGGGCGCTCGGCTTCAGCCCGCGGGCGATCTCGACCACCCGGTTGTCGTAGAAGTACAGCCCCGGCACCGCGTAGTACGACTTCGGCTTCTCCGGCTTCTCCTCGATCGAGAGCACCTTGCCGTTGGGGTCGAACTCCACCACCCCGTACGCCTCCGGGTTCGCGACCTGGTACGCGAAGACGTGCCCGCCGGTGACCTGCGTCGAGGCCGCGAGCTGCCGCCCCAGCCCGGCACCGTAGAAGATGTTGTCGCCCAGGATCAGCGCCACCTGGTCGTCCCCGATGAACTCGGCGCCGATCACGAACGCCTGTGCCAGCCCCTCCGGGCGCGGCTGCGCGGCGTACTCGATCCGCATCCCGAGCCGTGCCCCGTCGCCGAGCAGCCGTACGAACTGGGACTGCTCCTCGGGCGTGGTGATCACCAGGATCTCGCTGATCCCGGCGGTCATCAGGGTGGACAGCGGGTAGTAGATCATCGGTTTGTCGAAGATCGGCATCAGCTGTTTCGATACCGCACGGGTGATGGGCCACAGTCGGGAGCCGGTGCCACCGGCGAGGATGATGCCACGCACGCGGGCCACCATACCGGTCACGGGTGAAGACGCGGGTCTTCACCCGTGGTCACTAGACTCCGGGAATTGTGAGAGTCCTCGTCACCGGCGGTGCCGGCTTCATCGGGTCCCATTACGTACGCACCCTGCTCACTGGGGGCTTCCCGGCGTACGCCGGCGCCCAGGTCACGGTGCTCGACAAGCTCACCTACTCCGGCAACCGGGACAACCTCGCCCCGGTCGCCGACGATCCGAATCTGACCTTCGTCGAAGGCGACATCTGCGACGAGAAGCTGGTCGACGAGCTGCTACCCGGGCACGACGCGGTGGTGCACTTCGCCGCCGAGTCGCACGTCGACCGCTCGATCACCGGCGCGGCGCCGTTCGTGATCGCGAACGTGCTCGGCACCCAGAATCTGCTCGACGCCGCCGTACGGCACGGGCTCGGCCGGTTCCTGCACGTCTCCACCGACGAGGTGTACGGCACCATCGAGTCCGGCTCGTGGTCGGAGGAACACATTCTGGAGCCGAACTCGCCGTACTCGGCGTCGAAGGCGGGCTCCGATCTGCTGGCGCGGGCGTACGCCCAGACCCACGGCCTCGACGTGGTGATCACCCGCTGCTCGAACAACTACGGGCCGTACCAGTTCCCGGAGAAGGTCATCCCGTTGTTCGTCACCAACCTGATCGACGGCGGGAAGGTCCCGCTGTACGGCGACGGCGGCAACGTCCGCGACTGGCTGCACGTCGACGACCACTGCCACGGCATCCAGCTGGTGCTCGAGAATGGCCGCGCCGGCGAGATCTACAACATCGGCGGCGGCACCGAGCTGACCAACAAGGAGCTGACCCAGCTGCTGCTCGACGCCTGCGGCAAGGACTGGGAGTCGGTCGAGTACGTCACCGACCGCAAAGGCCACGACCGCCGCTACTCGGTCGACATCGGCAAGATCTCCTCCGAGTTGGGCTACCAGCCGCGGGTGCCATTCGAGAAGGGGCTGGCCGACACGGTGGCCTGGTATCAGGACAACCGCGGCTGGTGGGAGCCGCTGAAGCAGCGGGCCGGTCTGTCTTGACCGTCCGCTGGTTGGTCACCGGTGCCGGCGGGATGCTCGGCCGGGAGCTGGTGACGCTACTCGGAGCTGAGGTGGCTGCCGGGGTTTCGGTGACTGCCGCCCGGCACTCTGATCTTGACATCACCGATTCTTCGGGGGTACGCGCTGCCGTATCCGGCCACGACATCGTGGTCAACGCCGCGGCGTACACCGACGTGGATGGCGCCGAGGCCGACGAGGCGACCGCCACGGCGATCAACGGCCACGCTGTGGAGCTGCTGGCGAGTGCGTGTGCCGAGTCGGGTGCGCGGCTGATCCAGCTCTCCACCGACTACGTGCTGGCCGGCGACGCGACCACGCCGTACCCGGAGGACGCGCCGACCGCGCCGGTCAACGCGTACGGCCGGGGCAAGCTGATCGGCGAGCGGGCGGTGCTGCGGCACCTGCCTGACACCGGGTACGTGGTCCGCACCGCTTGGCTGTACGGCGCTCACGGCCGCAACTTCGTCGCCACCATGCTGCGGCTGGCCGAGGAGCGGGACACCGTCGACGTGGTGGACGACCAGCGCGGCCAGCCGACGTGGACGCGGGCGCTGGCGGCCCAGTTGGTCGAGCTGGGCACTGCCGCTGTCGCGGGCAGCGCACCGCCCGGGATCTACCACGGCACCGCCTCCGGCGAGACCACCTGGTACGGCCTGGCCCGCGCGGTCTTCGAAGCCGCCGGCCACGACCCGGACCGGGTACGCGCGACCACGTCCGATATGTTCCCCAGGCCGGCACGCCGGCCGGCGTACTCGGTGCTGGGCCACGACCGGTGGAAACTGGCAGGTGTGACACCTCAGCCCGACTGGGCGGACAGCCTGCGTACCGCGCTCGAATCTTGGAGGACCGTGTGACCCAGCCCCGCGTATCGGCGGTGGTGCTGGCGTGGAAGGCCGAGCCATGGCTGCCCCGCGCGGTGGAGGCGCTGCTCGACTCGAAAGGCGTCGAGGCCGACGTGGTGCTGGTCGACAACGGCTGCGCCACCGACGACGTGGCGCTGCTGGCGGCCCGCGACCGGGTCACGGTGGTGACGCCGGGCGAGAATCTCGGCTTCGCCGGCGGCTGCAACCTCGGCGCCGCCCACGCAACCGGTGACTACATCGCGTTGGTCAACTCCGACTGCGTGGTCGAGCCCGAGACGTTGGCGCGGCTGGTCGAGGTGGTCGACCAGCCCGGGATCGGCGTGGTGGTGGGCAGCGTACGGCTCTCGGAGGATCCGACGTTGATCAACGCCGGCGCCAACCCGATCCACGTACTGGGGTTGTCGTGGTCGGGCGGGTTCGGGCAGCCGGAGACGCGTACCGAGCCGTACGACACCCTCGGCGGTACGGGTGCCTGCATGCTCACCAGCGCGGCACACTGGCGGCGGCTCGGCGGTTTCGACGACGCGTACTTCGCGTACCACGAGGACGCGGAGCTGTCGGTACGCACCTGGCGGCTCGGTGAACGGGTCGTCGTGGTCCCCGACGCGGTGGCGGTGCACCGGTACGAGTTCTCCCGCAACGCGTACAAGTTCTATCTGATCGAACGCAACCGGCTGATGCTGCTGACGACGGTGTGGAGCGGGCGCGCGTTGTTTCTGCTGGCTCCCCCGCTGGTGGCGCTGGAGCTGGCGATGCTGGCGCTCGGCCTCAGACAGGGCTGGGCGAAGGAGAAGGTACGCGGCTGGTCCTGGCTCTGGCAGCACCGTGGCCATCTCCGTCGGCGGCGCCGCCAGTTGAGGGCCGAGCGGACAATCCCCGATCGGCAGTGGATGGCGATGCTCACCCCGACGCTGGAGCCGGCCGCGATGGAGCTGCCCGCCGGCACCGGCCTGCTCAACGTACTGATGCGCGGCTACTGGACCGGGATCCGCCGCCTCGTCTAGGCCCGGAACGAGAGTCGCCGCCATGACCGTTCACGGCGTGCCAGCTGTCGAACCAGGCGCCCGTCGGACTGTCGTCCACGCCAACCCGCAGCGGGCCTGCCGACACCCGCTCCAGGACCTGCGCGGTCGAGGCCACCCGCAACGACATCGGACTCCCCCGGCGGTAGCCACGCTCTGCCAACAACGTGTCGAGCCCTGCCGGACACGCCGGCGGGCTGACCTGGAACCGCGCGGTCGCGCCGCGACCGGCATAGAACTTCTCCGCCTCGATGATCCGGCTCAGCAACTCGACCGGCCCGGCCTCTCCATGCGGCAGCACCGTCCCCGCCCACCAGGCGCAACCCGGGGCATAGCGCAGCCACCACCCCGCCACATCCTCAACATGCTGCGCGGGAAGAGCCCGGGCCGCCCGCTCCTGCAGGCCCCTCACCAGCTCCGGGCTGGTCACGTCAGACACCCGTTCCTCGTGTTTTCAGCGGGCTCACTGCCTATCGCCGGAGGCGGACGGTCATCTCGACGGTCACGTCATCACCAGCCGAGAGGCCCTGCGGCTTGCGTACAGCGTCCTTGAGCGGCAGCAGGTAGCCGCCGTCCTTGGGGAAGAGCGACGTCTCGAAGGCGACATCGCGGATCCGGGCCTCGACCGGGATCACGCCCCAGCCGTACGTGGCCATCGCGGCCACCTCGCGGATGTCGGCGGACTTCTCGTCCGGCACGGGGACGAAGTAGTACGGTGACGGCCCGCGCCATTCGATCACCCGGCCGGCGAAGACGAGCTCCACGAGGTCAGTCTCGTTCCTCGAGCACGGCCAGGTCGAGGCGCCAGTCGTTGCAGCGGATCGGGTTGCCGGCGGGGTACTCGAAGTCGCACTCCTCCAGGAGCGTGAAGCCCACCTTGCGGCAGATCGCGTTCGACGGCAGGTTGGTCACCTTCGGGAACGCGTGCAGGTAGCGGTGTCGCCCCACGCGCCGTAGCAGGGCGACCAGCTCGCGGGTGGCGGCCGCCGCGATCCCGCGGCCCTGGTACGGCGGGAGCACGTGCCAGCCGGTCTCGTACACCGTCTGGTCGCGCCACTCCTTCTCCCAGTAGCCGTTGCCGCCGACCTTCTCCACACCCGCGTCCGGGGTCTCCAGCACGATCCGGAACATCCGGCCGGTGGTGTCGTCGGTCATCGCCAGGTACCGCTGATGGCGGGCCATCACCTTCTCGTCGGTTTCGGGGCCACCGAGCTGCGCGGTCATCTGCGGCGAGTTGCTCCGGTGCAGCAGCTCCAGATCGTCCTCGGCCCAGGGTTCGATGCGGATCGCGGACATCATGCCTCCGGTGTCACGCGGAAGGTGAAGTAGTCGACCTTCCAGCCGTCCTTGGCGAGCTCCCGGTGGTTGAGCTGCTCGGCGGCGAACCCCTCCGCGGCGACCAGCCGCTTCAGGTACGCCAGATCGCCCGAGCTGCCGAAGAAGATCAGCATCCGGCCGCCGGGCGCCAGATGCGCGCGAGCGTTGCGGAAGAAGGCGGTCATCGCCTGGTAGTTCTCGTCGGTGCTGGCGCGCTCCAACAGTGATCGCGGTGCGAACCAGCGGAACGGCGGGTCGAAGATCATCAGGTCGAACTCGCCGGTCACGTCCCTGAACACGTCGCTGTGGCGTACCGTCACCCGGTCGGCGACCCCGTTGCGGGCGGCGTTGTCGCGGGCCGCCTCCAGCCCGATCGGGTTGACGTCGACCGCGAGCACGTCGGTCGACTTCGACGCGGCCAGGATCGCGTTCACGCCGCAGCCGGTGCCCATGTCTAGCACCCGGTCGGTCTCGCGTACCTCCGCCAGCACCGCCCCGGCCAGCAGATGCGACATCGCGTTGATCGGATGCACCTGCGGCGGCACCACGATGGTGCGCCCGAGGTAGTCAAACGTCTGTGCCTGGCTGCCCTCGGTCCGGGCCATCCGGTACGCGTTCTCGTGCCACTGCCGCACCCGCTCGGCGTACTCGGCGGAGACCATCGGGGTGTAGTGCGCATCGCTCATGCCCGCACCGTAGTGGACGCCTCCGACAGCCCTCGACCGATATGTTCCCTCGGCCACATCTCGCGGCGGAGCACCCGGGCGGGCGGGAGGATGACCGGGTGACCACCGTGCCGACCGCCACCCCCGTACCTGCCCACTCGACCGTCGTGGAGCGCTCCGAGCTGGTGCTCGGCGTGCTGCTCGCGGTCCTCTCGGGCGTCGCGGTGGCGGGCCAGTCCCGGATCAACGGCGAGCTGGGGGTACGCCTCGGCGACGGCGTACTCGCCGCCGTGGTCTCGTTCGGTGGTGGCCTGCTGCTGATGCTGCTCCTGGTGCCGCTGGTCCCCCGCGCCCGCGCCGGGGTGGCGAAGCTGCGGGCCGCGCTGCGCGACCGGTCGATTCTGCTGTGGCAGTGCGTGGGCGGGTTCGGTGGCGCCACGCTCGTCGCCACCCAGGGGCTCACCGTGGGGCAGCTCGGGGTGGCGCTGTTCGTGGTCGCGGTGGTGGCGGGCCAGACCGGCTCCAGTCTGCTGGTCGACCGGGCGGGGCTCGGCCCGAGCGCGGCGCGGCCGTACACCTGGCCCCGGATCCTCGGCGCCGGCCTGACCATCGTCGCGGTGGTCTGGGCGATGTCCGGTCGGATCGGCGGCGGGGTGGCGCTGTGGCTGATCGTGCTGCCGCTGCTGGCGGGCTGCGCGATCGCGGTGCAGCAGGCGATCAACGGGCGGGTGCACGCCGCCGCCGGCAGCGCGTTGACCACCACCCTGCTCAACTTCGTCACCGGCACCAGCCTGCTGGTGGTGATCTGGCTGGTGCAGGCGCCGTTCCACGCGCCGGTGCGGGGTTTCCCGAGCGAGCCGTGGTTGTATCTGGGCGGCCCGATCGGAGTGGTGTTCATCGCGATCGCGGCGCTGGTGGTGCGCTGGACCGGCGTACTGCTGTTCGGGCTGGCAGCGATCGCCGGGCAGCTGGTCGGCGCCGTACTGCTGGATCTGCTGGTGCCGGCACCGGGCGTCACGTTGGCGACCGCCACCCTGGTGGGTACGGCGCTCACGCTGGTCGCGGTCGGGGTGGCGGCGTTGCCCGGTGGCGCGGTACGCCGCCCCCGCGTCACCTCCGAATCGCGGGAGTGACCAGGGGCTACGTTGCCGAGTTCACCCGGCTGATGATGTCGGTGCCGTACGCGGCGAGCGTCTTGTCCTTCTGGTCGTGCATCAGGTAGATCGAGAAGTTGTCCACGCCCAGCTCGGCGAGCTGCCGCAGCCGTTCCACGTGCGCGGACGCCGGCCCGAGCAGACAGAACCGGTCCACGATCTCGTCCGGTACGAAGTCCGTCGACGGGTTGCCCGCTTTGCCGTGGTGGGAGTAGTCGTACGCCTTGCGCCCCTCGATGTAGTCGGTGAGCGCGTGCGGCACCGGGCCGTCGGTGCCGTACCGGGAGACCAGGTCGGCGACGTGGTTGCCGACCATCCCACCGAACCAGCGCAGCTGTTCCCGCTGGTGGGCGAGGTTCTCCCCGACGTACGCCGGCGCGGCGACGCAGATCGTGAGCGCGTCCGGATCCCGGCCGGCGTCGGAGGCGGCGGAGCGCACCGACTCGATCGTCCAGCGGGCGATATCGGGGTCGGCGGTCTGCAGGATGAAGCCGTCGGCCTGCTCCCCCACCAGCCTCAGCGCCTTCGGCCCGTACGCCGCCATCCAGATCTCGAGCTTGCCGTCGCGTATCCACGGAATCTTGATCGTGGTGTCGTTCATCGTGGCTTCGCGGCCCTCGGCGAGGTCCTTGATCACCCGCATCGCGCGACCGAGGTACGCCAGCGTGGCGGGCTTGTTGCCGATCACCCGGTTGGCGGAGTCGCCGCGCCCGATGCCGCAGACCGTACGGTTGCCGTACATGTCGTTGAGAGTGGCGAACAGCGACGCGGTGACCGACCAGTCGCGGGTGCTCGGGTTGGTCACCATCGGCCCGACCTTCAGCTGCGAGGTCGCGGCGAGCACCTGGGAGTAGATGACGAACGGCTCCTGCCAGAGCACGCAGGAGTCGAACGTCCAGCCGTACGAGAAGCCGGAGTCCTCGGCGGCCTTCAACCCGTTGATCACGCCGCGCGCGGGCGGGTCGGTCTGCAGCACCACGCCAAAGTCCATCGTTGCCTCCGGATCAGATCAGGTACTGGCTCAGCTCGCGCTGCAGGAACTTGCCGTGGGTCTCGCTGCCGTGGAACGCGTTGTCGGCGACCACCACCCGGCCCCGGGACAGCACGGTCTCGACCTTGCCGGTGATCTCCATCCCCTCGTACGCCGAGTAGTCGACGTTCATGTGATGGGTCTGCGCGGAGAGCGTCTGTTTCGCGGCAGGGTCGTAGATGACGATGTCGGCGTCGGAGCCGGGCGCGATCACGCCCTTGCGCGGGTACAGCCCGAACATCCGGGCCGGCGTGGTCGACGCGACCTCCACCCAGCGGGCGAGGGACAGCTCACCGCGTACCACCCCTTGATGCAGCAGGTCCATCCGGTGCTCGACGCCCGGCAGCCCGTTGGGGATCTTCGAGAAATCGCCGCGTCCCAACTCCTTCTGGTCCTTGAAGCAGAACGGGCAGTGGTCGGTGGAGACCACAGACAAGTCATTGGTACGCAGTCCGCGCCACAGCGTGTCCTGCTCCTGGGCGGGGCGCAGCGGCGGCGAACACACGTACTTGGAGCCTTCGAAGTCGGGCTCGGCCATGTTGTCCAGCGACAGGAACAGGTACTGCGGACACGTCTCCGCGAACATGTTCTGCCCGCTGTCGCGCGCTGCACGCACCGCCGCCAACGCCGGCTCCGACGACAGGTGCACGATGTACAGCGGCGCCCCGGTGACCTTGGCGAGGACCCCCGCGCGGTGTGTCGCCTCGCCCTCCAGCTCCGCCGGCCGGGTCAACCCGTGGTGCACCGGGTCGGTCTGGCCTTTGGAGAGCGCCTGCGCGACGAGCTGGTCGATCGCGATGCCGTTCTCGGCGTGCATCATGATCAGCGAGCCGTTGTCGGCGGCGCGCTGCATCGCGAGCAGGATCTCCCCGTCGGTGGCGTAGAAGACCCCCGGGTACGCCATGAACATCTTGAAGCTGTTCACCCCGGCCGCCACGCACGCGTCCATCTCCTTGAGGGTGCCCTCGTTGACGTCGGAGATGATCATGTGGAAGCCGTAGTCGATGGCGCAGTTGCCGTCGGCCTTCTCGTGCCACCTGTCCAGTGTGGACAGCAGGGTCTGCCCCTTCGGCTGCACCGCGAAATCGATGATCGTGGTGGTGCCGCCCCACGCCGCCGCGGTGGTGCCGGTGCCGAAGGTGTCGTGGGAGTGCGTACCCCCGAAAGGCATCTCCATGTGGGTGTGTACGTCGATCCCGCCGGGGAGTACGTACTTGCCGGCGGCGTCGATGACGCTGCCGGCGCTGTTCGCCCAGGTGTCGCTGAGCCCGGCCTCGGCCGCGGCGAGCGCCACGATCCGCTCGCCTTCTACCAGCACGTCAGCGGCGTGCGGCCCGGTGGCCGACAGCACGGTGCCGCCTCGGATCAGGATGCTCATCTCTGCCTCTCAGGGGGTCGTGAGCGGGCTCTCAGGGGGTCGCGAGCGGGCCGTAGGTATCGGGGCGGCGGTCCCGGTAGAACGCCCACACGTCGCGTACCTGCGCCAGCAGCTCCAGGTCGAGGTCGCGTACCACGACCTCCTCCTCGGTGTCGGAGGCCGCGTCGCCGACCAGCTGGCCGCGCGGGTCCACGAAGTACGACTGGCCGTAGAACTCGTTGTCGCCGAGCGGCTCGACGCCGACCCGGTTGATCGCGCCGATGAAGTACTCGTTGGCGACCGCCGCCGCCGGCTGCTCCAGCTGCCACAGGTACTCCGAGAGGCTGCGGCTGGTCGCCGACGGGTTGAACACGATCTTCGCGCCGGCCAGGCCAAGTGCTCGCCAGCCCTCGGGGAAGTGGCGTTCGTAGCAGATGTAGACGCCGATGCGACCCACCGCGGTGTCGAACACCGGATAGCCCATGTTGCCGGGCTTGAAGTAGAACTTCTCCCAGAACCCCTTCACCTGCGGGATGTGCTG
>JBOGDF010000106.1:0-15264 GCA_050701635.1 Micromonosporaceae bacterium | reverse complement strand
GCGGCGTGGATCGCGGTGTCGGTGGTGGCGCCGGCGCAGCCGCCGGGTCCGCCCACCGCGCGGCCCAGTGCCAGCGCTCCGGCGATGACCCCGATGCGGCCGGTGGGCGGCAACAGCCTGGTGCAGGCGGAGCTGCTGCTCACCGACGCCGGGGAGGGTACGAAGATCGAAATGACCTGCCGGTACGGCAGCGCGGGCGGCTACGAGCCGGGGCAGCGGGCGAGCTATTCGCTGGTCGTGATCTCGCGTACCGGGCAGTCGGAGACGGTCGCCACGTGGCAGGTCGCGCCGGGCGAGGAGCCGTGGATCAGGGTCGTCACCGGGTTCGCGCGTACCGACCTGGAACGCATCGAGATCCAGCGCGCCAACGGTGTCGCGGTGCTGACGTACGAGCCGTGAAGCGGGCCGGCGTACGAGCCGTGAGGCGGGTCTGCCGCCGTACCGTGCACAGACGGGTAATACCGGCTTTCCGGTCACCTCCCGTTCCCCGAAAGCTTGTAGGCTCCCGATCACTCCTACCACCCACATTTCTCTGGGGAGCCCACCATGAACGACTTCGCCCGCCACTTCTCGTTCTCGCGTCGTAGCGACCGCCCCTCACCCCGGCCGGACGGCGTACCGGAGTCGAAGGAATCCACGCTGACAGACGGAGATGCCACCCCGGAAACGGGTGTCGCGGTGGAGGAGCCGGACACCGACGAGACGACCCCGGAGGGCGCCGACGAGGCCGCGGCGGAGCCGCGCGCGATCGGTGTGGCGTCGGTCGCGGAGGGCGGCGGGGAAGCCGCGCAGGTGGAGGACGAAGCGGCAGTCGAGTCCGATGTGGACGCTGGGACGGAGTCCGATGTGGACGCCGAAGGCGAGGACGGCGCCGAGCTCTCCGGCGAGGAGCAGGCGACGCCGGAGCCTGAAGACACCGGCGGGGGTACGGACGCCGCCGAGGCGGCCCCGGAGGCTGCCGACGCGACGGAGGTCGACGCGACGGAGGTCGACGCGACGGAGGTCGACGCGACAGAGGTCGACGACGCGGCGGCGACCGTCGACGCCGAGACGCCGGAAGCCGCGGACGACGCCGTGGACACGGCTGCCGAGGGTGGTGGCGAGGCTGAGGTCGAGGGCGGGGACGAAGCGGTCGACCCGGCTGCCGAGAGCGGCGAGGCGGAGTCCGAGGGGGAAGCCACGGACGCGGCCGCGGCGGCTGACGAGGCCGAGACCGAGGCTGAGGCCGAGGACGTAGACCTGGCTGGTGCGGGTGACGAGGGCGGCGGCGAGGTCACGGACGAGGCCGACGCGGTGGCCGCGGCGGACGGCGACTCCGGGGCTGACGCTGTGGACGTGGCCGCTGCTGAGGGCGGCGCCGAGGCAGTGGACGAGGCTGAGGCTGAGGACGTTTCCGGCGACGAGGTAGCGGCCGGCGAGGGTGAGGCCGTCACCGAGCCGGCTGAGATCGCCGGTGACGCGAGTGGCGTCGAGGCGCCGGACGCGGCCGCGATCGAGTCGACCGATGCGGTGACGGCTGACGAGCTGGGCGGCGCGGTGGACGTGCCTGAGGCGGCATCGACCAGCGACTCCGCCGTCGATGCGACCACCGAAGCTCCGACCGAGGCCCCGGCCGCGCCGGTGGTGCGCCAGGGCGCGACCACGGTCGTCGCCGAGGTGATCGAGAAGGTGGCGGCGATCGCCGTACGGAAGGTGACCGGCGTACACGAGCTGGGGCGGGACGCGGGCCGGCTGCTGGGGGTCAGCGACGACAGCGAGGCGGCGGCCGCGAAGGGCGTGGCGGCCAAGCTGGACGGAGAGACCGCCAGCATCGGCGTCACCCTGGTGGTGGCGTACGGCAACCGGGTGTACGACGTGGCCAACCAGGTACGCGAGCAGGTCGCCGACACCGTGGAGTCGATGCTCGGCGTGGACGTGCTCTCCGTCGACATCGTGGTCGAGGACGTACACATCCCGGACGCGTAACCCGACGCGCTGCGGCGAGCGGTGCCCACACACGGGCTACGGTGCGTGTGTGGGCAAGCCGCTGAATCTTCCGTTCGACCCGATCGAGCGGGCCGGCCAGCGCTGGGATCGCGAGTTCGGTCCCAGCGCCGCGATGCAGGTCGCCACCTCGATCATGCGGGTGCACCAGCTGCTGCTGGCGCGCTACGACGCCCTGCTCCGGCCGTACCAGCTGACCTTCGCCCGGTACGAGGCGCTGGTGCTGCTCGCGTTCAGCCGGCGCGGCGAGCTGCCGATGCGGGTGATCGGGGAGCGGTTGATGGTGCACCCGACCAGCGTCACCAACATCGTGGAGCGGCTGACCCGGCAGGGGTACGTGCGGCGCAAGCCCAACCCGGCGGACGGCCGGGGCGTGCTGGCGGCGATCACGAGCGAGGGCCGTACCGTGATGGACCGCGCGACCAAGGATCTGATGGCCGCCGGATTCGGGCTCGACGGGCTCGACACCGACGAGTGCGAGCAGGTCTTCACCGCGCTGCGGAAACTCCGGCTGGGCGCTGGTGACTTCGTACCCCCGGAATGAGCCGCACCGGCAACGGCGTCAGGGGGTGGCGTGGCGGCGCAGGGCGTCGAGCTGCGCGGCGGTGCCCACCACGATCAGGATCGACCCGGGCTCCAGCCGGGTGGCCGGTGAGGGGTTGGTGAGGAACTCTCCGTCCTCACCCTGGCGTACGGCCAGCGGCAGGGCACCATCTCCGTCGCCCGGCGAGGTGTCCCGCAGATGCTGGCCGACCAGCCGCGAATCGTGCGCGATCTCGACCTGCTCGATCCGGTAGTCCAGCGACTCGTCGTGCAGTACGCCGTCCAGAAACTCGGCGACGTGAGGCTGCAGCGCGAACGTGGCCATCCGGCGGCCACCGATCAGCTGCGGGTTGACCGCCCGGTTCGCTCCGGCGCGTACCAACGTGGACTTGGAGCCGTCGTTACGGGCGCGCGCGATGATCCTCAGGTCGGGACGCAGCGCCCGGCTGGAGAGCGTCACGTACACGTTGTCGGCGTCGGCGTCGAGCGAGGCGATCAGCGCCCGGGCGTGCGCGATCCCGGCGGCGTTGAGCACATTGTCATCGGTGACGTCGCCGACCACGTGTGGGTTCTCGACGCCGGTGAACCGCTCCGGGTCGCGATCGATGATCACCGTCTGCTGCCCGATGGAGTTCAGGTACGCCGCACAGGCGCGGCCCACCCGGCCCAGCCCGCAGATGATGACGTGGTCGGTCATCTTCGCTATGTCGCGTGCCATCCGGCGCTCCCTCAGGTGTTGCCGCAGGTGCCCCTCGATCAAGGCTTCGAGGAGCACTCCGAAGGTGTAGAGCATGGTGCCGGCTCCGGCCAGGATGAGCGCCATCGTGAACACCTGACCCGCGGTGCCCAGGGGGTGCACTTCGCGGAAGCCGACGGTGGCGACGGTGGTGACGGTCTGGTAGAGCGCCTCGACCGGGCTGAACCCGAGCATGACGTACCCGACGGTGCCCACCGCGAGTACCAGGGCGACCGCCAGCAGAGCCCGCTGGATCCGGCGTACCGTTTCCACGCTGGGGATTCTGTCTCAGACGGTGGCCGGCTCCGGCTCCGGGGCGGGCAGCTCCGCGGCGGGTGAGGCGGTGCCGGCGGCGGTCTGGGCGATGAAGGCGCCGGCGAGTACGACCGCGCCGCCGACGATCTGCAGCAGCGACAGCGACTCGCCCAGCGCCAGCCAGGCGACGCCGGCGGCGACCACGACCTCCAGGCACGCCACCGCGGCGGCGACCTGCGCGGACAGCTTCCGCACGGCGGAGATCCCGGTCAGGTACGCCAGCACCGTGGCGATCAGCACGATCCAGCCCACCAGGAACCAGGCCGGTGCGGTGCCGGAGCCCAGCGGCAGCGCCGCGCCGAGCACCGCCCAGTCGATCTGCCACGGCTGGCTGACCACGGTCAGCCCGAGCGCGCCGAACAGCAGCCCGTACGCGATCACCGCGCGCGGGTCGACCGGGTTCTCCTCGCCCCGGTCGGCGAGTACGAAGTAGAACGCCTGGCAGCACGCCGCGCCGAAGCCGAGCAGCAGCCCGAGCAGGTCGAAGCGCATCCCGGACCACACCTCGACCACCATCGCGAGCCCGGTGACGGCGAGCACCACGCCGATCGCGGCCCGCCCGGAGACGTGGCGCCGCGCCCCGAACTTCAGCCACAGCAGCACCAGCACCGGCCCCATGAACTCCACCAGGATCGCCACCCCGACCGGGATCCGGGAGACCGCGGCGAAGTAGAACGCCTGGCAACCGGCGATCGCCAGCAGGCCGTACGTCACCAGCAGCTTCAGGTGCGGGCGGACCACCGCGCGGTGCTGGATCAGCAGTGGGACCAGCACCAGGGCGGCGCCGGCGACCCGCAGCCAGGTCACCTGCAGCGGGCTGACGCCGGCCTGGATCAGCGGCTTGGCGAAGGCCCCCGAGCCGCCGAAGGCGACCGCCGAGGTGAGTGCCAGGGTCAGTCCGAGACCACGGTGCCGGTAAGGAGTGCTCACGACGCCACATGTTACGGCCACGGCCCGGCGCAACTCAGCGGTTATGTGGTGGACGACACTCCGTACGCAGCATTTACTTGGACGTCCTACTATCTGGGGAGGGAGCGCCGATCCAGGAGGAGCCTGATGAACGCCGAGCAGATCGCCGACGGCCGGGAACGCTGGCAGCAGCGGTACGACGCCGCGCGGACCCGAGACGCGGACTTCACGACTCTGTCCGGCGTCGAGGTCGACCCGGTGTACGGCCCCGAGCCGGGACACGAGCCGCCCGGTTTCGAGCGGATCGGCTGGCCGGGCGAATTCCCGTACACCCGAGGGCTCTATCCGACGGGTTACCGGGGACGGACCTGGACCATCCGGCAGTTCGCCGGGTTCGGCAACGCGCAGCAGACCAACGAGCGCTACAAGCTGATCCTGGGCGCCGGTGGCGGCGGGCTGTCGGTGGCGTTCGACATGCCGACCCTGATGGGGCGCGACTCCGACGACCTGAAGAGCCTCGGCGAGGTCGGCCACTGCGGCGTCGCGATCGACTCCGCCGCCGACATGGACGTGCTGTTCGGCGGCATCCCGCTGGAGGACGTCACCACCTCGATGACGATCTCTGGGCCGGCGGTGCCGATCTTCGTGATGTACCTGGTCGCCGCCGAGCGGCAGGGCGCCGATCTGTCCAAGCTGGACGGCACGCTGCAGACCGACATCTTCAAGGAGTACATCGCCCAGAAGGAGTGGCTGTTCGCGCCGGAGCCGCACCTGCGGCTGATCGGCGACCTGATCGAACACACCGCGCACGAGATCCCGCGCTACAAGCCGCTGTCGGTCTCCGGCTACCACATCCGGGAGGCCGGCTCCACCGCCGCGCAGGAGCTGGCGTACACCCTGGCTGATGGTTTCGGGTACGTGGAGCTCGGGCTCTCCCGCGGGCTGGACGTCAACCACTTCGCACCGGGGCTGAGCTTCTTCTTCGACTCGCACCTGGACTTCTTCGAGGAGATCGCGAAATTCCGCGCCGCCCGCCGGATCTGGGCCCGCTGGCTGCGCGACGTGTACGGCGCCACCGACGAGCGCGCACAGTGGCTGCGGTTCCACACCCAGACCGCGGGCGTGTCGCTGACCGCGCAGCAGCCGTACAACAACGTGGTGCGTACGGCGGTGGAGGCGCTCGCCGCGGTGCTGGGTGGGACCAACTCGCTGCACACCAACGCGCTCGACGAGACGCTCGCGCTGCCCACCGACGAGTCGGCGGAGATCGCGCTGCGTACCCAGCAGGTGCTGATGGAGGAGACCGGCGTGGTCAACGTCGCCGACCCGCTCGGCGGCTCCTGGTACGTCGAGGCGCTCACCGACAAGATCGAGGCCGAGGCGGAGGCGATCTTCGCCCGGATCAAGGAGATGGGGGCCTCTGAAAAACACAAGATCGGCCCCATGACCTCCGGCATCCTGCGCGGCATCGAGGACGGCTGGTTCATGGCGGAGATCGCCGAGGCCGCGTTCGTCTACCAGCAGGCGCTCGAGAAGGGCGACAAGAAGATCGTCGGGGTCAACGTACACACCAAGACCGTGGAGAAGCCGCTGGAGATCCTGCGGGTCTCGCACGAGGTGGAGCTGGAGCAGAAGCGGATCCTGTCGCGGCGCCGTACCGAGCGCGACGACGCCGCGGTGCAGGCCGCGCTCGCGAAGCTGGTCGCGGTGGCGCGTACCGACGAGAACATGATCCCGGCGATGCTGGACGCCGCCCGGGTGGAGGCGACACTCGGCGAGATCTGCGACGCGCTGCGCGCCGAATGGGGCGAGTACCGGGAACCCGCGAGATTCTAATTTCCGCCGCGCCGGGGAGGGGTCTTGACATGGGTACGGCAAACCTGACAAACCTATCCGGCGGGGACTTCCCCCATCCCCTCCTACGGAAGGCGTGAAGAGACCAATGAACTTCCTGTACGCCGTCATCATCGGCGCCGTCATCGGTGGCGTCGGCGGTTACCTGCTCCGCGGGAAACTCGCCAACGCGATCTGGCTGGCACCGGTGCTCGCCATCGTCGGCGCGGTGATCGCTTCGGGGCTGGCCATGATGTTCGGCGAGGACCCCGGGTACGGCTGGAAAGAGCCGATCGTCCAGGTCGTGCTCGCGCTCGCGGGCGTCGGCGTCGTGGCGTTCCTCGCCAGCCGTGGCGGTGGTCAGACCGGCGACGCATCCGACACCGCCGCATAGCGCACGTCAACAACACGGACGGCCGCCCCGGGCACTCCCGGAGGCGGCCGTTTCGTGTCCCCGGTGGCAGCGGTTCCCGCCGGCGCGCCGGCGGATGTTTACACCCGGGTAACAACCGCCGCATTATGAGAGCCTTCGTCGAATAGGCGCGCGGCCCGCCCGCCGCACGCTGGGGCCTGGGGAGGCTTTGATGGCGGTACGAGCGCGAAAGCTGTTCGCCGCAGCGGTCACCGGTGTGGTGACCGCCGCAGTGCTGTTGCTGGGTGGCAGCGCGGCGTACGCGGCCGACCCGATCGGCGACGCGAAGGCGTTGCAGGCGTGGATCCCGGACGGCAACAACTGGAGCTGCCAGCCGAGCGCGGCGCACCCGTACCCGGTGGTGCTGGTGCACGGCACGTCGGCGACCGGCACCGAGAACTGGTTCAACTTCGCGCCGAAGATCGCGGCACGGGGCTACTGCGTCTACGCGCTCAACTACGGCAACCGCGGGCTGCGGCGGATGGAGGAGTCCGCGCCGCAGCTGGCCACCTTCGTACGCGGCGTACTGGCAGCCACCGGCGCCGCCAAGGTCGACATCGTCGGGCACAGCCAGGGCGGGCTGATGCCGCGCTACTACCTGAAGAACCTGGGCGGCGCGGCGTACGTCGACGAGCTGATCAGCATGGGCGCGCCCAACCACGGCACCAGCAATGTCTTCGCGGTGCCGGTCGGCGTGATCTGCCACGCCTGCCCGCAGTTCGCCATCGGCTCGGACTTCCTGACCGCGCTCAACAGCGGCGGCGACACCGTGCCCGGGGTGCGCTACACCAACATCACCACCCGGTACGACGAGCTGGTCACCCCGCACACCAGCGCCTTCCTCACCGGGGACCCGGCGCTGGTGACCAACGTACGGATCCAGGACACCTGCCGGTACGACCTGGTGGAGCACATCGGGCTGGCGTTCGACAAGCCGACGCTGCGCTGGATCCTGAACGCACTGGCCCGCTCCGGCCCCGCCGACCCGGGATTCCGGCCCACCTGCTGGTAGGCCCGCCGCCACCTGGCCCGGCGGCACCGCGCACCCCGGCCCCCGGTCACAGCTGCCTGGTGCCCGGTGGTATCGCGCGGGGTGTCAGACTGGGCGGATGCGTAGGCGAAACGACGACAGCGAGGCTGGAGCATGAGCCAACCTGACCCCCGGATGGCCGCCGCGGCGTTCACCCGCGGCGCGATCGACCTTTCGGCGTTGAAGGCCCGTCGCCCGGCCCCCAGCAATGCCGCGCCGAATTCCGGCCTGGCGGGCGGGACGGCCGGCAACGGTGAAGCCGAAGCCGCGACCCCGGCGGCAGGCGGCGGCGTGACGGTGATCGACGTCAGCGAGGCGACGTTCCAGAGCGAGGTGCTGGAACGCTCGCTGCACACCCCGGTGGTGATCGACTTCTGGGCCGACTGGTGCGAGCCGTGCAAGCAGCTGTCCCCTGTGCTGGAGAAGCTCGCGGTCGAGGGCAACGGCAGCTGGGTGCTCGCCAAGATCGACGTCGATGCCAACCAGCGGATCGCGCAGGCGTTCCGGGTGCAGGGCATCCCGATGGTGTACGCGGTGATCGGCGGCCAGCCGGTGGACGCCTTCAGCGGCGTAATCCCGGAAAGTCAGCTGCGGCAGTGGCTGGACGCGCTGCTCGAGGCGGCGAAGCAGGCCGGCCTCTCCGCTGCCCCGGCCGGGGCGGCGGCGGAACCGGCCGCGGAGCAGGCCGACGAGCAGGTCGACGCCGCCGAGGACGCGCTGGCCAGCGGCGACTACGCCGGCGCGGAGGCGCTCTACACCAAGCTGCTCGCCGAGCGTCCCGCTGACCCGGGCGCGGAGGCCGGGCTGGCGCAGGTAAGGCTGCTGCGGCGTACCGAGGGGTTGGATCCGGACCAGGTGATCGGTGAGGCGGCGCAGCGCCCGGACGACATCGAGGCGCAGGCGCGCGCCGCCGACGTCGAGGTGCTCTCCGGCCTCGCGGAGCAGGCGTACGCCCGGCTGGTCGAGCTGGTACGCCGCACCAGCGGTGACGAGCGGGAGGCCGCCCGTACCCACCTGATCTCGCTGTTCGCTCTGGCGGAGCCGGACGACCCGGCCGTGGTGCAGGCGCGCCGCAACCTCGCCAACGCGTTGTTCTGAGCCGCCCATGCGCCGCATCGCACTCCTCGACGCGCCGTCCAACCTGGGGCTACGGCCGCCCGGCCCCGGCACGGTGCCAGGCTGCGCGAAGGCGCCGGGGGCGCTGCGCGACCACGGGCTGCTGGCGCGGCTGCACGCCGTGGAGGCCGGCTGCGTGGTGGCACCCCGGTACGACCCGGAGGGCTGGCGGCCCGGCGACGGGGTGTGCCAGGCCGACGTGATCGCCGACTACACGGTCCGGCTCGCCGAGCGGATCGGAGGGCTGATCGAGCGCGGCGACTTCCCGGTGGTGCTCGGCGGTGACTGTTCGATCCTGCTCGGCTCCGCGCTGGCGATGCGGCGGCGGCGCGCGGCCGAGGGCGGCCGGTACGGGCTGATCTTCATCGACGGGCACTCCGACTTCCGGCACGCCGGCAACGCCGAGTACACCGGGGCCGCCGCGGGGGAGGACCTGGCGCTGGTCACCGGCCGCGGCCAGGGCGACCTGACCAACATCGACGAGCTGCGGCCGTACCTGCGGGAAGAGGATGTCGTGGTGCTCGGTATCCGCGACTCCGACGAGTACCGGATGGACCTGAAGGCGGCCGGGATCGTGCACCGTACGGTGCCGCAGATCCGGGCCGAAGGGCCGGGCCGCAGCGCCGCCTGGGCGATCGAGGAGCTGGGCGCGGTGGACGGCTACTGGGTGCACGTCGACGTCGACGTGCTGGACCCGGCGGCGATGCCCGCGGTGGACGCCCCCGACCCGGGCGGGATCGCGTTCGTGGAGCTGGAGCACATGATCGCCGACCTGGTGACCCGGCCCGCCTGCCTGGGCGTGGAGGTCACCGTCTTCGACCCCGACTACGACCCCGACGGCCGGTACGCCGCCGAGATCGTCGACACCCTGGTGGGCGGCCTGCGCCCGGTCTGGCAGCTCAGCCAGCACGAGCTCGGCGCCGACCCGGACGACGACGCCGGGAAACGACGACGCCGAGCAAAGACGACGCGGAGTAAACGCGACGCGCGGTAGGTCGGCAAAGACAGTCACTGCGCGTGACGTTGAGCGTCGTACCGGCGAGTCCTGGTTTCGGGTATGTCACTGCAGTGGGTATGGCAGCCGGCCCAGCGCAGCGCATCCCGCCCCGGGCGCTCTAGGCTGGGCAGAGACACCCGCGACGACGTACCTCCACGACCACGAGTCAGCAGAAGTCGGCACCGTTCGGGTGGTCTGCGGAGGTTCGGTCTCAGCGAGGAGAGTGAGCACCCTATGACGCGGCGGCGTGCGACGAAGAGCGCGGACGGTACGCGCGCGCGAGCGGTCCCGGAATCACCCGACGGCGCGCCCGACGGCGTGGTCGCCGCCAGCCCGGCGCGCCAAGACGGGGCGGGTCCCACGTCGGTCGCCGCCGAGCTGGCGGCCGCCGAGGCGGACGAGTCGCTGCTGGAGGAGGTGCCCAGCCGCGAAGGGCTGGTCGCCGAGGCCCAGCAGCTGGCGGCGGACAACCCCGAGATCGCGGAGCTGCTGGACCGGTACTGGCGGCTGGTGCCGGACGAGGAGCTGTTCGGGCGTACCGGCCGGGACCTGTACGAGGCCACCGTGGCGCACCGCGCGCTGGCCGAGCAGCGGCTGGCCGGCGAGGCGAAGGTCTCGATCACCACACCCGACGAGCGCCCCGGGATCGCGCCCCACACCATGCTGCAGATCGTCACCGACGACATGCCGTTCCTGGTCGACTCGGTCACCGCCGCGCTCACCGCACACGGTCTGGAGGTGCACCTGGTGGTGCACCCCCAGGTGGTGGTACGCCGTGAGTTCCTCGGCAAGCTGCTCGAGGTCTGCCCCGAGCTGGAGCTCGACGACGCCGGCCCCGACGAGATGGTCGAGAGCTGGATGCACCTCGAGGTCGACCGGCAGCGGGATCCGGCGAAGCTCGAGGAGCTGCAGCGCGACGTCACCAGCGTGCTCACCGACGTACGCGAGGTGGTCGAGGACTGGCAGAAGATGCGGCACAAGGCGCTGGAGCTGGCCGACGAGCTGGCCGCCCCGGAGGCCTCGCAGCTGCCGGTGCCGGCCAAGGACATCACCGACACCGTGGACCTGCTGCGGTGGCTCGCCGCCGACAACTTCACCTTCCTCGGCTACCGCGAGTACAAGCTGGTCGACGAGGAGGTGCTGGAAGCGCAGCTCGGCACCGGGCTGGGGGTGCTGCGTACCGACCAGCAGCGGCCGCGGGTGCTCTCGTCGATGGCGCCGGAGGCGTACGCCAAGGCCCTCGAGAAGCGGCTGCTGATCATCACCAAGGCGAACGCGCGCGCCACGGTCTACCGGCCGGCGTACCTGGACTACGTGGGCGTGAAGACCTTCGACGCCGACGGCGACGTGATCGGCGAGAAGCGGTTCCTCGGGCTGCTGGCGTCGGCGGCGTACCTGCACTCGGTACGCGAGCTCCCGGTGGTCAAGCGCAAGGTCGCCGAGGTGATGGAGCGCTCCGGGCTCTCCTCCCGCAGCCACTCCGGCCGGGATCTGATCGAGATCCTGGAGACGTACCCCCGCGACGAGCTGTTCCAGACCACCACCAACGAGCTTTTCGCCAACGTGATGGGCGTGCTGCGGCTGGCGGGCAAGCGGCAGCTGCGGCTGTTCCTGCGCAAGGACGCGTACGGGCGGTTCATGTCCTGCCTGGTCTACCTGCCGCGGGACCGGTTCACCACCGCCAACCGGCTCAAGATCCAGGAGATCCTGCTCCGGGAGCTGAACGGCGTCGGGGTCGACTACACCACGCGGGTCAGCGAGAGCCCGCTCGCCCGGGTGCACTTCATCGTGCGTACCGACCCGGCGAGCCCGCCCACCGACTACGACATCGACGCGATCCAGCAGGAGTTGGTCGACGCCACCCGGCACTGGGACGACGACTTCGACATCGCGCTCGATCGCAAGCTCGGCGAGGAGCAGGCGAAACAGCTGCACCAGCGGTACGTCGACGCGTACCCGCAGACGTACAAGGACGAGCACACCCCGTACGAGGCGATCAAGGACCTGGCGAAGCTGGAGCTGCTCGACGAGCCGGGCCAGCTCGCGATGCACCTCTACCGCAAGCCGAGCGCGCCGGACCAGGTGCGGTTCAAGGTCTTCCGGTACGGCGAGCCGATGATGCTCTCCGCGGTGCTCCCGGTGCTGCACTCGCTGGGCGTGCAGGTCGCCGACGAGCGCCCGTACGAGATCCGCCGCGAGGACGGCGTGATCTACCTGTACGACTTCGGCCTGATGCCGCCGGAGAACTGCCTGGACATGGCGGAGATCCAGTCCAAGGTGGAGAACGCGTTCTCGGCGGCGTGGCGCGGCGAAGCCGAGGTGGACCGGTTCAACGAGCTGGTGCTGCGCGCCGGGCTGACCTGGCGGCAGGCGGTGATCCTGCGCTCGTACGCGAAGTACCTGCGGCAGGCGGGGACCCCGTACAGCCAGGACTACATGCAGTCCACGTTCACCGCGTACCCCGGGGTGGCGGCGCTGCTGGTGGCGCTGTTCGAGACCCGGTTCAGCCCGGTGCTGGCGGTCAGTGCGGAGCAGCGGGCGCAGTTCACCGACGAGCTGGTGGGTGCGATCGACGCCGAGCTGGACCGGGTGAGCAGCCTGGACCAGGACCGGATCCTGCGCAGCTTCCTCAACCTGGTGCTGGCGACGCTGCGTACCAACTTCTTCCAGCGCGGCGTGAACGACGGCGGGCGGCCCAAGTCGTACATCGCGTTCAAGCTGGAGCCGCAGAAGATCCCCGAGCTGCCGCTGCCCCGGCCCCGGTACGAGATCTTCGTGTACTCGCCGCGGTTCGAGGGCGTACACCTGCGGTTCGGCGCGGTGGCGCGCGGCGGGCTGCGCTGGTCGGACCGCCGGGAGGACTTCCGTACCGAGGTGCTGGGGCTGGTCAAGGCCCAGATGGTGAAGAACGCGGTGATCGTGCCGGTCGGCGCGAAGGGCGGCTTCGTACTCAAGCAGGCGCCGCCGGCGTCCAACCGGGACGCGTTCTTCGCCGAGGGGCAGACCTGCTACAAGATGTTCATCTCGGCGCTGCTGGACGTCACCGACAACCTGGACCCGACCTCCGGCAAAGTCCTGACACCCCCTCAGGTCGTACGCCACGACGGCGACGACACGTACCTGGTGGTCGCCGCCGACAAGGGCACCGCGACCTTCAGCGACCTGGCCAACGAGATCGCCGTGGAGTACGGCTTCTGGCTGGGCGACGCGTTCGCCTCCGGCGGCTCCGTCGGGTACGACCACAAGAAGATGGGCATCACCGCCCGGGGCGCCTGGGAGTCGGTGAAGAGCCACTTCAGAGAGCTGGGCGTCGACACCCAGACCCAGGACTTCACCGCGGTCGGGATCGGCGACATGTCCGGCGACGTGTTCGGCAACGGCATGCTCTGCTCCGAGCACATCCGGCTGGTCGCCGCGTTCGACCACCGGCACGTGTTCGTCGACCCGTCGCCGGACGCGGCGGTCGGCTTCCGGGAGCGGCAGCGGCTGTTCACGGTGCCGCGGTCGAGCTGGGACGACTACGACAAGTCGCTGATCAGCAAGGGCGGCGGGGTGTGGCCGCGTACCGCCAAGTCGATCCCGATCTCGCCGCAGCTGCGCGAGGCGCTGGGGATCACCGACGCCACGGTGACCGAGCTGCCACCGCCGGAGCTGATCAAGGCGATCCTGCGCGCTCCGGTCGACCTGCTGTGGAACGGCGGCATCGGCACGTACGTGAAGGCCGCCGCCGAGAGCCACGCCGACGTCGGCGACAAGGCCAACGACCCGGTGCGCGTCGACGGCCGTGAGCTGCGCTGCCGGGTGATCGGGGAGGGCGGCAACCTGGGGCTGACCCAGCGCGGCCGGATCGAGTATGCGTTGCAGGGAGCCGGCGGCGGTGCTACCGGGACCGGCGGCAAGGTCACCACCGACTTCATCGACAACTCCGCCGGGGTGGACTGCTCCGACCACGAAGTCAACATCAAGATCCTGCTGAACCGGGCGATCGCCGAGGGGAAGCTGCCCGCCGACGAGCGGGTGGAGCTGCTCGCCTCGATGACCGACGAGGTCGCCGGGCTGGTGCTGGCGCACAACTACGACCAGGCCACCGCGCTGGCCAACGCCCGCCAGCAGGCGGCGCCGCTGCTGTCCGTACACCGGCGGTTGATCGCGGAGCTGGAACGCAGCGGCCGGCTGGACCGCGCCTTGGAGGCGCTGCCCACCGAGGAGGAGCTGGACACCCGGGCCGCCAACGGGCTGGGGCTCACCTCTCCGGAGTTCGCGGTGCTCCTGTCGTACGCGAAGCTGCGCCTGGAGGACGAGATCGGCGACTCCGAGCTGCCCGACGAGGAGTGGACCCGCGAGCTGCTGGTCAGCTACTTCCCGACCCCGCTGCGGGAGCGCTTCGCCGAGCTCACCGGCGACCACCCGCTGCGCCGCGAGATCGTCACCACGGTGCTGGTCAGCGAGGCGGTGAACCGGGGCGGCACCACCTTCTTCTTCCGGGCGGTCGAGGAGACCGGCGCGTCCGCCGCCGACATCCTGCGGGCGTACGTGGTGGTACGCGACGTCTTCGGGCTGCCCGAGCTGTGGCGGGCGGTCGAGGCGCTGGACAACCAGGTGCCGGCCGAGGCCCAGGTCGCGGTGTGTCTGGAGAGCCGGCGGCTGCTGGACCGGGCCGTACGGTGGCTGGTGCAGACGCGTACCCCGGTCGACGTACCGGCGGAGATCGCGCGGCTGCGTCCCGGCATCAGCGAGCTGCTGCCCCGGGTCGGGGAGCTGTTCTGCGGGACCGAGGCGGAGTCGCTGCGGGAGTGGGCGGCGAAGCTGGCCAAGCTCGGCGTACCGGAGGAGCTGGCGGGCTGGTCCACCCGCCTGATGTACGGGTTCGGCCTGCTCGACGTGGTCGAGGTCTCGCGCGCCACCGGCTTCGGGCTGCAGCAGGTGGCCGGCGTCTACTACGCGCTGTCGGAGCGGTTCAAGATCGACGCGCTGCTGGACCGGGTCTCCGCACTGTCCCGGCTGGACCGGTGGCAGACCCTGGCCCGGATGGCGTTGCGCTACGACCTGTACGCCGCCCTCGCCGCCCTCACCACCGAGGTGCTCTCCAGTACGCCCGACGAGCTGGGCGCCGACGCCCGGATCGAGGCGTGGGAGCAGGCGAACGCGTCGAACATCGCCCGCGCCCGCAACGCGATCGGCGAGTTCGGCGAATCGCAGGCCGACCTGGCGGCGCTGTCGGTGGTGCTGCGCCAGATCCGTACCCTGGTCCGCTCCAGCGCGATGTCGGCCTCGCCGGGCGGCTAGGGTCTGTCCTGTGGATCTTGGTCGAGCGAGACAGGTGTCAGGCGGCGGTCCGGCAAGGCGGAGGTTCGTCCGAATACCGGTGTTGTATTCGGACGGTTCTCCAA
>JBOGDF010000105.1:0-15283 GCA_050701635.1 Micromonosporaceae bacterium | reverse complement strand
GAGCGGCTCCACGCGACCCCGGCGCCGGCCCCGCGACCGCCGCGCCCAGCCCCGCCGCGCTGCCCTCCGGCGACACCGGCACCCTCACCGTCGGCCAGTCCGGCACCGCCTCGACCCGGACCATCTGGTACGTACGGATCGAGTCGATGGCGGCCAAGCCCTTGGTGGAGAAGGGCTTCCCGGGCCAGCCGATCGCGCTGACCCAGGCGCTGGAGCCGGGGCGGTACCGCGTGATCAGCTGGTACCGGACGTGTCAGAGCGTCTGCCCGACCTCGGGGGAGCAGGGGCTGGGGCCGCTGGAGCAGGTGTGCGGCGCGCAGGTCACCGTGGCAAAAGGTGAGCGGGTCACCGCGACGGTCAAGATCACCGCCGACGGCTGCTCCATCGAAGTGGAGTAGCGGCGCCCACCCGTCACGCCGATTCGGGAGCGAGCTGGACTCTGCGCAGCAGCTGGGCGTTGAGCGCCACCACGATGGTGGACGCCGACATCAGGATCGCGCCGACCGCCGGGCTCAGCGTGATGCCGACCCCGGAGAGCACCCCGGCGGCGAGCGGGATCGCCACCACGTTGTAGCCCGCGGCCCAGGCCAGGTTCTGGACCATCTTCCGGTACGACGCCTTGGACAGCCGGATCACACCGGTGACCCCGCGCGGGTCGGACGAGGCGAGCACCACCCCGGCGGACTCGATCGCCACGTCGGTGCCGGCGCCGATCGCGATCCCGACGTCGGCGCGGGCCAGCGCCGGCGCGTCGTTCACCCCGTCGCCGACCATCGCCACGGTCAGGCCCCGGCTCTGCAGCTCGGCCACCGTACGGTCCTTGTCGGCGGGGAGCACCTCGGCGAACACCTCGTCCTGCCCCTTGACGAAGCCGAGGTCGGCGGCGACCGCCTCGGCCACCGGGCGGGCGTCGCCGGTGATCATCGCGATGGTGCGTACGCCCTGCGCGCGCAGCTGCGCGATCGCCTGCTTCGCCTCCGGCCGTACCTCGTCCTCCAGGGCGATCGCGCCGACGACCTGGGCGCCGTCCGGGTTGGCGCCGTTGCGAGCGCCGTTTGCGGTGGCGCCGTTGAGGCGCAGCAGGTGGAGCACCGCCGCGCCCCGCTCCGACCAGCCGCCGGTGGTGGTCGCCAGCTCCTCGGGTACGTCAGCCTCCAGCTCCCGCAGCAGCGCGGGGCCGCCGACGGCGTACTCGGCGCCGTCGATGCTGGCGCGTACCCCCCGGCCGGTGAGCGACCGGAAGTCCGACGCGCGCGCCGGCTCGCCGCGCTCGCTGGCGGCGGTGACGATGGCTCGTGCCAGGGGGTGCTCGCTGTCGGCCTCAACCCCGCCGGCCAGCCGCAGCACCTCGTCGTCGCCCACGTCACCGGCTCCGGCGACACCGGTCACCACGTGCGCGCCCTTTGTCAGGGTGCCGGTCTTGTCGAACAGTACGGCGTCGACCGTACGCATCCGCTCCAGCGCGAACCGGTCCTTGACCAGGATGCCGGCCTTCGCTGAGACCGCTGTCGACAGCGCGATCACCAGCGGGATCGCCAGCCCCAACGCGTGCGGGCAGGCGATCACCAGCACCGTGACGGTACGTACCACCGATTCGTCGACCATGTCGCGGCCGAGCCAGAAGCCGAAGGTGGCCACCGCGGCGGCGGTCGCGATGTAGAACAGCATCGCGGCGAACCGGTCGGCCAGCACCTGGGCGCGCCCCCGGGACTGCTGCGCCTGCGCGACCAGCCGCTGGATCCCGGCCAGCGCGGTGTCCTCGCCGACGGCGGTGACCCGTACCCGGATCGCGGAGTCGGTGGCCACGGTGCCCGCCACCACCCGGTCGCCGACCTCGCGGCTGACCGGCCGGGACTCGCCGGTGATCATGGATTCGTCCAGCTCGGCGGCGCCGTCGACGATCTCGCCGTCGGCGGGCACCCGGCCGCCGGACCGCACCAGCACCACGTCGTCGGTGGTCAGCTCGGCGACCGGGACCGGTGTGATCTCGTCGCCGTCGATCCGCTCCGCGTCGTCGGGCAGCAACGCCGCGAGCGCCGCCAGCGCGCCCTGGGCCTGCCCGATCGCCTTCATCTCCTGCCAGTGGCCCAGCAGCATGATGGTGACCAGCGCGGCCAGCTCCCACCAGAAGTCCAGGCCGAAGTAGCCGAGGCTGGTGGCGAGCGAGGCGACGTACGCCACCGTGATCGCCATCCCGATCAGCAGCATCATCCCGGGCGCGGAGTCGCGCACCTCCCGTACGCCGCCGACCAGGAACGGCCAGCCGCCGTACAGGAAGACCACGGTGCCGAGCACGGGGCCGACCAGCGCGATGCCCGGGAAGTCGAGCGTGTAGCCGAACCAGCCCATGATCATGTGGCTGGTGACCACGATCGGCAGCGTCAGCGCCAGACTCAGCCAGAACTTGCGGCGGAACATCTCCGGGTCGTGCCCGGCGTGCTTGTCATGCCCCTCGTGGCCGTGGTGGGTGTCGTGACCGTGGTCTTCCTGGTGCCCGTTCATGCCGGTCACTATACCCCCCTAGGGTATTTCCGCCACTGTGGGCCGCGTCGCTTCGCGGCGGGCCAGGTCAGGCGCGGCCGGGCGGCGGGCCCAGGACGGTGTCGAGGTACGCGTTGCTGAACACGCCGGTCGGGTCGAGCCGGTCGCGCAGCGCCACGAACTCGTCGTACCGGGGGTAGCGGGGGCGCAGCCGGGCGGCGTCGAGCCGGTGCATCTTGCCCCAGTGCGGCCGCCCGCCGACGGTGTCGAAGACGTCCTGCACCGCGTCGAAGAACTCCTGGTACGGCATCCGGTGGTACTGGTGGAACGCGATGTACGCGCTGGTCCGCCGGTACGTCGGCGCCAGCGGGATGTCGTCGCCGGCCACGAAGCGGCACTCGTACGGGAAGGACACCGGGGGCCGCATCCGCTCCGCGAGCGCGCGTACCTCGGCGAAGACGTCGCGGAAGTGGTGGCGGGCGAAGGCGTACTCGCCCTCGTTGAACCGGACGTCGCGGCGGGAGGCGAACACCCGGTGTGACAGGTCGGTGAACTCCCGCCGGCTCAGCGCCCCGGCGACGATCCGGTTGGCGCGCGGCACGAAGCCCGGATAGCGGGTGCCGACCCGCAGCAGCGTCTCGAAGCCGATGTTGGTGACCACGGTGTCGTCGAACCAGTGGCTGACCTTCCCGATCGGCTTCAGCTCGGCGTCGGCCGGCAGCCGGGTAAAACGCCGGGTCAGAGCTTTCCGGGTGTACGGGAACCAGAAGAACTCGAAGTGGTCGTACCCGTCGACCAGCTCGTCCAGCTCCTCGAGCACGCGTTCCAGCGGCATCGGCTCGTCGATGACGTGCAACGCGAACTGCGGCACGCACTGCAACGTGACGCTGGTGATGACGCCGAGCGCGCCGAGCCCTACCCTGGCGTACTCGAAAATCTCGGGGTTCTCTTCCGGCGAGCAGCGCAGCGCCGAGCCGTCGGCGAGGACGAGCTCCAGCCCCCGGAGCTGGGTCGAGATGCCGCCGAAGCGCACGCCGGTGCCGTGGGTGCCGGTGGAGGTGGCGCCGGCGATGGTCTGCCGGTCGATGTCACCCAGATTCTCCATCGCCAGCCCCTGCGCGGCGAGCAGCGGGGTGAGCCGGTGCAACGGCATTCCCGCCGGTACGGTGACCAGCCCGGTGCCGGGGTCGCATGCCAGTAGCCGGTCCGGGCCGCCGGGGCGCAGCAGCACCCCGTCCGGCGCCGCGATCTCGCTGAACGAGTGCCCGGAGCCGACCGCCTTGACCCGCAGCCCGTCGCGTACCGCGTCCTTCACGGCGGCAGCCACGGAGTCGGGGTCGGCCGGGGTGAGCACCCGGGCCGGCGCCGAGTGCACCCGCCCGCTCCAGTTGCGCCACGCGTCTTCAGACCGCGTCACCGTCACCTCGCTTGACCTGGAACGTGCTGGACACGCCGGTGAAGGCGCGCAGTCCGGTATTGGCGCCGCGCGCGTGCCCGTCGTAGACCACCCGGTACCGCCCCGGCGCGGCGTCGGCCGGCACGTCCCAGGTGACCGTGACGACGGAGCCGGCGGCGGCTTCGCGTACCCAGTGAAAGGTGGTGTTCCAGTCACCGTCGTCGGCCACGGTGTGCCAGCCGCCGTCGTGCTCGCGCTGCACTCGCAGGTAGCTGTCCCCGCGCCGCAGATCATGGTTGGGGTACGCCCCGCAGAACCGCACCGTGACCCGTTCCCCCGGCCGGTACGCCGGATCCGGCGCCACCAGCACGTCCCCGTACCGCCGCCCCGGCAGCGGCCGGTCCGCCGGCGTCTTCCGTTTGGCGATGCGTTGACGACCAGCCAGATCGGGCACGCCCGGCCCGGACGGCGCCGGTACGCCGTCGCGCAGCGCGGTCGCCAGCGCGGCGGCGGTCTGCGCCAGCGCCGGCAGCTCCCAGCGGCCGAACAGCGTGCTGCCGCCTTCGTACCGCTGGGCGTCGTACTCCTCGGGGGTGGTGACGTAGTGCAGGTAGCCGTTGCTGTACCCGGCGACCAGTACGTCGCGCAGCTCGGCGCCCACGATCGCCGCGACGGTACGCCGCAGCCGCAGCCCGGCCACGATGGTGACCTCGCCGGGGATGCCGATCAGGTGCAGCGGGCCGATCCGCAGCAGCTGGATCGGGAACCGTTCGGCGACCATCGGGCGTACCCGGTTGAGCGCGCCGCCGGGCAGCACCAGCCCCTTCGGCGCCTGTGCGTCGGCGAGCCGGCGCGACAGCGGGTAGACCACGTGACGCGACAGCCGGTCCCACACCGGGTTGCGTTCCTGCCGGAACCCGGGGAAGCCGGGCCCCTCGTCGGTGCCGGCGAACGCCGCCGCACCCCCGTACGGCGGGCTGGTCCGGTGTGGCCGGCCGTCCGGGGTGAACTCCGGGCGTACCTCCACATCGGACAGATCGACGGTGGTGAGCCGGTAGTCCAGGCCGCCGGTGACGGTGACGCCGGGTTCGGTGAGCAGCTTCGCCGCCGCCTCGTACTGCCGGGTGCCGATGATCCGGGTGTTGGCGAGCTCGTCCTCGGTCGGCCCGCTGCCCGGCCGCCGGTTCAGGTTCGGCGACATGTCCCCGGCGTTGGTCTGCGCGAACGCCGCCACAAAGCCAGGCGCCGTGTCGGCGTAGTCGATGCCTGCGACCAGGCGCTCCCAGCGGTACGCGGCGTAGCCCTTGTTGTCGCCGCTGATCAGCCGGTTCCGGTTGGTCATGCTGGTGCCGTGGGTGGCGAACCAGTTGACCGCGCCGACCGGCCGGCCGTCGCGTTCGACGGTGAGCAGCGTGGTCTGCGGGTCGATCGCGTCGGGGAACGCCGCCCGGTCGGCAGCGGGGTTGCGGTCGAACGCGACCCGTGACCGGTTGACGCTGGCGTCCCGCAGCTCCCCGTACGCCAGCCGCAGCGTCGCCGGCGCCAGGTCGTCGTGGGCGCGTACGGCCGCCTCGGTGATGCCGTCGACGATCGCCGCGTACGTCTTCGGCCGGAACCCGCCGGTGGTGCCGTTGTACAGCTCGTGATGCGAGTAGCCGCCCGGCCCGCAGTGGGTGTGGGTCGCGGTGATCATGGTGTTCGGCGCGGGGTAGCGGTCGCCGTACCGGGCCGCGAGCCGGCGCAGCACCTCCTGGTGGACGCTGGAGAAGATCAGCGGCAGGTCGCAGACCACCAGCAGGATCCGCCGGTCGGCCGCCGGGTCCGCGAACACGAAGGCGCGGGCTCGCAGCCGGGTGTGGATGCCGGCGGTCTGCTGCGTCTGCTTGCCGTAGCCGAGCATCCCGCACTCGGCCGGCTCGCCGGTGATGTCGGCGATGCCGCGCCCGACCAGGTACGCCGGCTCAGCCACGGCCGCTTCCGGCGTACACATCGACAAAGCTCATCGGCCCGCCCTCCCGGTCGGCGTGGTGACCCAAACGCTAAACGGATTCGCGTTCCGTGGGGAAACATCGGTTGCGACCACCATCTACAACAGAACGTTTCGAATCCCGTTTTCGCTGGTCACCTGCCTGCCGGAGGCGCCCGGCAGCTCAGGCCGCGGCGGCCGGCGCGACCTCGGGCGCCGTACGGCGGGACATCAGGTACGCCGCGACCGCCGCCGGGAAGAACATCACGATCCCGTAGATCGCCGGCGGTACGGCCAGCGTCTCGCTGCCCAGTACGGAGATCGCCACCGCGATCGCCAGCGTGGCGTTGTGGATGCCGATCTCCATCGCCGATGCGATCGACTGCCGCCGGTCGACCCCGAACAGCCGCGGCACGTAGTAGCCGATGGTCAGGCTGCACACGCTGAGCAGCAGCGAGACCGTACCGAGGGTGGCGATGTTGTCCACCAGCGTCTGCCACTCCTGCACCAGCGCCGCCCCGATCACCAGCACCAGCACCACGATCGACGCGATCTTCACCGGCTGGCGCATCCGCTCCGCCCAGCCGGTGTACCGGCTGCGGATCCACATCCCGATCGCCACCGGCACCAGCACGATCGCGAACACCTGCACGAACTTCGCCGGCTGGAACCCGATCGACTCGCCGTCGCCCAGGAACCACGCCGTGGACAGCCCGACCACGATCGGCAGGGTAACGATCGCGAGCACCGAGTTGATCGCGGTGAGGCTGATGTTCAGCGCCACGTCGCCGCCGGCCACGTGGCTGAACAGGTTGGCGGTGGAGCCGCCCGGCGACGCCGCCAGCAGCATCATGCCCACCGCCAGCACCGGCGACAGCCCGAAGAGCAACACCAACCCCAGACAGATCGCCGGGAGTACGAGCACCTGACAGGCCAGCGCGATGATCGCCGCCTTGGGCACCTTGGCGACCCGTACGAAGTCCTGCACCGTCAGCGTGAGCCCGAGGCCGAACATGATGATGGCGAGCGCCAGTGGCAGCAGCACGCTGAAGATGGTGGATCCCATGACGGCCTCCTGAGGGCCTGGCCCGATGGTGCGTACACGCTAGAAGGAACCGCGCCTGCTGGGAAACAACTGTCCACTGATCGACTTACAATGACCCGGTTGTGGATGTTCACACCCGGAAGATCCGCCACTTCGTCGTGGTCGCCGAGGAGCTGCACTTCAGCCGTGCCGCCGCTCGGCTCTTCATCGCGCAACAGGCGCTGAGCAAACAGGTACGCGAGCTCGAGGACGCGCTCGGCACCCGGCTGTTCACCCGTACCACCCGCAATGTCGAGCTGACGCCGGCCGGTGAGGCGTTTCTGGCCGCAGCCCGCGCGGCGCTCGCCGCTCTTGACGCCGGTGTGGACACCGCCCGGGAGCGCGCGCTCGGCAACATCGGGCTGCTCAAGGTCGGCTTCGTGATCGGGGCGGCGCTGGAGCTGACCACGCCGATCTTCGAAGAGTTCCGCGCCCGGCATCCCGAGATCGAGCTGGAGCTGCACGAGTTTCCGTTCAGCGACTCCTCGGTGGGGCTGGCCGACGGGCAGTCCGACGTGGCGCTGATCCGGCCCCCGATCTCCGGCCCGGACTACGACAGCGAGCCGCTGTTCACCGAGCCGCGCGTGGTGGGCGTCTCCAGTACGCACCACCTCGCCGGGCGTACCTCGGTGTCGGTACGCGAGCTGCTCGACGAGCCGATCGTGATCGGCCGCTCCGCCGACGCGGTGTGGCGTGGCTTCTGGATGCTCGACGACTACCGCGACGGGCAGCCGCCGAAGAAGGTGATCGAGACCGCGTCGCACACCGAAGAGGTCGAGCTGGTGGCCACCGGCGTGGCGTGCACGATCACCGTCGCCGGCGCCGGCCGCTACACCCCGCACCCCGGGGTGCGCTACATCCCGATCACCGACGTACCGGGCTCGGTGCTGGCGGTGGCGTGGCGTACGGGCAGCCACAGCCCGGTACGGGAGCGCTTCGTCGAGGTGGCCCGCGCCGTACGCGACCGCGAGGCCGCACTGCGTACCACCATCGAGCAACCGTACGGCGACGCCCGCACCGGCGGATTGACATAGCAGCGGTTGTTGATCCCGTTCTGAACAGATGTTTCACGTTACGAAAACGTGTTGCTAGCGTCACGGCACCGGATCGGGGTCCCTGAGGAGTGCCGTGGCCACTGTCGAGACCAGCCCCGAGCGACCATCGGCGCTGCAGGAGCCGATTCGCCACGCCTCCGCCCGCTGGAACCTCGCCTGGACGCTCGCCAACTTCGGCTGGCTGATGCCGCTGTTCGCCGCCGCGCAGGTGCTGCTGCCGAAGCAGGCCAGCCAGATCAGCCCCGGGAACGCCGAGGCGGTGGTCGGTGCCGTCACCATCGTCGCCGCCGTTGTGACGATCGTCGTGAACATCGCGGTCGGTGCCCTCTCGGACCGCACCCTGGCGACCCGGGGGCGGCGCCAGATCTGGGTGCTCGGCGGCGCGCTGGTCGCCGGCGGCTTCCTCGCCACGCAGGGATTCCAGGCCACGGTGCTCGGGATGGTGGCGGTCTGGGGGATGGTCCAGATCGGACTGTCCTCGATGAGCGCGGCGCTGACCGCGGCGGTGCCGGACGACGTACCGGTGACGCAGCGGGCCACGGTGTCGTCGTACTGGTCCATCGCCACCAGCGCCGGCCCGCTGGTCGGGATCGCGCTGGTCGGGCTGGTGATCACCGGGGTGATCTCCGGGTACGTGGCGATGGCGGTGTTCTGCGTACTGCTGGCGGTGCCGTTCGGGTTGGGGACGCGGGGGATCGCGCTGCGCCGGGAGGAACGGCCGCCGGTGTCGGTCGGCTCGGTGCTCGCCGGCATCGTACGGCCGCTGAAGCACGCCGACTTCGCGTGGGCGTGGAGCGGCCGTTTCTTCATCCAGCTCTCCAACGCCCTGGTCCAGGTCTTCCTGTGGCTGTTCCTCAAGGACCGGGTGCACGTCGACGCCGACATCTGGACGTTCTACGCCAGCGGCATCTACACCGTCGCCGCGGTGCTGATCGCGATCCCGGTCGGCCGCTACTCCGACCGTACGATGCGCCGCAAGCGCCTCGTGGTGATCTCCTCGGTGCTGCAGGGCGTCGCCGCCGTGGTCATGATCGTCTCGCCCACCATCCCCGGGCTGATCGTCGGCGCCGCGCTGCTCGGGCTGGGCTGGGGCAGCTACGCCGCCGTCGATCAGGCGCTGATCACGCAGGTGCTGCCGCACCCGGAGGACCGCGGCAAGGACCTGGGCGTGATCAACATCGCGAACAACCTGCCGTACGTGCTGGCCGGCGCTCTGGGCGGCGTCGTGATCAGCGGCTTCGGGCGCGACACGCTGGGCTACCCGGTGCTGTTCACGCTGTCCCTGCTCGCCGCCCTCGTCGCGGCGCTGACCGTACGACCGATCAAGAGCGTGCAGTAACTCCGGGAGGCTGACATGGACGCGACCGCAATCCGCGCACCGCGCTGGCGGCTGGTGCTGACGGCCGCGCTGGCGGCGGCGGTGATCGGCTCGGTGTCGGCGCAGGCGATCCCGATCGCCGCGGCCACCACCACACCCCTCGACGGGTACGGCTTCGCCGGCGACTGCTACGCGATGCGCACCGCGTCCGGGCGGTACGTGGCGCGCAACCCGATCGGGGGCTACTCCGCGCTCGGCACCAGCGCCGCGCAGGCCACGCCGTTCCGGATGCAGGCCAGCGCGCTGGGCCGGTACATGTTCTACGACCGCTCCCAACGGCTGATCACGGCGGGGCCGGTCGACACCGTACTCGCGCTGCCAGGGTTCGAGCCGTCCACGGACTGGCAGCTCGACGCGGCCGGGGAGGCGTACACGGTCACGTCGATCGCGGTCGGCAAGGCGCTCGCCGTGGCGCCGCTGACCGGCATCCTGCGGCTGGTCGCGGTCGACAAGGCCGGTACGGCGGGCCAGTTCCGGCTCGAGCCGGCGACCGGCTGCGCGACCTTCCCGGAGGCGGAGGTGAACGCCGTCGGCAAGCCGTTCACCGGCCAGAACGACGCGGGGGAGGTACGCGGGCTGCTCGACATGCACGTACACGCGATGAACCAGGACGCCTTCGGCGGCGGCGTGATCTGCGGCAAGGCGTGGGACCCGCAAGGCATCGCCAAGGCGCTGGTGGACTGCCCGGACCACGAGCCGGCGGGGCTGGGCGCGTGGTTCGAGAACGTCACCTCGGGGGCGTACGGCCCTACCGGCGCGCACGACACCAGGGGCTGGCCGACCTTCCGGGACTTCCCGAAGGCGAACTCGGTGACGCACCAGCAGACGTACCACAAGTGGATGGAACGCTCCTGGCGCGGCGGCCTGCGGGTGGCCACCGTCGTGCTCAGCTCCAACCGGGCGCTGTGCGAGGTCTACCCGGTCAAGCGCACCTCGTGCGACGAGATGGACACCGTACGGCTGCAGGCCCAGCGGGTGTACGAGCTGCAGGACTACATCGACGCCCAGTACCAGGGCCGGGGCAAGGGCTGGTTCCGGGTGGTACGCGACCCGTACGAGGCGCGCCAGGTGATCAAGCAGGGCAAGCTCGCCGTCGTACTGTCGATCGAGGTTTCCGAGCTGTTCGGCTGCCGGCTCGCCAACGGGGTCCCGCAGTGCGACCGCGACGACATCGACCGCGGCATGGACGAGGTGTGGGCGCTCGGCGTACGCCAGCTGCAGCTGATCAACAAATTCGACAACGCCTTGGCGGGGGTACGGTTCGACTCCGGTCCGGCCGGGGTCGTGGTCAACGGCGGCAACTTCCTGACCACCGGGAAGTTCTGGCAGGCCGAGACCTGCACCACCCGTGAACACGACAACGAGATCGCCACCAGCGACCCCAGCGGTGTGATCGGTACGCCGCTGCAGCGGCTGCTCCCCGGCACGCTGCCGGTCTACCCGCCCGCGCCGCACTGCAACAAGCTCGGGCTGACCGAGCTGGGGGCGTACACCATCAAACGGATGATCTCCAAAGGGATGATCATCGACCTGGACCACCTCAGCGTGAAGGCCACCGACCAGGCGCTGGCGATCATCGAGGCGCACCGCTACCCGGCGGTGGTCTCCGGCCACAGCTGGCTGGACCCGCACTTCTACGCCCGGATCTACCACACCGGCGGCATGGTCGCGCTGTACGGCTTCCAGAGCCCGCAGTTCGCCGCCGGCTGGGAGCACGCCAAACGGGCGCACGACGAACACCACGCGGAGGGGTTCTTCGGGTTCGGGTTCGGCTCGGACGCCAACGGCATCGGCGCCCAGCCGGTGGCACGCCCCGACGCCGCCCACAACCACCCGGTCGAATACCCGTTCCGCTCCTTCGACGGCGGCACCCTGCTGGACCGGCAGCGCAACGGAGAGCGGGTGTACGACATCAACACCGACGGCGTGGCCCACTACGGATTGCGGCCGGACTGGATCGAGGATCTCCGGATGGTGGCAGGCGACCGGATCGTCGACGACATGGCGAAGGGCGCCGAGGCGTACCTGCGGGTGTGGGCGGGCGGACAGGAGTGGACAGCACCGTGACGGGCCAAGCGGACGCCGGCTTTCTGTGGGGGGTCGCCACGTCGGCGTACCAGATCGAGGGCGCGACCAGTGAAGACGGCCGTACGCCGTCGATCTGGGACACCTTCTGCGAGCGGCCCGGCGCGATCGAGGGCGGCGCCAGCGGCGAGACCGCCTGCGACCACTACCATCGCGTCGGCGCCGATCTCGACCTGATCGCCGGGCTCGGGGTGGGGGCGTACCGGTTCTCCACGTCGTGGTCGCGGATCCAGCCGTACGCCTCCGGCGAGGTCAACCCGCGCGGGTTGGACTTCTACGACCGGCTGGTCGACGGGCTCGCCGCGCGCGGGCTGGCGCCGGTGCTGACGGCGTACCACTGGGATCTGCCGCAGTGGGCGCAGGACGCCGGCGGCTGGCAGCAGCGGGACACCGCTTCCCGGTTCGCCGACTACGTCGGGGTGCTCGCCGACCGGCTCGGCGACCGGGTGGGGATCTGGATCACGCTGAACGAGCCGTTCGAGCACACCGTCTTCGGTCACCTGTTCGGCAGCCACGCGCCCGGGCTGGAGTTGCCGCTGGACCAGGTGATGACCGTGGCGCACCACCAGCTGCTCGGCCACGGGCTGGCGGTGGCGGCGCTGCGTACCAGAACCAGCCGGCCGGTGATGCTGGTCAACAGCTACGCACCGGCCTGGCCCGGCAGCTCCTCTTCGGAAGACCAGGCCGCGGCGGGCCTGTACGACGCGATCCAGAACCAGCTGTTCACCGACCCCGTGCTCCGCGGGGCCTATCCGGAGACGCTGGCGCCGCTGCTGGAAGGCGCCGTCGCCGACGGGGACCTGGAGGTCATCAGCGCGCCGATCGACGCGCTCGGCGTCAACTACTACTCGGTCAACACGATCCACGCCGCCGACGGCCCGGTGCCGATCCGGGCCGAGCCCGCGCCCGACCGGCCGCGTACCGGGTTCGACTGGGCGATCGTGCCGGAGGGGCTCACCGAAACGCTGACCACCCTGCGCGACCGGTACGCCGACGCGCTGCCGCCGGTCTACCTCAGCGAGAACGGGTGCTCGTACCCCGACGAGCTGGTCGACGGGCGGTGCGACGACCCGGAGCGGATCGCGTACCTGGACGCGCACCTGACGGCGCTGCGGGTGGCGATGGACGCGGGCGTGGACGTACGCGGCTACTTCGTCTGGTCGCTGCTGGACAACTTCGAGTGGGCCGCCGGGTACGGCCAGCGGTTCGGGCTGGTGCACGTCGACTACCCGACGCAGCGGCGTACGCCGAAGCAGTCGTACCGGTGGTTCCGGCAGGTGGTCAGGGACGCGCCGGCAGGGTGACCGTGACGTCGAGGCCGCCGCCTTCGCGCGGTACGGCGTGCACCTCACCACCGTGGGCCCGGGCCACCGCCCGTACGATCGACAGCCCCAGCCCGGCACCGGGCGAGGCGAGCCGGTCGCCGCCGAGCCGGCGGAACGGCTCGAACAGCCCCGGGACGTCGTACGGCGGGACCACCGGGCCGGTGTTGCTCACCCGTACCACCGCCGCGCCGTCCGGGTCGGTGTCGCTGGTGACGCGTACCCAACCGTCCTCGGGCAGGTTGTGGCGTACCCCGTTCTCGACCAGGTTCTGCACCAGCCGCTCCAGCAGCACCGGATCGCCGCTGGTCGGCGCCTCGTGCGGATCCGTCTGCACCGTCACCGGGCCCGATGGCAGCTGCGCCGTGACGTGCGCGACGATGTCGGCAAGGTCCACATAGGAGCGTTCGGCGACCTCGGGTTCGGAGCGCGCCAACAGCAGCAGCCCGTTGATCAGCCGCTCGTGGCGAGCATTGATCTCCAGCAGCGTCTCGCCGAGGTGGCGTACCTCCGGCGAGGCCGGCCCACGGTGGACCGCGACCTCCAGTAGCGCCCGGTTCAGCGCCAACGGCGTACGCAGCTCGTGCGAGGCGTTGGCGATGAACCGCCGCTGCCCGTCGAACGCGCCGTCGAGCCGCTCCAGCATCAGGTCGAACGTGTCGGCGAGCTCCTTCACCTCGTCGTACGGGCCGTCCAGGCCGATGCGTTCGTGCAGGCCACGGTCGGCGGCCGGGGCGGCGGCGATCCGGCGGGCGGTGTCGGTCACCCGGTGCAGCGGTTGCAGCAGCCGGCCGGCGATCAGCCATCCCAGCGCGATCGCGGCGCCGCTGACCACAGCCAGCGCGATCCCGCCCTGGGTCAGCAGTACGTTGAGCGCGTTGGCCCGGGCGTCGCCGGCGATCCGGCGGATCAGCCCCTGGTCGCTCTGCGGCGGCAGGTCCGACGGCGGCGGCGTACCGGAGCGGTGGGTGTTCAGTGTCACCTGGGGCTCGCCGGGCAGCTGCTGGGACACCAGGACGTACGTCACGCCCAACAGCAGTACGCCGGCGAACAGGAACAGCACGCCGTACACCAGGGTCAGCCGACCGCGGATGGTGAGTCGGGGGCGTCGCAGCTTCACGGGATCCGGTACCCCACTCCCGGCTCGGTGTGCACCACGGGCGGATCGCCGAGCTTGCGGCGCAGCTTGAGGATCGTGATCCGTACCGCGTTGGTGAACGGGTCGGCGTGCTCGTCCCACGCCTTCTCCAGCAGCTGCTCCGCGGAGACCGCGGCGCCGTCGGCCCGCAACAGCTCGGCGAGCACCGCGAACTCCTTGCGAGACAGCGGTACGTACCGGCCGTCCCGGTACACCTCCCGGCGGTGCGGGTCGAGCCGGATCCCGGCGCGCTGCAGGATCGGCGGCGCCGCCGGCCGGGCCCGCCTGCCGAGCGCCACCACCCGCGCGGCCAGCTCCGGGAACGCGAACGGCTTCGACAGGTAGTCGTCGGCGCCGAGCGTCAGCCCGGTGACCCGGTCGTCGATCTCCGCCGCGGCGGTCAGCATCAGCACCCGTACCTCCGAGTCGCCGGCGGCGACCGCGCGGCACACCTCGTCGCCGTGCACCACCGGCAGGTCCCGGTCCAGCACCACCACGTCGTAGTCGTGTACGCCTAGGCGTTCCAGCGCGGCGCCGCCGTCGTTCACCACGTCCACCGCGTGCGCGTCGCCGCGCAGCCACTGCGCCACCGCGTCGGCGAGCAGGGGTTCGTCCTCGACCACCAGGATCCGCATCGGTCCATAGTGACCGACCGTGACGTTTCCTCAGCGTTATCGCGTACGGAGACGCTGGCGAAACACCGCGCCAGCTCTACTTCTGCGCATCACGGCCGGCGGTGGACCGGCCGACGAAGGAGACGACGATGCGTACCAGAAAAGGACTGGTGTTGGCGCTGATGGTGGCGTTGAGCGTGGCCGGGTGCGGCTACGCCGACGACGGCAACGGCATCGCCACCGGCGGCGGCACCGCCAAGGCCACCGGCCCCGCCGCGGACCGGATGACCGACAAGGAGCGGGCGGTGAAGTTCGGCCGGTGCATGCGGGAGAACGGCGTACCGGACTTCCCCGATCCCGATGTCGAAGGCGGCGGGGTCCGGCTCAGGGCGCCCGAGGGCATGGACAAGAAGAAGGTCGACGCGGCGATGGAGAAGTGCAAGCAGTATCTGCCCAACGCTGGTGAGCCGCCGCCGGCGGACCCGAAGCGGCGCGCACAGATGCTGAAGTACGCCCAGTGCATGCGCGAGCACGGCGTACCGAAGTTCCCAGATCCGGACGACGACGGCCGGATGCAGATCAACTCCGACCAGCTCGGTATGCCGCCGGACGATCCCCGGTTCAAGGCCGCCGAGAAGGAGTGCGCGAAGCTCCGGCCGGCCCCGCCGTCGGGTGGGCCCGGTCCCGAGACCGACCGGACCGGCGGGTGAGCGGCGAGGGCCGGCGGCGGCGCCGGCGTACCGGAGGGGTGCTGATAGCGGCTG
>JBOGDF010000104.1:0-15291 GCA_050701635.1 Micromonosporaceae bacterium | reverse complement strand
GCTGCCCGGCAACGCGCACTTCGGGTTCCCCGGCTGCGAGGGCGACGCGCTGCTGATGCTGCTCGACGCGCAGGGGATCGAGTGCTCCACCGGCTCGGCGTGTTCGGCGGGGGTGGCGCAGCCGAGCCACGTACTGCTGGCGATGGGGGCGGAGCCGGAGTTCGCGCGTTCGTCGCTGCGGTTCTCGCTGGGGCACACCTCGACCCGGGACGATGTCGACGCGCTGGTGGCGGCGCTGCCCGCGGCGGTGGAGCGGGCGAAGCGGGCCGGCAAGATCGGGAGCCGGTCATGAAGGTGTTGGCCGCGATGTCGGGGGGCGTGGATTCGGCGGTCGCCGCCGCCCGCGCCGTCGACGACGGGCACGACGTCACCGGCGTACACCTGGCACTGGCGCGCAACCCGCAGACGTACCGGTCCGGGGCGCGCGGCTGCTGCACCCTGGAGGATTCCCGGGACGCCCGCCGCGCCGCCGACGTGATCGGGATCCCGTTCTACGTCTGGGACATGGCCGAGCAGTTCCACGACGACGTGGTGGACGACTTCGTCGCCGAGTACGCCGCGGGCCGTACCCCGAATCCGTGCCTGCGCTGCAACGAGAAGATCAAGTTCGCGGCGGTGCTGGACCGGGCGGTGGCGCTCGGCTTCGACGCCGTGGTCACCGGCCACCACGCCAGGCTCGGCGCCGACGGCCTGCTGCGCCGCTCGGTCGACCTGGGCAAGGACCAGTCCTACGTACTCGCCGTGTTGCGGCCCGACCAGCTCTCCCGCGCCGTCTTCCCGCTCGGTGGGATGACCAAGGTGGAGGTACGCGCCGAAGCCGCTGCCCGTGGTCTCGCGGTCGCCGACAAGCCCGACAGCCACGACATCTGCTTCGTCGCCGACGGCGACACCCGGGGCTTCCTGGCCGACCGGCTGGGCGAGCAGCCGGGCGAGATCGTGGACGCGGTGACCGGAGAGGTGCTCGGTGAGCACGCCGGGGCGTACGCGTACACCGTGGGGCAGCGCAAGGGGCTGTCGATCGGGCGGCCGGCGCCGGACGGCAAGCCGCGCTACGTGCTGTCGATCACCCCGGTCGACAACCGGGTCACGGTCGGCCCGGCCGAGCTGCTCGACGCCGAGGCGGTGTACGCCGAGCGCCCGATCTGGAGCGTGGAGGTGCCGAGTCCCGGGCGTCACGCTTCGAGGGAGTCGGCACCTCCATTGGCGTCCGGCGGGCAGCTCGACTGCGAGGTGCAGCTGCGCGCCCACGGCGAGACCACGTCCGCGTCGATCACGGTCGACGGCGACCAGGTCACCGCCCGCCTCGCCACCCCCGTACGCGGCGTCGCCGCAGGTCAGGCGCTGGTGTTCTACCGCCCCGACCCCGACGGCGACATCGTGCTCGGCTCCGCCACCATCACCGGCTCCGCCCCGGCGGCCACCTCCGCCGCGGCTGGGACGATCGGCGGGGGAGCGTCGTGACGGGTTGGCCGGCGGGCGCGGCGACCGGGATCGGGTCGCTGCCCGGCACCGACATCGTCGAGGCGCTCAAGACCGTGTTCGGCGAGCTGCCGGAGCTGCCGTACCTGCCCGAGCTGCCGGCACGGGGGCCCGGCGCCGACCTGACCGGGCGTACCGCCGGGTTCCTGGTCGAGCTGCCCGTCGACCTGTACGCCGCCCAGTGGCGGCTCACCGCCCGGCCCGGCGCGGACCTGCGGCGTACCCGGGACCTGATCGTCCGCGACCTCGACGCGCTGACCGAGCAGGCCGCCGGGTACGCCGGCGCGCTGAAACTGCAGGCGGCCGGCCCGTGGACGTTGGCGGCGACCCTCGACCTGCCGATCGGCGGCCGGGTGCTGCGGGATCCCGGTGCGGTACGCGATCTCACCGACTCGCTCGCCGAGGGGCTCGCCGGCCACCTCGCCGAGATCGCGGCCCGCGTCCCCGGGGCCAGCCTGCTGCTCCAGCTGGACGAACCGGCGCTGCCGGCGGTGCTGGCCGGCGCGATCCCGACCGAGAGCGGGCTGAACCGGTACCGCCCGGTCGACGCGTCGGCGGCGCGTGCCGCGCTGCACCGGGTGATCGACCGGGTCGGGGTGCCGGTGGTGGTGCACAGCTGCGCCCGCGACGTGCCGGTCGGGCTGCTGCGGGAGGCGGGCGCCGCCGCGGTGTCGCTCGATCTCGACCTGCTCGACCTCGGCGCGCCCGCCCAGCTGGACCCGCTCGGCGAGGCGCTCGACGCCGGTTTCGGGCTGTTCGCCGGCGTGGTGCCGACGTCGCTGCCGGCGCCGGACGCCGCCGACGCCGCGGATCGGGTGCGTACGCTCTGGCACCGCTTCGGCTTCGCGGCCGAGCAGCTGCCGCAGCAGGTGGTGGTGACCCCGGCCTGCGGTCTCGCCAGCGCCACCTCGGGCCACGCCCGCGACGTGATGACCGCCTGTCGCGAAGCCGCCCGCCGCCTCGCCGACTCTCCCGACTAACCCCCCTCACGAAAGCCGGGCGGTGCGGTGAAGCCGGGCAGCACCGACGCGGCTTCCAGGGCGGCGGCGATCTCTAGCAGGCGTACCTCCGACCACTGCGGACCCACCAGCTGTACGCCGACCGGCAACCCGTCGCCGTCCCGCCCCGCCGGCACGGTCAGCACCGGCAGCCCGGCCAGGTTGGCGAAGATCATCATGTAGCCCTGGTGCGAAGTGTCCGTCACCTCGTGGCCGAACGCGACGGTCGCCGCCGGGGGCAGGACGAGCGCGTCGTACCCCTCGAAGAACCTGTGCCAGGCGGTGATGAACCGGTCCCGCCGGGCCAGCGCCTCGAAGTACCAGGCCAGGGTCTTCGGCTCGGCGCCCGGCACGAACACCTCGGTGATCGCCAGCAGCTCCCCGAACAGCCGCTGCTCCGCCCAGTCCAGCTCGGGCAGGGCTTCGCGTACCTGGGCTCCTGTGTCCGAGGCGGCGGCCGCCACCCGCGTCACCTGCTCGCGCAGCGCCGGCGCCACAGTGGCCTGCGGCAACGCCGGCGCCACCGCCAGCCGCAGCGTCGCGGGGTCGCACGCCAGCCGCGCCGGCAACGGCACCGGCGGTACGTCGGTGTCCATCCCGTCCGGGCCGGACAGCAGCCGCAGCACCAGCTCCAGGTCGTCCAGATCGCGCGCCATCGGACCCAGGCTGCCCAGGATGCGAACCGACGGCGGGACACCGTCCGGTGGCCGGAAGAACCCGGTGGTGGGGATCCGGCGCTCGGTCGCCTTCAACCCGTACACCCCGCAGAAATGGGGCGGTAGGCGCAACGAGCCGGCGAGGTCCGAGCCGACCTCGAGTGGCGTCATCCCGGCGGCCAGGGCCGCCGCTGCCCCGCCGCTGGATCCGCCCGGCGTGCGGTCAAGATTCCAGGGATTGTGGGTACGCCCGAAGATCGGGTTGTCCGACACGTAGTCGGCCAGGAACGGCGGCACATTCGTGTGGCCCACGATCACCGCCCCGGCGGTCTTCAGCCGGGCCGCCACCGCGCCGTCGCGCCCCGGCACCCGGTCGAAGACCTCCGAGCCCACGGTGGTACGCATCCCGGCGACGTCGTGGCAGTCCTTGAGCGTCACCGGTACGCCGTGCAGCGGCCCGAGCGGCGCACCGCGGCGCAGTGTCGCGTCGGCCTCGGCGGCGGCGCGCCGGGCGGCGCCGACCTGCATCGAGACCACGGCGTTCAGGGCCGGATTGTGCCGGTCGATCCGCGCCAGCGCGGCTTCGAGCGCGTCGGCGGCGGTCAGCTCGCGGTGCCGGATCCGCCGCGCCAGCTCCCGCGCCGGCAGGTACGCCAGGTCGTCCACGATGCCTCCTCACCACAGGGTCAGAGTCAAACACGCGAGGCGACCAGCTGTGAGCGGTGGCGGGACGGATGTCGTACCGGCTCGGTAAGTTCTTGCTGTGAGCAGCGACGAATCGATTCCGCAGCAGCCGGCCGACGGGCAGGCGGCGCCGCCGCCCGAGGCCCGGGAGCGGCACCGTGAGCTCTCCGAGGAGCTCGACGACCACCAGTACCGCTACTACATCCTGGAGCAACCCTCGGTCTCCGACGCCGACTACGACCGGATGCTGCGCGAGCTGGAGGCGCTCGAAGAGCAGTATCCGGCGCTGCGTACGCCCGACTCGCCAACCCAGCGGGTGGGCGGCACGTTCTCGACGCTGTTCACCGCGGTGGCGCACGCCGAGCGGATGATGTCGCTGGACAACGCGTTCAGCGACGAGGAGCTGATCGGCTGGGCGGCGCGGGTGGAGCGCGAGATCGGCCCCGAGGCGAGCTACCTGTGCGAGCTGAAGGTCGACGGCCTGGCGATCAATCTGACGTACGAGCGGGGCCGGCTGGTGCGCGCCGCCACCCGGGGCGACGGGCGTACCGGGGAGGACGTCACGCCGAACGTGAAGACCATCCGGCAGGTGCCGGATCGGATCACGCCCGGCGAAGGGTTCGAGGTGCCGGAGCTGGTGGAGATCCGGGGCGAGATCTACTTCCCGGTGGAGAAGTTCGCCGAGCTGAACGAGCAGCTGGTAGCCGCTGGCGGCAAGCCGTTCGCCAATCCGCGCAACGCCGCCTCCGGCAGTCTCCGCCAGAAGGACCCGCGGGTGACGGCGGGCCGGCCGCTGCGCCTGGTGGTGCACGGTCTGGGCGCGCGGCGCGGCTTCGACCCGGTGGCGCAGTCCGAGGCGTACGAGGCGCTCGCCGCCTGGGGGCTGCCCACCAGCAAGAGCTGGAAGGTGGTCTCCGACCTGGACGCGGTGCGCGAGTTCATCGGCTACTACGCCGAGCACCGGCACGCCGTGGAGCACGAGATCGACGGCGTGGTGGTCAAGGTCGACAGCGTGGCGCACCAGCGCCGGCTCGGCTCGACCAGCCGGGCGCCGCGCTGGGCGATCGCGTACAAGTACCCGCCGGAGGAGGTCAACACCAAGCTGCTGGACATACGGGTCAACGTCGGCCGCACCGGCCGGGTGACCCCGTACGCCGTGCTGGAGCCGGTGCTGGTGGCGGGCTCCACGGTGACCTTCGCGACGCTGCACAACGCCGACGAGGTCAAGCGCAAGGGCGTACTGATCGGCGACACCATCGTGCTGCGCAAGGCCGGTGACGTGATCCCCGAGGTGGTCAGCCCGGTGGTCGACCTGCGCGACGGCACGGAGCGCGAGTTCGAGATGCCCACCGAGTGTCCCGAGTGCGGCACCGAGCTGCGCCGGGAGAAGGAGTCCGACGTCGACATCCGCTGCCCGAACAGCCGGTCCTGCCCGGCGCAGCTGCGGGAGCGGCTGTTCCACCTGTCCGGCCGGGGCGGCTTCGACATCGAGGTGCTCGGCTACAAGTCCGGCACGGCGCTGCTGGAGTCCGGCGTGATCGGCGACGAGGGCGACCTGTTCGGGCTCGACGACGAGGCGCTGCGCAAGTGCCCGTTCTTCGTCAACAAGGACGGCACGCTGGGCAGCAACGGCGTGAAGCTGCTGGCCAACCTGGAGGAGGCGAAGCAGCGTCCACTGTGGCGGGTGCTGGTGGCGCTGTCGATCCGCCACGTCGGCCCCACCGCGGCGCAGGCGCTGGCGCTGCAGTTCGGCTCGGTCGACGCGATCCAGCAGGCGAGCCAGGAGGAGCTGGCCGCCGCCGAGGGGGTCGGCCCGACGATCGCCGAGTCGGTCACCGAGTGGTTCGGCGTCGACTGGCACCGCGACGTGGTCGACAAGTGGCGGGCGGCCGGCGTACGGATGGCCGAGGAACGCGCCGACGAGCCGCGCCCGCTGCAGGGGTTGACCGTGGTGATCACCGGATCCCTGGACAGCTTCTCCCGGGATGAGGCGAAGGAAGAGGTGCAGCGGCGCGGCGGCAAGGTCAGCGGGTCGGTGTCGAAGAAGACCGGCTTCGTGGTGGTGGGCGACTCGCCCGGCTCCAAGTACGACAAGGCGGTGCAGCTCAAGGTCCCGGTGCTGGACGAGGCCGGGTTCCGGGTGCTGCTGGAGCAGGGCCCCGAGGCCGCCGCCGGCGCCACCGTGACGGTCGCGGACGCGCCCGTGCCGCAGGAGTCACCGTCGGTGACGCCTGATCACGGATAGACCACACATCACGCTCACAGGTTACGTACCAGCGAATACGGTGCGCGATACTGCGTAATGGCACCGTCACCGCCGTATTCCGGCATCGTTGCTCACGGCGTAGGACGGGCTGCCGCGGAGTTGCGGAGCGCCGTCGGGGGTAGCGGTGCCGTCGGCCTGGCACGTCGGGCGGCGCGGCGACGCGGTTGATCAGCCGGATCCGGTCAACCGGGTCCCGGGAGGCGCCGCGGACGTGGGGCGGGAGGGGCGCATGCAGCCGACGTCGCTGAGAAACTCGGCGCCGCACGAGCACCCCGGCTCCTTCTACGCGTACCTCGCCGTGGTGGTGCTCGCCGCGGTCGCGATCACCGTGCCGTTCCTGGTGTCACTGCCCACGGTGGTACGCGCCGCCCCGCTCGCGTTGTGGTTGATGGCGGCGCTGGCGCTGGTCGCCGACGCGCGCCCGTTCGTCACCCCGGGGCCACGCCAGTCCGCGGCGGTCTACCCGTCGGTGTGCTTCACCTTCGCGATCATGCTCACCGCCGGGCTGGGTGCGGCGCTGGTGGTGCAGATCGTCGCGGTGCTGACGCACTGCTGGCTGCACAGCCGCTCGCTGATCCGTACCACCTTCAACATGGGCCAGTACGCGGTCTCGTTCGGCGTCTCGTACGCCGTGCTCGCGTACACCGGCGGGTTGCCGTTCCTGCCGGTCGGGCGGCACCAGGTGGTCGCCGTGCTGCTCGCCGCGTTGGCCTGGTTCGGCTGCAGTCACCTGCTGGTGACCACCGCGATCTGGCTGCGGTTCGGCGGCAGCTGGAGCCGGATCCTGGGTCGCTCCGCGGCGTACGAGGCGCTGTCCTGGGTCGGGCTGCTGCTGCTCGCCGCGGTGCTGGCGGCCGCCGCGCAGCAGAGCCCGTGGCTGGTGCCGCTGGTGAGCCTCCCGCTGTACGCGGTCTACCGCACCGCCCGGCTCTCCCAGCAGCAGGAGCAGCTGGCGCTGCTCGACCCGCTCACCGGGCTCGCCAACCGCAAGGCGCTGCAGGCCCGGGTCGCCGAGGAGATCGCCGGGTACGTGGAGCGGGCCGCCGCCGGAGAACCGGAGCGCCGGCTGGCCCTGCTGCTGCTCGACCTGGACCGGTTCAAGGAGGTCAACGACACCCTGGGCCACGGCGTCGGTGACCGGCTGCTGGTAGAGGTGGCGCACCGGCTGACCCGGCATGTGGACGCCGAACACGTGGTGGCGCGGCTGGGTGGGGACGAGTTCGCGATCCTGGCACCCGATCTTGCCGAGACCGGAGCCCTGGAGCTGGGGCGGCGGATCGGGCGGATGCTCTCGGAGCCGGTGCAGCTGGACGGGATGCCGCTGGACGTACACAGCTCGATCGGGGTGGTCACGTACCCGGAGCAGGGCGGCGACTACGCCACCCTGATGCGGTACGCCGAGGTCGCGATGTACCAGGCGAAGTCCCGCGGCGACACGGTGGCGGCGTACGCCCCCGAGGCGGACCACCACTCCGCGGCGCGGCTCGGGCTGCTCGGCGAGCTGCGCCGGGCGCTGGAGAAGCCCGCCGAGTCCGGCATCGAGCTGTTCTACCAGCCCCAGGTCGCTATCGCGTCCGGCGAGGTGGTGGCGGTCGAGGCGCTGCTGCGCTGGAACCACCCGGAGCGGGGGTACGTGGAGCCCGAGGAGGTGATCCGTACCGCCGAGCACAGCGCCGTGATGCGACTGCTGACCTTCTACGTACTCGGCGAGGTGACCCGCCAGCTCGCCAGGTGGGCCGGCGAGGGGCTGACCGTACGGGCGGCGGTCAACGTCAGCGTCCGGGACCTGCACGCCCCCGACTTCGCCGACCACCTCGCCGGCCTGCTGGCCGAGCACGACGTACGCGCCTCCCAGCTGCAGCTGGAGATCACCGAAGGCGCCCTGATGGCGGACCCGCGCCGGGTGCTCGCCACCCTGCAGGCGCTCGAAAAGCTCGGCGTCGCGCTCAGCCTGGACGACTTCGGCACCGGCTACTCCTCGATGCTGCACCTGCGGCGGCTTCCGCTCGCCGAGGTGAAGATCGACCGGTCGTTCGTGATCGGGATGGCCTCCGACGACGACGACGCGTCGATCGTACGGTCGATCATCGAGCTGGCCGGGGCGCTCGGGCTGCGGGTGGTGGCCGAGGGCGTGGAGGACGAGCGGACCTGGCGGCGGCTCGCCGCGCAGGGCTGCCACGTGGCGCAGGGCTGGTTCTACGCCCGCCCGATGCCGGCGGGGGAGCTGCCGTCCTGGCTGGCGCGGTTCGAGCCGCCGCGGCTGTTGCGTGCCGTACCGCGGGAACGCGCCACCACGTAGCGACCTCCGGGACGTCCCTTATCGAGCGCCGTTCCCGCAGTAAAGAGATTCATCCGGCATATCAGATCTTTCCGGGGATTCATGGCGAGCCGAGCATTGCGATTCGAAGACACATCAGGCGCCGTTCCGGGGCGCGAATTATTGTCGTATGTGCAGTGCGGAGCAGAAAGGTTTCCGGAAGGGGGAGCCATGATCAAGCGCACCAGACTATTCGCACCCGCCTTGGTCGGAGTGTTCGTGCTGATCGCGGCGGCGTGCGCCCCAGCCGCGGAGGAGGGAGGCTTCAAACCTGGTCCGTTGGGAGCGGTGACGATCGGCCCCGACGACCCGATCAAGATCGGCGCCATCCAGGCGATCAGCGGTGACACCGCGAGCCTGGGCCAGGACCAGGTCCGGGCGATGGAGATCGCCATCGCCGACAAAGGCGCCGTGCTGGACCACGAGGTGCAGCTCCAGCCTGAGGACGACCAGTGCAAGGCCGAGGGTGGCACCACCGCCGCCCAGAAGCTGGTGTCCGATACCCAGGTCGTCGCGGTGATCGGCACGAGTTGCTCGGCCGCGGCGGTGCCGGCGATGGAGATCCTCGCCGACAAGGGCATCATGATGATCTCCGGCTCCAACACCTCGCCGTCGCTCACGTCCGACCTGCGCGGTAAGAAGGGTTCCGCGTACCAGAAGGGGTACTTCCGCACCGCGCACAACGACATCATCCAGGGCCAGGCGGCTGCCACCTTCGCCTTCGAGAAGCTGGGAGCCAAGCGGGCCGCGACCATCCACGACGGTGACCCGTACACCGAGGGGCTGGCCAACGCGTTCGGGGTCTCCTTCAAGAGCCTCGGTGGAGAGATCACCCTCGCGACCGCCATCAGCAAGGGCGACACCGACATGCGGCCGGTGCTGACCGAGGTGGCGGCGAGCAAGCCCGACATCGTGTTCTTCCCGATCTTCCAGCCGGAGGCGGACTTCATCGTCAAGCAGGCGAAGGGGTTCCCCGAGCTCGCGGACACCAAGAAGCTGTTCGGTGCTGACGGGCTGCTCTCCGACACGTTCATCGTGATCCCCGACACCGAAGGAATGTACTTCTCCGGCCCGGCCACGCCGACCGGCGCCGCGTACCAGGAGTTGGTCGGCAAGTACGAGAAGAAGTTCGGCGAGAAACCGATTCAGTCCTTCCACGCTCACGCCTACGACGCCATGAACATGCTCTTCGCTGCGATAGAGAAAGTGGCGGAGCGGGAAGACGACGGAACGATTCACATCGACCGGCAGAAGCTCATGGACGAGTTCCAGAAGACGAAGAGCTACGAGGGCCTGACCGGGACGCTGACCTGCGACGAATTCGGCGACTGCGCGGATCCGAAGATCGACATCGTGCAGAACGCGCAAGGTCAGAAGACGATCGACCAGGTACGGGGGAACGTGCTGTTCAAGTTCGAACCCGAGTGACCGACCGAGCGCCGGGAGTACCCGCGGTGGTACGGCGGGTACTCCCGCCAAGATGGGTCAGTCAGCCGAGGGAGGGCGAGTGGCCGACACCGAGCTCACGCCGAAGGGGCCGCTCGCCACGAAGCGCGCTCTGCAGCTACCGCTGGTTGACGGCTTCCTCTGGCTGATACGCATCGCCGCCATCGTGGTGATCGCTGTGGGCGCGTACAACAGCCTGTCCAGTGCCCGGTTGAGCGGCCAGCAGTGGCGGAACCTGGTCGTGTTCGGTATCGCCCAGGGCTCCGTCTACGCGCTCATCGCCCTGGGCTACACGATGGTGTACGGCGTACTCCGCTTCATCAACTTCGCCCACGGCGAGGTGTTCATGATCGGGGCGATGACGGGGTTCTTCGTCTCCGATGGGCTGGCCCGTACCGCGTTGTGGCTGGCGCAGCCGTTCCTGGCGCTGCTGATCGTCCTGGTCTGCTGCATGACCGTCTCCGCGTCAGTGGCCGTGCTGCTCGAGCGGGTGGCGTACCGGCCGCTGCGGGGACTGCCGCGGCTGATCCCGTTCATCACCGCTATCGGCGCCTCGTTCTTCCTCCAGTACACGATCGCGGGGCTGTTCGGAACCAGCGTCAAGTCCTACCCGGAGCTGCCGGCGCTCAGCGGCGCGTTCACATTTCTCGGCTTCCGGATCTTGAAGGTCCACCTGTTGGTGATCGCTGTGGCCGTAGTGATGATGGTGGGCCTCTACCTCTACATCGAGAAGACCAAGGCCGGCAGGGCGATGCGTGCCGTGTCCGAGGACCAGGAGACCGCGCGGCTGATGGGAATTGACGTCGACCGGACGATCTCCCGGGTGTTCGCTGTCGGCGGGGCGATGGCGGGCGCCGGTGGCCTGCTGTTCGGGCTCGTGTTCGGCAACGTGCACTTCTTCAGCGGATTCCTGCCGGGCATCAAAGCGTTCACCGCGGCCGTGCTGGGCGGCATCGGCCACCCGGTCGGCGCCATGCTGGGCGGCTTGACGGTGGGCTCGGTGGAGTCGCTGGGGCCCAGCCTGGTGCTGACGGGGCTCGACATCCCGTCCGCGCATCAGCTCAAGGACGTGGTGGCGTTCTCCGTGCTGGTGCTGGTGCTGATCTTCCGACCCACCGGCATCCTCGGTGAGCGGGTCAGCGAGGAGCGGGGTTAGCCATGGCGGAGCGCGTCATCCCTACCGAGGTGCGGGAGGTGGCCGAGCCGGAGCTGCTGCCGGGCCGCGAGGTCGACCTGCGGCGGGCGGCATGGGTCGGGCTGATCGCTGGTGCGGTCGCGGTGTTCGTGTCGGCCAACGGGATGGTGTTGGCGTTCTCCGAGCGCGAGGTGCTCGGGCCGATTTCGCTCAGCTACCTGATGTTGCTGGCCATCACGCTCGGCCTCAGCTACCTGGCGGCGCGCCCGCCCCCGGTGCTGCAGGGTTTCGCGGCTCCGCGACCGGGCTGGCGCAACCTCACCGGAGGCCTGGTGGCGGGGCTGCTGGCCGGTGCGGTCACGGCGGCCTTCGTGGTGCTGATCGCCACGTTCGAGGTACGGCGGATCTTCCTGAACATCACGCCCGAGCTGGTGCGGGAGGAACCCCGTCTGCTCACCCTCGGCCAGCCACTCCCGGGCGGGCTGGTCCTGGTCTTCGGTCTCGCGGCGGCGCTGGGCATTGCCGGAGGGGCGCTCCATCTGGTGCCCGACCGATGGCGCCGGGCGGTCTTCGCCGCGGCGCTGTGGGTGGTGTTGTTCGGACTGCTGGCGTCGGTCGTCGGACAGATACTGCGCGGAATCCAGGAGCTGCTGCGGCTGTGGACCGCGCCGCTCGCCGACTTCCTCTACCAGCGCGGCGCACTGAGCTTCGCGGGGGCGGCCGTGGTCGCGGCAGTCGCTTTCGGAGCTTCGCTGCTGCGTACGTCGGGTCGGGCCCCGGTGCTGGGGCCACGGCTCGAGCAGCTTCCGGACCGTACCCAGCGGATTCTCCGGTTGGCGGTGCTCGCTGTGCTGCTGCTGATCCTCGGGATGCTGCCGCAGGTGCTCGGGCCGTTCCTCAGCGAGGTGCTGAACATCGCCGGCATCTTCCTGCTGATGTCGCTGGGGCTCAACATCGTGGTGGGGTTCGCCGGGCTGCTGGACCTGGGCTACGTGGCCTTCTTCGCGGTGGGCGCGTACACCACGGCGCTGCTGATCTCGCCACAGTCGAGCCTCGGCGTGGGATGGACCTTCTGGGCCGCGGTGCCGTTCGTGATCCTCGCCGCCGCGGTCGCGGGCCTGCTCGTCGGCACACCGGTGCTACGGATGCGGGGCGACTACCTGGCCATCGTCACACTGGGGTTCGGCGAGATCGCCCGCCTGCTGTTCCTCTCCGACTGGCTCAAGCCCACCTTCGGCGGCGCGCAGGGCATCATCCGGATCCGCGACATCACCTTCGGGCCCCTCGAGATCCGGGGACCGCAGGCGTTCTTCTACGTGATCTTCATCTTCGTGCTGCTCGCCGCGTACATCACGTACGCCTTGCAGGACTCGCGCATCGGACGGGCGTGGATGGCGATGCGGGAGGACGAGTCCGTGGCCGAGGCGATGGGCGTCAACATCGTGGGCGCCAAGCTCTCGGCGTTCGTCATCGGCGCGATGTTGGCAGCCTTCGGTGGTGCGCTGTTCGCCACCAAGATCGGCTCGGTGTTCCCGCACAGCTTCAACGTGATCGTGTCCATCACGGTGCTTGTGGTGATCATCGTCGGCGGGATGGCGAGCGTACCGGGCGTGGTCGTGGGCACCTTCGTGCTGGTCGGGCTGCCGGAGCTGTTGCGGGAGTTCGAGGAGTACCGGTTCCTGCTGTACGGGGCGCTGCTGATCTTCATGATGTTGCGGCGGCCCGAGGGGTTCATCCCCAGCCGGCGGCGCGCCGAGGAGTTGCACGAGGAGGACGTGTCACAGGACGCCTGGCTGCGGGAGCGGGTCACCGAGCAGGGGGAGACCGACGCCGTACCGACCGAGGGCAGGTGAGCGGCGTGGCACTGCTCGAGATTCGGGGGCTCACCAAGGACTTCGGCGGCGTACGGGCCGTCGACCAGCTCGATCTCGACGTGGACGCGGGCCAGATCGTCAGCGTGATCGGGCCCAACGGCGCCGGAAAGACGACGCTGTTCAACCTCGTCACCGGGTTGACCCCGATCGACCAGGGCGTGGTGGAGCTGGATGGGCACAGCGTCGTCGGAATGCGGCCCAGCCAGATCCTGCAGCTCGGGATCGCGCGTACCTTCCAGAACGTTCGCCTGTTCCCGGAGATGACGGTACGGGAGAACGTTATGGTCGCCCGCCACTGCCGGACCCGCGCCGGGATGCTGAAGGCGATCCTCCGAACCCCGTCGTTCCGGCGGGAGGAGGCGGACACCCGGCGGCGGGCCGAGGAGGCGCTGGCGTTCTTCGGCACCCGGCTGGTGGGTTGGCGGTTGGACACCCTGGCCCGCTCGCTCTCGTACGCGAACCGGCGCCGGCTGGAGATCGCTCGGGCCATGGCCTCGGGCCCCAGGCTGCTGCTGCTCGACGAGCCGACCGCGGGAATGAACCCACGGGAGACGCAGGAGCTCACCGAGCTGATCCGCAAGCTCCGAGATCAGACCGGTCTCACGATCGCCCTCATCGAACACGACATGCGGGTGGTGAAGGGGATCTCCGAGCGGGTGGTGGTGCTCGACTACGGGCAGAAGATCGCCGACGGTACGTACCAGGAGGTCGCCGGTAACGAGCGGGTGATCGAGGCGTACCTCGGACGGAAGGCGGCGGCGCGATGAGCGAGCTTGCGAGCGAATCATCGGCGATGAGCCACCCCGATGGCCGGCCGATCCTGCAGCTGCGCAACGTGAGCACTCACTACGGCCCGATCCAGGTGCTGCGCAACGTCAACATCGAGATCCGGCCCGGAGAGATCGTCTGCCTGCTCGGCGGCAACGCCAGCGGCAAGACCACCACGCTGAAGACGATCCTCGGGTACGTCGTCCCGACCCAGGGCGACGTCCTGCTCGACGGCGAGCGGGTCAACGGGGTACGCACCCAGCGGCTGGTGGAGCTGGGCGTGTCGATGGTCCCGGAGAACCGGCGGCTGTTCAAGCGGATGACCGTACGGGAGAACCTGGAGCTCGGTGCGTACCTGCGTCGTGACAAGGCACAGATCGCCGAGGACTTCGATCGGGTCTTCGCGCTGTTCCCGCGGATGAAGGAGCGGCTGGGCCAACGGGCGGGCACGCTCTCGGGCGGGGAGCAGCAGATGGTGGCGATGGGCCGGGCCCTGATGGCGAATCCCAAGGTGCTGCTGATGGACGAACCATCCATGGGGCTGGCGCCGGTGCTGGTCGAGCAGAACTTCGAGATCATCCAGCAGGTCAACGCGCAGGGGACCACCATTTTCATGGTGGAACAGAACGCCAACATGGCGCTGTCCATCGCCGACCACGGCTATGTGCTGCAGACCGGCACGATCGTGCTGGCCGACACCGCCCGGAACCTGCTGAACGATCCTCAGATGCGCGAGGCCTACCTGGGCGAGCTGTGACGGCGACGTAGACTCAGCCGGTCGCCGTACACGCTGAGGAGTTTCTCCATGCCTGCCATCTCCCGCGAGGAGGTCGCGCATCTGGCGCGGCTCGCGCGGCTCGCCGTCACCGAGTCCGAACTCGACACCTTCGCCGGCCAGCTCGACGTGATCCTGCAGTCCGTGGCCCGGGTCGGTGAAGTGGCGGCCGAGGACATCCCGCCGACGTCGCACTCCGTACCGCTGACGAATGTTTTCCGGGACGACGAGCCGCGGCCCAGCCTGGAGCAGCCGGCGGTGCTGGCGGGGGCTCCCGACTCCGAGCAGGGCCGGTTCCGGGTGCCACGCATCTTGGACGAGGAGGCGTGAGGATGGCTGACCTGACCGGCAAGACCGCGGCCGAGCTCTCGGAGCTGCTGGCGGCGGGGGAGACCAGCGCGGTCGAGGCGACCCAGGCGCACCTGGACCGGATCGGCGCGGTGGACGACAAGCTGCACGCGTTCCTGCACGTGGACGCCGCCGGGGCGCTGGAGGCGGCGCGTGCCGTGGACCAGAAGCGGGCTTCCGGGGAGCGGCTCGGCGCGCTGGCCGGGGTGCCGATCGCGGTGAAAGACGTGCTGACCACGCGCGGGGTCCCGACGACGTGCGGGTCGAAGATCCTGGAAGGCTGGAAGCCGCCGTACGACGCCACGCTGGTGGCGCGGCTGCGGGCGGCGGGGATGCCGATCCTGGGCAAGACGAACATGGACGAGTTCGCGATGGGCTCCTCGACGGAGTATTCGGCGTACGGGCCGACGTACAACCCGTGGGACCTGGCGCGGATCCCGGGCGGCTCCGGCGGCGGCTCGGCGGCGGCGGTCGCCGGCCACGAAGCCCCGCTGGGGATCGGCACCGACACCGGCGGCTCGATCCGGCAGCCCGGCGCGGTCACC
>JBOGDF010000103.1:0-15291 GCA_050701635.1 Micromonosporaceae bacterium | reverse complement strand
GCCCGGGCCCGACGAGTGGGTCGGCGGCGGATTCGACGAGGACGACCCCAAGGACGAGCCGCCGGTGCAGCGGCGTACCGCCCGGGTGGCGGCGCTGGTGGCCCGGATGGGTAACGACGTGTTCGTGATCGACGGGCGGCCGCGCTACCACCTGGCGGGCTGCGTACACCTGCTCGGCCGGGAGCACGAGGGCTTGCCGGTGGACGAAGCGGTGGAGTTCGGCTTCACCCCGTGCAGCCTGTGCGAGCCGGACACCATGCTCACCGCGGGCGCGACCGCAAAACGTCGCTGATCGGCGACCGCAGACCACGGCTTCGCGGCAATCCGGCTGCCCGGGATCGCGCGGCCAGGCAGGATGGAGCGGTGTCGAATCCCGCCAGCACCGCCGATCCGGTGAGCGTCCCGGTGCGGGTACGCCCGGGCGCCTCGCGTACCCGGGTCGGGGGCCGGTACGACGGACCGTACGGCCCCGCGATCGTGGTCGCCGTGACGGCGCCTCCGGTCGACGGCAAGGCGACCAGGGCGGTGCTGATCGCGGTCGCGAAAGCCCTGGGGGTACGCCGTTCCGCGGTCACCGTACGCACCGGCGAGACCAGCCGCGACAAGCTGCTGAGGGTCGAGGGCGCGCCGCCGGAGCTGCTCGACCGGGTCGCCGAGCTGCGTGACGGCGACTCGTGAACGCGGCGGTGAGGGCAGCGTCGTGAGGCGAACGCGAGTGAGCATCGCAGCGAGCGCAGCGAGCGAGGAGCGGAGCGAGCGCCGAGCCGAACCGGAGACTCCGTGACCGGCCCGTTCGACATCGCGCTGCTGATCGCCGCCAGTGTGCTGCTGGTCGCGGTCGCCGCCGTACGGTTGTCCACCCGGCTCGGGCTGCCGAGCCTGTTGGTGTATCTCGGGATCGGCATGGCGATCGGCGAGGCCGGCCTCGGGATCCGGTTCGAGGACGCGGAGCTGACCCGTACCCTCGGCATCGCCGCTCTGGTGGTGATCATCGCCGAGGGTGGCCTGACCGCCCGATGGTCGACGCTGCGACCGGTGCTGCCGCTGGCCAGTGCGCTGGCCACGGTGGGGGTCGCGATCAGCGTCGCGGTGGTCGCGGCGGTGGCGCACTACGGGCTCGGCATGGACTGGCAGCTCGCCCTGCTGTACGGCGCGGTGCTCTCGCCTACCGACGCGGCGGCGGTGTTCTCGACGCTGCGCCGGCTGCGACTGCGGCCGCGCCTGGTTGCCGCCCTGGAGGCGGAGTCCGGGCTCAACGACGCGCCGGTGGTGCTGCTGGTGGTGCTGCTGTCCGCCGCCGCGCCGTGGCAGCGCTCGCCCGCTGTCGAGCTGCTCGCGATCGGCTTCGAGCTGGTGGCCGGCGCCGCGGTCGGCGCGCTGGTGGGAGCCGGCGGCGCCTGGCTGCTGCGCCGGGCGGCGTTGCCTGCGGCGGGGCTCTACCCACTCGCGGTGATCGGCCTGACCGTCCTGGCGTACGCCGCCGGCACGGTGCTGCACGCGTCCGGCTTCCTCGCCGTGTACGTGGCCGGCGTGATCCTCGGCAACGCCCGGCTGCCGCACCGGCGGGCCGTCCTCGGCTTCGCCGACGGGCTGGCGTGGACCGCGCAGATCGGGCTTTTCGTACTGCTGGGACTGCTGGTGAGTCCGGACCGGCTGGGCACCGCACTGCTGCCGGCGCTGGCGATCGGCCTGACCCTGGCGCTGGTGGCGCGGCCGGTGTCGGTGCTGGGGTCGACGGTGCTGCCCGGCACCGGGCCGTTGCTCGGCTGGCGGGATCAGGCGTTCCTGTCCTGGGCGGGGCTGCGCGGGGCGGTGCCGATCGTGCTCGCCACGATCCCGCTCTCCACCCGGCTGCCGGGCGGCGAGGAGCTGTTCGACGTGGTGTTCGTCCTGGTCGTGGTGTTCACGGTGCTGCAGGGCACCACGCTGCCGTGGACCGCGCGCCGGCTGCGGGTCACGGCTCCGGCCGAGCCGAGCGAGCTGCGGGTGGAGTCGGCGCCGCTGGAGGACGCCTCGGCTGATCTGCTGCACGTGGAGGTCCCGGAGGGCTCCCGGCTGGTCGGCGCGTACGTGGACGACCTGCGGCTGCCGACCGGTGCCGTGGTGACGCTGGTGGCCCGGGCGGGCCAGCGCTTCGTGCCGGGCGCCTACACCAGGCTGCGTACCGGCGACAGTCTGTTGATCGTGGCCACCGCCGACTGCCGGGACGAGGCCGAGCGGCGGCTCCGGGCGGTGAGCCGGTACGGCCGGTTGGCGGCCTGGCGGCGGCGTACCGCCGAATCGGATTAACGGCTACAGAGAGCCGGAGACGGGCGGGTATAACCAGGAGGGCGGTAGCTGTTGGTAATCGGGTCATAAGAAATCGGTACGCGTGGCGCATTGTCGCCCGCAGATGGGGTACGTATCCTTGACCATTCCGGAGTGCGTGGCAGGAGTGCCACGCGCCCGTTTTGCATATGTAGGGAGCTGAGATGGCCGAGCGGGCGAGCGCTGCGCGGAAGGCCACGGCCAAGACCGCGTCCAAGGCCGCAGCGAAGAAGACATCGGTGACCAAGGCGGCCAGCGGGAAGCAGGCCGCCAAGAAGTCCACCAAGGTGAGCCCGGCGCGCGCCGGGTCAGCCGGTAGAAAACCGGCCAAGAAGGTCACCTCCAAGGCCCCGGCTCGACCAAAACCCGCGGCTGCCGCGAAACCGGCGGCCAAGGCGGCCGCGAAACCGGCGGCCCGGACCAAGACCGCAGCGTCCGGGAAGAAGACCGTCACCGGCACCAAGGCCGCGAGTACGAAGCGCGCGACCACGAAGCGCGTCGGTACGAAGCGCACCGGTACGAAGCACGCGACCACGAAGCGCGCCAGTACCAGGCGCACCCCCACCAGGGAGGAGAAGGCGATCACCAGAACAGCACCGGCGAAGCGGTCCCGTTCCGCCGCCGACATGGAGAAGATTCGGGTCGCCCTCACCGAGCGGCGGGACGAGCTGCGTACCGAACACGAGCAGACCTTGATCGAGATCGCCGACCTGCAGCGGGAGCGGTTGACCGACTCGGCGGGGGACGACCAGGCCGACACCGGCACCAAGACCTTCGAACGCGAGCAGGAGATCTCGCTCGCCAACGGCATCCTGGAGCGGATCAACCAGGTGGAGCGGGCGCTGGAGCGCGTGGCCGAGGGCAACTACGGCAGCTGTGAGAAGTGCGGCAACCCGATTCCGGTGGAGCGGCTGGCGGCGTTCCCGTCGGCGACTCTGTGCATCCCCTGCAAGCAGCTCGAGGAACGGCGCTGAGCACCGATCAGGCGGCCGACCCGGTGGACGACGCCGGGGTGGAGACGCCGGTGCCGGCCACCGCGGGCGGCCTGCGCGGCCGGGTGCTGGGCTGGCTGCTGGCTAGCGCCCTGACGGTGCTCGCGGTCGACATCGCCAGCAAGGTGATCGCGGTGTCCACACTGGAGGGACGCGCCGCGGTACGCCTGCTGGGCGGCGCGGTCTACCTGGTGCTGACCCGCAACACCGGCGCGGCGTTCAGCCTCGGCCAGGGCTACACCGTCGTGCTCACCCTGGTGGCGGTGGTGGTGATCGCGGTGATCATCCGGTTCTCCCGCCGGCTGGGCTCCGTACCGTGGGCGGTGGTGCTCGGGCTGATCCTCGGCGGCGCGACCGGCAACCTGGTCGACCGGCTGTTCCGCGCGCCCGGGCCGATGCGCGGTGCGGTGATCGACTTCATCAGCGTGTTCGACGACTCGGGTGGGGTGTGGCCGGTGTTCAACCTGGCCGACTCCGCGTTGGTGGTCGGTGTCGGCATCGCGTTGCTGCTGGAGCTGACCGGCCGGCGGCTCGACGGCACCCGGGTGCGACACTCGCAGCGTGACGACTCCTAGCGCCGCCGGCGATCCGCGTTCGCTTCCCGTACCGGAGGGGCTGGAAGGGGACCGGGTGGACCAGGCGGTCGCTCGGTTGTTCGGGCTGTCCCGTACCACCGCGGCGGGGTTGGTGCAGGCGGGTGCGGTACGCCTCGACGGCGCCGTACCGGCGAAGTCGGACCGGGTGACCGCCGGCGCCTGGCTGGAGGCGACACTGCCCGCGCCGGAGGTGGCGCCGCGGTTGGAGCCGGAATCGGTCTCGGGGTTGACAGTCGTACACAGCGACGACGACATCGTGGTGGTGAGCAAGCCGGTCGGGGTGGCCGCACACCCCAGCCCCGGCTGGGACGGCCCCACGGTGCTCTCGGGACTGGCCGCCATGGGCCACCGGATCTCGACCAGCGGCGCGGCCGAGAAACAGGGGATCGTGCACCGGCTTGACGTCGGCACCACCGGGGTGATGGTGGTGGCGAAGAGCGAGCACGCGTACAGCTTCCTGAAGCGGGCGTTCAAGGAGCGCGAGGTGGACAAGCGCTACCACGCGGTGGTGCAGGGCCATCTGGACCCGCTGCGCGGCACCATCGACGCGCCGATCGACCGGCACCCGCGGCACGACTACCGGTGGGCGGTGGTCTCCGGTGGGCGGCCGAGCGTCACCCACTACGACACGATCGAGGGGTTTCGGGCGGCGAGTCTGGTGGACGTACGGCTGGAGACCGGGCGTACCCATCAGATCCGGGTGCACTTCTCCGCGATGCGCCATCCCTGCGTGGGAGATATGACATATGGGGCGGATCCCACCCTGGCCGCGCGGCTGGGGCTGACCCGCCAGTGGCTTCACGCCCGATCACTCGGCTTCACACATCCCGGGACGGGGGCATACGTAGAGTTCTCGACCGACTACCCTGATGACTTGGCGCACGCGCTTGATCAGCTGCGTGGCGAGGACTGAAAGCACCGCGGGGAGGATGGGGAGGTCGTGTGGATGCCGGGGACTTGCTGCGGCGAGTGGACTCCGCCGTGTTGCCGCCTCTCGGGCGCGCGTTGGCCTGGTGCATGCGCGGCGCGATCCGGCGGAAGGTGCTCCTTACCGGCGGCGTGATCGCGGCGTTCGGACTGCTGGTGGCGTCGGTGTGGGCGGCCCACCAACCTCCGACCTCGCCCACCCAGGTCGGGTACGTGGTCCGGGTCGGCGTCGCCGAGGGCCAGTCGGTCTCCTCGTACGCCGCGGACGCCGACCGTGAGCTGGACGCGCTCGCGGAGCGGGGCAGCGGCGAGGCGTACGCACTGGTCTCCTTCACCACGTACCTGGCGCCGGACCGGTTCGCGACCGTGCTGAGCGAGCTGGCGGTCCACCGGGGGTACACGCGCGCCGTACTTCCCGATGTCCAGACTGATGTGGTGGAGATCACTATCGGCGCGATGCCGGGCGATCTGCGTACCGGGATGGTCACGGTCGCCGATCGCAAGGCGACCGAGGCGGAGTCGTACCGCCGGGACGCGGCGAAGCTGACCGGCACCAGCGAGGTGGAGCGCGAGCACCGCGACAGCTACCTCGCCAAGGCCGAGGCGGCGGACCTGGAGGCCGAGGCGTACCGCCAGCTCTGCTCCTGCCTGTACGGCGCCGTGGTCCGTGCCGAGCCCCGGGTGCTCGACCGGTTGGCCGGGGTCGGTGGGGTACGAACGGTCGACCCAGCCCCGGAGCTGAAAGACCTGGATCACGCGGTATTTACCCCACCGCTTCCGGATTATCTGGATAATCCCGGGCCGGACGCGTCCGGGCAGCCGTCGTCGTCGCCCTCGGGGACCCCACCCGAAAGCCCGTCCACGGACCCGTCGCCGAGCAGTCCGACGCCGTCTTTGCCGTCCCCCAGCGGCTCCGCGTCGAGCGGTCCGCCGTCGAGCGGCGACACCCAGTCGCCGTCCGCCGATGATCCGGAAGAGGTGGTGGAACCCGGCAAGATGGACTCTTCGGAGATACCGGCCGGACCCGCCGGTTAAGTGCGCTCCGGGACGTCGCCGGGTCCCGCTCGTTAACAGAGGTATGGGTAATCGGACGGGCCCAAGTCGTACCCGGCACTGTGGGAATCGGCCAGGTGTCCGTAGCCTGGTCGAAGCAGGTCTTCGTGGGAGGCAGATTTTGGAGCGGACCGACGGTGGGGGCTACCCCGCCGCACAGACAGGGCCGCAGCGGCAACCGGTGCTCGATCGTGCGGCCAACGGCTCGTCGGATTATCCGGCGGCGGTGGCGCCTGACTACGCCGGCTACCCCGCCAACGGTGGTGCCCTGGTGCCGATGTCGCCTGAGCCAGGCGGCGACGGCAGGTCCCGGCTGCGTCCCGCGATGTCCCGCCCCGCGGCGCCGGCCAACCCGGTGGACCAGCTGATCGACACCCTGCGCTGTGATCTCGGTGGGTCGCGGGTGCTCGCCTTCGCCAACCCGAAGGGCGGCGTACACAAGACCACGGCGTGCGTGTTGACCGCCGCCACGTTGGGCAGCGCCCGCGGCAAGGGCGTGCTGGCCTGGGACGACAACGAGCTGCGCGGCACACTCGGGCTGCGCGCCGGTACGGCCCGGCACGCGCGCACCGTACGGCACCTGCTGGGCGACCTGCCTGAGGTGGAGGCGGCCGGGCCGCAGCTCGCCGAGCGGCTCGACGAATACCTCCGCTACTCCGCGGACGGCTCCTTCGACGTGCTCTCCGGCGACGAGGACCCCCGGGTGGCACGCAAGCTCGACCCGGAGGCGGTACGCCGGATCCTGGACATCCTGACCCGTACCCACGACATCGTCTGTGTCGACACCGGCAACAACGTGGAGAGCCCCAACTGGCTCACCGTGCTGCACTCCTGCGACCAGCTGGTGGTCACCACCGTGCCCCGGGAGGACGCGGCGTTCTCCGCGGACTGGATGCTCGACCTGCTGATCGAGGAGGGGCTCGGCAAGCTGGTGCAGGACGCGATCACGCTGATCAGCTGCCCGACCCCCAACCGCACCGAGCTGCACGACGACCTGGTCGCGCACTTCTCGATGCGTACCAAGCAGGTCGTGGTGGTGCCGTACGACCCGGCGCTGGAGTCCGGTTCGATGATCGAATACTCGGCGCTGCACCCCGCCACCCGGATGGCCTGGCTGCGGGCCGCCGCGGCGATCACGGAGAAATTCGTCCAGTAGTCGCGGCTCGCCGCCGGCTTCGCGGAAACCGTCGGAGCCCGGCGTTAGGGTTGCTCCCTGAGCCACGCCAGGGGGAGGTCCGTAGCAAGTGCCGGACGACAACTTCGTGCACCTGCACGTACACACCGAGTATTCGATGCTCGACGGTGCGGCGCGGCTGAAGGACCTGTTCGCGGAGTGTTCCCGGATGGGGATGCCGGCGCTCGCGATGACCGACCACGGCAACCTTTTCGGGGCGTACGACTTCTACCAGCAGGCCACCGCCGCGGGCGTGAAGCCGATCATCGGCATCGAGGCGTACCAGGCTCCGGGGAGCCGCTTCGGGCGGGAGCGGGTGCGCTGGGGCGACGGCGGCGAGAACGACGTCTCCGGCGGCGGTGCGTACCTGCACCTGACGCTGCTGGCGTACAACGCCGAGGGGCTGCGCAACCTGTTCCGGCTCTCGTCGGCGGCGTGGCTGGAGGGCTTCTACCGCGCGGCCCGGATGGACAAGGAGATCCTCGCCGAGCACAGCGCAGGGCTGATCGCCACCACCAGCTGCCCGTCGGGTGAGATCCAGACCCGGCTGCGCCGCGGGGAGTACGACCTCGCCCGCCAGGCCGCGGGCGACTACCTGGACATCTTCGGCCGGGAGAACTTCTTCGTCGAGCTGATGGACCACGGGATCGGCATCGAACAGGCCGCCCGGGAAGGGCTCACCAAGCTCAAGCAGGATCTCGACCTGCCGTGGCTGGCCACCAACGACCTGCACTACACGTACGCCGACGACGCCATCGCGCACGAGGCGCTGCTCTGCGTACAGTCCGGCAGCACGCTCGCCGACCCCAACCGGTTCAAGTTCGGCGCCCAGGATTTCTACCTCAAGTCCGCCCAGGAGATGCGACACACCTGGCGGGAGCTGCCCGAGGCGTGCGACAACACGCTGCTGGTGGCCGAGCGGGTGGGCGACTACTCGGAGGTCTTCGCCTCCCGGGACCTGATGCCGGAGTTCCCCGTACCGGAGGGGCACACCCCCGAGAGCTGGCTGCGGGAAGAGGTGCACCGGGGGCTGGAGCAGCGGTTCCCGGGCGGCGTCTCCGAGGAGCACCGCAAGCAGGCCGACTACGAGCTCGACGTGATCATCAAGATGGGCTACCCGGGATACTTCCTGGTCACCGCCGACCTGGTGCGCCACGCCAAGTCGGTCGGGATCCGGGTCGGCCCGGGCCGTGGCTCCGCCGCCGGCGCGATCATTGCCTATGCGCTGGGCATCACGGAGCTCGACCCCTTGAAGCACGGGCTGATCTTCGAGCGGTTCCTGAACCCCGAGCGGGTGAGCATGCCCGACATCGACCTGGACTTCGACGAGCGCCGGCGCGGCGAGATGATCCGGTACGCCACCGAGCGGTACGGCGAGGAGCGGGTCGCGCAGATCATCACGTACGGCACCATCAAGGCGAAGGCGGCGATCAAGGACGCCGCCCGGGTGCTCGGCTACCCGTACGCGCTGGGGGACCGGATCACCAAGGCGATGCCGCCCGCGGTGATGGGCAAGGACATCCCGCTCGGCGGCATCTTCGACCCCGGCCACAAGCGGTACGGCGAAGCCGTCGAGTTCCGCCAGCTGTACGAGTCCGAGGCCGACGTCGCGAAGGTGGTCGACACCGCGCGCGGCCTGGAAGGGCTGAAGCGGCAGTGGGGCGTACACGCCGCGGGCGTGATCCTGTCCAAGGAACCGCTGGTCGAGGTGGTCCCGATCCTGCGGCGGCCCCAGGACGGCGCGGTCATCACGCAGTGGGACATGGGCGCCAGCGAGAACATCGGCCTGCTGAAGATGGACTTCCTCGGGCTGCGCAACCTCACGGTGATGGACGACTGCCTGCTCAGTATCAAGGCGAACCGGGATCGCCAGCTGCAGCTGGAGACGCTCGCGCTGGACGACGCGAAGACGTACGAGCTGCTGTCCCGGGGCGACACGCTCGGGGTGTTCCAGCTCGACGGCGGGCCGATGCGGTCGCTGCTGCGCGCGATGGCACCGGACAACTTCGAGGACATCTCCGCGGTGCTGGCGCTCTACCGGCCCGGCCCGATGGGCGCCAACGCGCACAACGACTACGCCGACCGCAAGAACGACCGGCAGCAGGTCACTCCGATCCACGAGGAGCTGGCCGAGCCGCTCGCCGACATCCTGGACGACACGTACGGCCTGATCGTCTACCAGGAACAGGTGATGGCGATCGCGCAGAAGGTGGCCGGGTATTCGCTCGGCAAAGCCGACCTGCTGCGCCGCGCCATGGGCAAGAAGAAGAAAGAGATCCTCGACAAGGAGTTCGAGCCGTTCGCCGCGGGCATGCGCGCCAACGGCTACTCCGACGAGGCGATCACCAAGCTCTGGGACATCCTGGTCCCGTTCTCCGACTACGCGTTCAACAAGGCGCACACCGCGGGGTACGGGCTGGTCAGCTACTGGACCGCGTACCTGAAGGCGAACTACCCCGCGGAGTACATGGCCGCGTTGCTGACCAGCGTCGGCGACGACAAGGACAAGATGGCGGTTTACCTGGCCGAGTGCCGCCGCAAGCACATCAAGGTGCTGCCCCCCGACGTCAACTCCTCCGCTGGTCAGTTCACCCCGGTCGGCGACGACATCCGGTTCGGTCTGGCGGCGGTACGAAACGTCGGCTCGGGCGTGGTGGAGTCGATCCAGCGCAGCCGTACCGAGAAAGGCCGGTTCGAAAACTTCTACGACTTCCTCCGCAAGATCGAGCCGCAGGCGTGCACCAAGAAGGTCGTGGAGTCGCTGATCAAGGCTGGCGCGTTCGACTCGATGGGGCACACCCGCAAGGGGCTGCTGGCGGTGCACGCCGACGCGGTCGAGTCCTTCATGGACGTCAAGCGCAACGAGGCGATCGGCCAGTACGACCTGTTCGGCAGCGCGTTCGGCGAGGCCGACGCCGGCCCCGAGCTGACCGTCACCGCACCGATCCCCACCGACGAGTGGGAGAAGACCGACCTGCTCACCTTCGAACGGGAGATGCTCGGGCTGTACGTCTCCGACCATCCGCTGCTCGGGGTGGAGCACGCGCTCGCCGCCGCCGCCGACATGCCGGTCTCGCAGCTGTCCGACGAGTCGGTGGTCGACGGGGCGCAGGTCACGCTCGCCGGGATCCTGTCGGGGGTGTCGCGCCGGGTCACCAAGCAGGGGCGGAGCTGGGCCTCGGCCAGCCTGGAGGATCTGGAAGGCGCCGTCGAGGTGCTGTTCTTCCCGAACACGTACGAGCTGGTCGGGTCGTACATCGCCGAGGACGCGATCGTCGCCGTCAAAGGGCGGGTGGACCGGCGCGAGGACGTGCCGCGGTTGATCGCCGCCGACCTGTCGCTGCCGGAGCTGGCCGCCGACCCGGACGCCCGGCCGGTGGTGCTCTCGCTGCCCGCGGCGCGGGTGGTGCCGCCGCTGGTAGAGCGGCTCAAGGAGGTGCTGCACAGCCACCCGGGCAACGCCGAGGTGCAGCTCAAGCTGGTCAACGGCAAGCGCACCACGGTGCTGCGGCTCGGGCCGCTACGGGTGGATTCGTCCCCGGCGTTGATGGCCGATCTCAAGGCGCTGCTGGGTCCGCAAGCGGTGGCCGGGTGAGCCCAGACGGCGCTGGCGGCTCGGTAGCTGGCAGGATCTGGCCCGTGACCGACCTCCACCCCTACCTGCTGCCGCCGGCACCGGCGCCGGATCCGCGGCCCCGCTGGGCGGACGAGCTGGTGGTGGCCACCGTGGCGATGGTCGTGCTGGCCGTACTGGGGGTGCTCTGGGGGTTGCTGTGGCAGGTCGTCACGCCCGGCGCGGAGATCCAGATGACCGCCGACGGGCCGGTGCACGCCAACGCGACCGCGGAGACGTACTTCGCCGATGATGCCTGGTTCGCGGTGCTGGGCGCGGCGGCCGGGCTGCTGGCGGCGCTGGGTGGCTGGGTGCTGGTACGCCGGCACCGCGGCCCGATCCTGCTGGCCGGGGTCGTGATCGGCTGTCTGATCGGTGCGGTGGTGGCGTGGCAGGTGGGCCGCCATCTCGGGCTGCCGGAGTTCGAGCGGCTGATCGAGCAGGCGGCGCCCGGGCGTAGTTTCCGGCGGCCGGCGCGGCTGGCGGCGTACGGGGTGCTGGGCATCCCGGGGTTCGTGGCGGCGTTCACGTACACCCTGCTGGCGGGGTGGTCCCGCTATCCGGAGCTGCGGCCGCCCCAGCCGGGGGAGTGGCAGCCGGCGCAGGGGCCGTGGCATCTGCCGAATCCGCCCGGCTGACGCCGCCGTGGTGTGCATCTCGTGTGCTGGTACGCCTGCGTCCGTACCGTGAGACGCGCATAGACTCGACGGGTGCTCAACCGCATCGACCTGACTGGTTCCGTCGCCGACCCGCGCGGGCTGCTGCCCCGCGCCCAGCTCGACGTCACCGCCGCGATCGGCAAGATCCGCCCGGTGCTGGACGCGGTGCGCGAGCATGGCGCCGCCGCGGTCCGCGAAGCCACCCGTCGTTTCGACGGCGTGGAGCTCGGTCCGCTGCGGGTCCCGGCGCCCGCCCTGGCGGCGGCCGCCGAAAACCTTGATCCGGCGGTACGCGACGCGCTGCTGGTCTCCATCGAACGCGCCCGCACAGTGCACGGCGACCAGCGGCGTACCGACGTGACGACGCAGGTGGTCCCCGGCGGGACCGTGACCGAGCGCTGGGTGCCGGTGTCCCGGGTCGGGCTGTACGTGCCCGGCGGCCTCGCCGTCTACCCGTCCAGCGTGGTGATGAACGTGGTGCCGGCCCAGCTCGCCGGGGTCACCGGGATCGCGGTGTCCAGCCCGCCGCAGAAGGAGACCGGGCTGCCGCACCCGCTGGTGCTCGCCGCCTGTGCCCTGCTCGGCGTCGAGGAGGTGTACGCCGCCGGCGGCGCCCAGGCGATCGCGATGTTCGGCTACGGCGTGGTCGGCGACGGGCCCGAAGACACCTGCCCCGCCGTCGACATGATCACCGGGCCGGGCAACATCTGGGTGACCGCGGCGAAGCGGCTGCTGCGCGGCCTGGTCGGGATCGACTCCGAGGCCGGCCCGACCGAGATCGCGATCCTCGCCGACGAGAGCGCCGACCCGGTGCACGTCGCCGCCGACCTGATCAGCCAGGCCGAGCACGACCCGCTCGCCGCGTCGGTGCTCGTCACCTCGTCGGTGGCGCTCGCCGACGCGGTCGACGCGGAGCTCGCGGTGCAGGTGGCCGCCACCAAGCACACCGAACGGATCACCGCCGCGCTGACCGGGCGGCAGTCCGGCACGGTGCTGGTACGCGACCTCGACCAGGGCATCGCGGTGGTCGACGCGTACGCCGCCGAACACCTGGAGATCCAGACCGCCGATGCCCGGTCGGTCGCCGAGCGGGTACGCAACGCCGGCGCGATCTTCGTCGGGCCGTACGCGCCGGTGTCGCTCGGGGACTACTGCGCCGGGTCCAACCACGTGCTGCCGACGGGGGGTTGTGCCCGGCACTCGAGTGGGTTGTCGGTGCAGACCTTCCTGCGCGGCATCCACCTGATCGAGTACACCGAGGCGGCGCTCGCCGACGTGGCGCCGCAGGTGATCGCGCTCGCCAACGCCGAAGACCTCCCGGCCCACGGCCAAGCCGTCGCCGCTCGCCGGATCGGTGGGGAACAGCGGTGAACCTCAGCGACCTGCCACTGCGCGACGAGCTGCGCGGCCGGACGCCGTACGGGGCGCCGCAGCTGGACGTACCGGTACGGCTGAACACCAACGAGAATTCGTACCCGCTGCCGGAGCCGGTGGTCGAGGCGGTCTCGAAGGCGATCAACGCGGTGCTGCGGGAGCTCAACCGCTACCCGGACCGGGACGCCGTGGCGCTGCGGGAAGACCTGGCGGCGTACCTGGGGCACGGGCTGACCAGCCAGAACACCTGGGCGGCGAACGGCTCCAACGAGGTGCAGCAGCAGCTGTTGCAGGCCTTCGGCGGGCCCGGGCGCAGCGCGCTCGGTTTCACCCCGAGCTACTCGATGCACCCGCTGCTGGCGCTCGGCACCGGCACGGCGTGGATCGAGGGTGCGCGCAATCCCGACTTCAGCATCGACCGCACCGAGGCGCTGGCACAGATCGCCCAACACCGGCCCGACGTGGTGTTCCTCTGCTCCCCGAACAACCCCACCGGCACCGCCCTGGACCCGACTCTGGTCTCCGTCGTGCTGCAGGCGGCGCCGGGGATCGTGGTGGTGGACGAGGCGTACGCGGAGTTCGCCCGGCCCGGAACCCCGAGCGCGTTGGCGCTGCTGGACGCGTACCCCCGGCTGGTGGTGACCCGCACCATGAGCAAGGCGTTCGCGTTCGCCGGGACCCGGCTGGGTTATCTCGCCGCGCACCCGGCGATCGTGGAGGCGCTGCAGCTGGTACGGCTGCCGTACCACCTCTCGGCGCTCACCCAGGCCGCGGCGCGGGCGGCGCTGGCACACGCCAACGCCACCCTGGCCACGGTCGACGCGATCAAGCGGCAGCGGGACCGGATCGTGGCGGAGCTGACCGCGCTGGGCCTGGACGTTGCCCCGAGCGACGCCAACTTCGTTCTCTTCGGTACGTTTCCCGACCAGAAGCTGATCTGGCAGCGACTGCTGGACCGGGGCGTGCTGGTACGCGACGTCGGCCTCGCCGGCTGGCTCCGGGTCACCGCCGGCACCCCTGAGGAGACCAGCGCGTTTCTGGAGGCGATGGCGGCAGTGTGGGAGGAGACCCGATGAGTCGCACCGGCGCGATCGAGCGCACCACCGGCGAGACCACCGTCAAGGTCTCGGTCGATCTCGACGGCTCCGGCCGCGGCGACATCGCCACCGGGGTGGGCTTCTACGACCACATGCTCCATCAGCTCGCCAAGCACGGCGGCTTCGACCTCACCGTGCACACCGACGGCGACCTGCACATCGACGCGCACCACACCATGGAGGACACCGCGATCGCGCTCGGCCAGGCGTTCGCCACCGCGCTCGGCGACAAGACGGGGGTACGCCGCTTCGGCGACGCCGCGGTGCCGCTGGACGAGGTGCTGGTGCAGGCCGCGGTCGACCTGTCCGGACGGCCGTACGTGGTGCACGAGGAGCCGGCCGGGTTGGCCCCGTACATCGGGCCGGTGTACGCCACCAGCATGACCCGGCACATCCTCGAGTCGTTCGGCCACCACGCGAAGATGACTCTGCACGTACGGGTGCTGCGGGGGAGCAACCCCGGCCAGCAGCCGGACGCGCACCACGTGGTGGAGGCGCAGTTCAAGGCGCTCGCCCGGGCGCTGCGGGACGCGGTGGCGCTGGACGGGCGCAGCGGCGTACCGAGCACCAAGGGTGTGCTGTGAGAGCTCTGGCGCCGGTGCTGTTGCTGGGGCTGGCGGGCATCCTGGGCGGTGGCGCATGGTCGCTGCGGCAGCAAGGTGCCAGCGGCACCGCGATCGGGGTCGTCAGTCTGCTCGCGGTGGTGGCTTTCGCCGGCGGGGTGTTGTGGCTGCTGCCGGAAGGGTTCTTCGGATGAGTCCGCGGGTGGTGGTGCTGGACTACGGCTCCGGCAATCTGCGCTCCGTGGAGCGGGCGCTGGCCCGGGTCGGCGCCGATGTCACGGTGACCTCGGACCTGGGCGCCGCCGCCGGTGCCGACGGGCTGGTGGTGCCGGGGGTGGGCGCGTTCGCCGCCTGCATGGCCGGCATCGACGCGCTCGGCGCCGGACCCGTGATCGCCGACCGGTATGCCGCCGGCGCGCCGATCCTCGGGATCTGCGTCGGGATGCAGGTGATGTTCGCCACCGGGGCCGAGCACGGCGTGGTCACCAAGGGGCTCGGCCTGCTCGACGGCGAGGTGACCAGGCTGACCGCGCCTCCCGGCCGGCCTCCGTCCGAGCGCCCGAGGGTGCCGCACATGGGCTGGAACACCGTCGATGTCGCGCCAGGATCGCGGCTGTTCGCAGGGCTGCCGGACGACGCCCGGTTCTACTTCGTCCACTCGTACGCCCCGCGCGCCACCGACGCGCTGCGGCGCGACGCGCTGGTCACCACGGCGACGCACGGGGTGGAGTTCGTCGCCGGGGTGGAGCGGGGGCCGCTGTGGGCCACCCAGTTCCACCCCGAGAAGTCCGGTGACACCGGCGCGGCGCTGCTCGGCAACTGGGTCGGAGCCCTGCGATGAGGCTGTCGCGCGGCCCGCGGGTGCGGCTCAACCCGGGGCGGCGGCGTGGGGCCGAGGGCCGCCGCGGCGCGGCTCGACTCGCCACCGGGCGGCGG
>JBOGDF010000102.1:0-15312 GCA_050701635.1 Micromonosporaceae bacterium | reverse complement strand
AACTCGTCGACGCGCTGCGCCGACACGCCCACCCAGACACCCCCACCGACACCGAAACTGTCGGCGCCGCCGCATAGAGTTCACCGTGGATCGTCACCCAAGTTCCACGCGACTCGGGACATGCTCTACACATGCCCCACGTGGTACCCGAGGCCCATACCCAAGCCCACGAAATGACCGGTCGTGACAAATGAGGATGTTATCGGCGCGAACCGTCAGTCATGGAGACTCGCGTTGGTGGTATACCCGGCGCCGGCCGTCCGCATCGCGAGGTCGCAAGGGATGTACGACGCGCTCGGCAATCCGGGTGCGCCGAGTCCCAGCGGACGAGCATCAGCGCTATCGGCAACGATCCCGTCGCCGTCACCACGGGCACCCCTGGATAACTGACATAGAACCGCTTCGGCCAACCGCGCAAGCCTGGCGAGTCCGCCACGCTGAGCTATCACACGGCGTCACCGTGCTACGGTGACCTCGCGCCTGAATGGGCACACATGTGAAGAAGCCCCCGCCCCGAGAGCCCGGGGCGGGGGCTTCCACGTTTGGTTCAGTCGACCTCTACGAAGTCGTCGTTCTTGACGGCGTCGATGAACGCCGGCCATTCGTCAGACTCCCGGAATGCCAGCACGGGGCCGCCCGGATTCTTGCTGTCTCGTACGTAGACCATGCCGTCCTTCCTGGTCCACTGCACGCACGCACCGTTGCCCTGGCTCTTGCGAGCCACGTTCCAGACGGCGCCAGACAGATCAGTAGTCATGCCGCGCCTTCCTCTACCTCAAGCCAGCTCCCTGGCTATGGCCGCGATCAGCCGGCCCGAGTCGGCTTGGCTTAGCGCGGCTGCACACATGTGGGTGTAGCTCAGCGTACACCGATGGAGGTCTTCGTCCTTTTCCAGATAGATGTCGCCGCCCTGGCCCTCGACGTACACCGCAGGCGGACGCAGCCCTGCCGGAAACTCCAGGATTGTGAAGGATCCCAGCGTGCCGGGGTGTGCACCGGCCTTGAACGGAAGCACCTGAATCTGGATGTTCGGCAGCTCGGTCAACTCCAAGAGACGCTGGCATTGCGCGCGCATGACCGCGGGTCCGCCGATTACTCGGCGTAGCGCCGCCTCGTCCATGATGGCCCAACAGCGAACGGGGTCGTCGCCAGTGAGGCGGTCCTGCCGAGCTGTGCGGAGTTTGACCAGCCGCTCGTTCTCCTCGGGCCGGCTGTCGGGGCGTGTCGCTGTGATGACGGCTCTCGCGTAGTCCTCGGTTTGCAGTAGGCCGTTGATCACGGCGAGGTCGAAGGCTTTGACGTTCTGCGCGGCTGACTCAAGCCCGATGTAGTTGGCGTACTGCTTGGAGATGGGTCCGTACTTCACCCAGTAACCCCTCTCCTTGCTCTGCCGACGCAGCTCGTCAAGCTCGGCTGCCTTGCCGGACTGCCCGTAGAAGGCGAGCAGCGCGGCGAGGTCGGGCTTGTCCAGGCCAACTTGCCCGAGTTCGATGGTGCGGACCTTGCCTTCGCTCCAGTCGAAGTTCGCGGCGACCTCATCGCGGGTCTTCCCCGCTGCCTCGCGCATCTCGCGCAACTCCTTGCCCAGCGTCCACCGCGGGATTGTTGGGCCGATCACTCGCGGCATGAGCCCTCCTCCTGTTGACAGGCCCCGGACGCCCGTCGGCGTCACCTGGCCAGGCGCATGCGCCCCACCTTAGCCGACGTAAAACTATCCCAGCAATCTTACGCGCAAGATTGACGCGCAGAAATTGTGCTGCCATCGTGTGTGCAATAAACCCCGCTGTGACGCAGTGATGAGGTCCCGTCACGGCAGGTGAAGAGGGGACGGGTGAGACATCCGGGGGATGTCTCACCCCACCCACAAGAACCGGGGAGGCGATCATGGCCCGTCCACAGCCGGACATGCCCGAGCCCAGAGCGCAGGTCATCGCGTATCCGTACGGCGGTGCGGTCGAGGTGGCCCGTGCCGACCTGGACATACACCGGCTAAACGTCTGGACGCGGCGCTGCCGGTGCTGCGGCGAGCGGCACCCGTGCGATACCCGCCAACGTGCCCTCGCCGCTGTCGCCGCTTGCGCGAGGTGACCGTCATGACTACTCGGGGGACAGCGCGCGTGCAGCACCCGACCCGCGATCCGTTCCTGTTGCGCGGGCTGATCGCATGCACGGTCTGCCAACGCGGCCTGGTGCCGGTGTTCGATCCGCGCAGCGGGGAGCGTTCCTACTCCTGCGGACCGGTGTGTCCGCAGCCCGCCGTGCCGGCTGAGCCGGCCGAGTCCGACATGCTCCTCGCCGCCCTGATACGCGCGGCTGCGGTGACGCTGCCTACGACGAACTCCGACGCGTGCGACGACGAGTTCGGCCCCGTGAGCCAGATGCTGCACCGTATCGGCGCAACGTCGTCAGCGCCGGTGGTCTCGGCTGAGGAGATGGAGCGGTGGCGCGAATGTGAGCCCACCGACCGCCGGGCGATGTTGAACGTCGCGTACCTCGCCGTACACGTCACCGAGGCTGGACAGGTGCGCCCGGTGTGGCGGCACCACGCCGAGCTGGTGGGAACGCCGACGTGATGATCACCGAGCCCCGCCCGCCCGAACTGGAGCCGCCTCCCGGTGATCCCGTGCCCTGCGGGACCTGCGGCCTATCGATCCTGCTGACCGAGGCCGGTTGGACCCACCTGACCGTCCACGGCGTACCGGAGACGGGCTGGCTGTGTCCGCTTCCGCACATGCACCTCGCCCAGCCGAAACCGCGTCCCAGACCAACGCCGATCCCGCCGGTCAAGAACCCCGGACAGGCTCGCCCTCCCGCCCCACAGCCCACTGCCCCGCAGCCCCCGGAATGGCCGTTGACGCCGGGCCATCAGTGGTGGGAGCAGCAGCCATGAGTCCCTGGCGGATGTCCCCTGGCGCCGCCGCCGCGCCACGCCCCCCACCTGCGTGGCCGGGCGGGCGGCGCACCCCTCGAACACCCTCGGAGTACCTGATGTCGATTTCGTACGCGGCGGTAGCCGCGACAGGTCTCGCCCTCGGTTGGCTTGGTGGTTACGGCTACGCGGTGATCGCCAGGGCATGGCGGGACTACACGACCCAGAAGGCGCAAGTACACGGCCTGCTCACCCGGGCGCGGCTGCTAACGATCAAAAACATCACCTGGGTGATGTTGGCGGTCGCGGCCACCGGCTACGCCCTGTACGCGCTTGTCGTGGAAGGCGGGTAACCGGTGCGCAGCCCCTTCGACGCGGACAACAGGCCGCCCCTGGACCCGCCACGGGAGTCGGTCCGCACGCCGGACCCGACGGGCGCGAGCGCATTCCTCCCGAGACCCCGTCCTCTGCGCTCGCCGGGTCCCGCACTCCACCCGACCCTTGGGAGTTCTGACATGGCAGCAGACGTGATCGACGTTGCAGTACCGGTCCTGCCGGTGATCGGCACCAACGACGAATCGGTCCGCAACGCCCGGCGCGCTTTCAACCTGCACCGTCGTCGGGCTCGCACCTCGCGCTGCGCCTTGTGTGGGTTCCGTTGGGGAGTCGGTGACACCACATCGGGCAAGCCGGCGGTTGGGTGCTTCCGCCGCAGGCAGGCGATCGAATTGCTCGACGTAGCCGGGCTCTACGAGCCGTCGGGGTCGACCAGTCCTTGATATGGCCAGCGGCGATGCTCACGGCCCGCATCCACCAAGCGGATCGCGTGATCGCCAGGCACCACCCATCGCATCGACAGCCGTTGCAGTGCGTGTGCAGTAGGGAACTCCCGTGCTCACACGAGCAGGCATGGCGCTGGTACCGAGAGCAGGCGTACGAACAGTTGGCGGCGCTGCCCCCGGTTGGGCGGGCTACCGTCACGCCCGTACAGCAGCAACCGTGGATCGAAGGCGAGATCGCGATACCCCCGCAGGACGGGCGGTGACGCGGGCACTGAACCAGGCACGACTCCCCTAGTGAGACGAGGAAGGCTTCAATGACGATGCGGCAAGGGTGGACAGACTCCGTCACCGTGGGTGTCGTCATCCCGGTCTGGAACCGCCGGGAAAACCTCGCCCTACTGCTGGCATCGCTGGAACGGCAGACCACCGCCGCGTTCACGGTGGTGGTTGCCGACGACGGCTCCACTGACGGCACCCGCGACATGGTGAAGGCGCTCGCGGACACCGACGTGTGGTCGGAACGGCTGCGCTTGATCAACTGCGGACCCGATCAGGGCGTCCGCACCGGACGGGCCAGGAACATCGGAACAGCGAACCTGCCAGAGGACGCCACACTCGTAGTGCTCCTCGACAGCGACCTGGTCGTGCAACCCGACGCCTTGGGTAGGCTCGCCGAGCTTCACCACCGCCATCCGGATGCCGCCATCGCGGGACCAGTCGAGTGGCTGCCACCCCTCCGGCGGCAGATCGTCCTCGATGCGATCGTGCGCAACGACCTGGGGAACCTACGTCGTAGGGTGCCGCGCGCTACCCCGCGCCGGGAGGAAGGCACCTTCGTCGGCCCAGAGTTGCGTACCGGCATGTTCAGCGGCGTTGTCGGCGAACCCGTGCCGCTTCGATCGGAGTGGGCGCTGTCGCTGAACTTCGCATGGCCGGTGGACCTGTATTGGCGGATTGGCGGCTTTGACGAGGCGATGGTCGGCTACGGGTACGAAGACAACGAGTTCGGCGCGCGCGCAGCGGCTCATGGGGTGCGTTGCCTGGCCCGCGACGAGCTGTGGGCGCTGCACGTCTGGCACCCGAAGCCCCCAACGGCGATGGCGGAGAACCAGCGAAACCTGGACTACTACCTGCGCAAACACGGCCCTAACGATGTGATCGAGACGGACATCGACTGGCGGCTCTGGTTTCACTACCACGCTGACCGGGGCGGCGTCGCCGTGCATGCGGACGACCGGTTGTGGGCTCTCAGCGCGGACGGCCACCATCGCCTGGCGTTGGCCGACCGGTCGTGGCTGCGGCGACTTGGGCATGACTCAGACCCCGCGCGACTCGCATCGGCGGAACGGGGGACGCTGGCAAGGGCGACGAGCCACGGCGTCGCAAGCGAGGTGCCCGATAAACCCCAACCGCTCCAGAAGAATCGGCTGTGACAATGTGTCTCGCTGATCCGTTCGGAGAGTCTCATCGGGGAGGAACCAGCATGTTGGTGGTGGCGTTCAAGCCAGGGCACGACGGGGGTATGGCCGCGATCCGCGATGGCCACTTGGTGTGGTCCTTGGAGTCGGAGAAGGACTCCTTCGCGCGGCACTCGTTCCTCACACCGAACACGGTGCTCGAACTCGCCGAGCGCTTGGACGAGATCCCGGACGTCGTAGCCGTCGGCGGGTGGCAGGAGAAGGGGATCAGCATCCGCGGCAGTGTCGGCGCCGGTTACCGGGGTGTCGACAACGTCGTCTCCAGGGACAGCAAGTTCTTCGGGAAGTCAGTGCGCTACTTCTCCTCCTCGCACGAGCGATCCCACATCCTCGGCGCCATCGGAATGGCACCGCCCGGGAACCATGAGCTGCAAGTGGTCCTGGTGTGGGAGGGAATCTCTGGCACGTTCTTCGTCGTCGATCAGCGCTACCGCGTCGTGCGCACGATCGACGTGATGGACCAGCCGGGCGCAAAGTACGCCGCGCTCTTCGCCATCTGCGACCCATCGTTCCCCGACGTTGGCGGCATGCCGAGGCTGAGCGACGCCGGCAAGCTCATGGCGCTGTCAGCGTACGGCGATCACCGGGACGCCGACCCGGCCACGGTCGCCGCCGTGGACCGGGTCCTGCGAATCGAGAACGCATATCCGGTGCCGAAGGCTGACTTCCGCGACACCCCATTGTTCAACTGCGGCGTCGACTCCGGCATCGGGGTCACCGCCGCCGCGCTGGTCACCGAACGCATCTTCCGCGCGTTCGCCGATGTGGCGATTCGGGAACTGCCGGCCGGGCTCCCGTTGCGGATTTCGGGCGGGTGTGGCCTGAACTGTGACTGGAACGCCCAGTGGGCGTCGCTTGGCCACTTTGCCGAGGTGTTCGTGCCTCCGTGCCCCAACGACTCGGGCTCGGCGATCGGCACCGCCATCGATGCCCTCGCGTCGCTGACCGGCCGGCCTCACATCGATTGGGACGTCTACAGCGGTCTGGAGTTCGTGCGCGACGCGACTCCGGACCCGACGCGCTGGCTGGAGCGCCCCCTCGAATATGGCGCCGTGGCGAAGGGGTTGGCTTCTGGCAGGGTCGTGGCGTGGGTTCAGGGCCGGTGGGAGATCGGTCCGCGCGCCCTTGGCAACCGGTCGCTGCTCGCGGAGCCGTTCTCACCGGCCAGTAAGGACCGGCTCAACGCGATCAAGCAACGTGAGGACTATCGGCCGATCGCACCATGCGCCCGCGTCGAAGACCTGGGCCACGTGTTCGACCAGGTCTTCGAAGACCCCTACATGCTGTACTTCCGCCGAGTCCGGGACACACGACTCAAGGCCGTGACGCATGTGGACGGCACAGCCCGCGCACAGACCGTTTCCGCCCGCACCAACCTGGCCCTGCACCAGTTGCTGGGAGAGGTCGCGCGGGAGACCGGCGTGGGAGTGCTCTGCAATACCAGCCTCAACTTCAACGGCCACGGCTTCATCAACCGCACCTCCGACCTGACCGCCTACTGCGAATCCCGCGGAGTCAACGACATGGTGATCGGCGAGCAATGGTTCCAACGGGTGGGCACCGAGGGTCAATCATGACGACTCCATCGGAGCGAGCCGAATGCCGGCACAGGCACGGCCTGGAGCCGGTCTTCCGTTGCCCGGTCTGCGAAGTGCCCCTGTTCTCTGAGCAGCGCAGCTTCCGGTGCGAGAACGGCCACACGTTCGACATGGCCCGCGAGGGTTACGTCAACCTGCTGCTGGCTCAACATCGGCGTTCCAAAGATCCTGGATACAACAAGGAGATGATCGCCGGACGTCGCGACTTCTTTGACGCCGGGCATTATGAGCCGCTCGCCGACAAGATCGCCGAGATCATCGCCTCGCACCTGCCCGCTACCGGCGAGGGCCTGGTGGTCGACGCGGGATGCGGAGAGGGGTACTACCTTCGCCGCCTACGCAACCTGCTCGCTGACCGGCCGGACGACGGTCGGGCCGTGCTGTGCGGGCTGGACATCTCCAAACACGGCGTACGCGTCGCCGCGCGACGGGACCCCGAAGGCTTGTACGCGGTGGCGAGCACGTACCGCATGCCAATCATGAGCGACCGGGTAGACGTGCTTCTCACGCACTTCTCCCCTGTCTCAGCTGCGGATTTCCGGCGTGTCGTCAAGCCCGGCGGCGTCGTCCTGGTCGGTGGACCCGGGGAGCGTCACCTCTTCGCGCTCAAGGAGCTGCTTTACAACACCCCCGCACCACACGAGCCCACCGGCTCCCTGACCGAAGCGGACGGATTCGAAGCGGTCACCACCCATCGTGTCCGCTACCCGCTGAAGCTGCGGGGCGAGCGTCAGGTCGCCAACCTCCTGCTGATGACCCCGTATTACTGGTCGGCAGGCGATGACGTTCGGGCCACGCTCGCGGCGATGGACGCGCTGGACACGGAGGTGGACGTCGCGGTGCAGGTGTACCGCCGCCTGCCACGCGATCCTGCCCGTGGCACGGATGCGGGCGCCGCTGGCGCCGGGCAGCCGTGAGGGTGGTTCTGGACGGCCAGATCACGGGACCGGACGGCATCGGCCGCTGCACCGTGCAACTGGCCGCGGCGCTCAGACGGGCCAGCGCCGAACACGGGCTTAGCCTGCATGTCGAACCGGCGGGCGGAGCGCCGCGCTACAGCCTGGCCGAGAGCAGCCACCTGATTCAGGCCGCCCAACGACACAGGGCCGACCTGCTGCACCTCATGGACTACCGGGTACCGGTCCCGTCCGCCCCGCTGCCGTTGGTGGCCACCGTCCACGATCTGCTGCGGCTGCGCCACCCGCAACATTGCTACACCGATGAGGCATTCACGCGTCGTTTCGGCCAGGACCGAATGCGCCTGCTGCAAGCAGCGACCAGCGCTCTCCGCGGATGCGCACCCTGGCCGCCCGGTACCCGGCGCGATCCCCGGTCAAGTCACGAAGAGTTCTACGGCCGGATGACCACGCACGCCGCCGCGACTGCCGCGACGGTCCTGACACCCACTCGCGTCGTGGCCGGTCACCTCGAAGAAGCAGTCGGCCACCGCGTACCGACCAGGACCGCCCCGTGGGGCACCGACCACCTCCCCGCCCACGCACCGCCGAAACCAGGCGACACGCGACAACCGAGGTACCTGCTCTACGTCGGGCAAGCCAGATCGCACAAGGGTCTGCCCGTGCTGTTTGAGGCGTACCAGCGCTCATCCGCCCGTCGGAGGGGCTTGACACTGGCCCTCGCCGGACGCGACTTCACCCCCGGCAACCCCGCCGTCGCGGGGCTGGTGCAACAGGTCGTGCTGCTCGGCGAGGTAACCGACACCAGTCTCGCGGCGCTCTACTCGGGTGCCGCCGCAGTGGTGCATCTGGCTGAGGAAGAGGGGTTCGGATTCCCTCCTCTGGAGGCTCTGAGCCTGGGAGCCCGGGTGCTCTGCGCCGACGTGCCGGCGCTGCGGGAGACACTCGGTCCGCACGCCGTATTCACCGACCAAGGCGACCCACGAGCCGTGGCCGCTGACCTCGACCGTCTGCTCGACACCGAGGACACCCCCGCCGAGCGTTGGACACGCACCGACTGGGCGAGCCGCTACCACTGGGATCGATGCGCCCGGCAGGTCATCGACACCTACCGCGCGGTGCTGGCATGACGCCCTCGTTGGTCGTCGTGGATCTCGGCGACGTCCTCGTCCGCACCTGTCCCGGAGCCCAGTACACAGCCCTGGAACGGCTCACCGGAACCCCTGCCAGCCAGTGGGCGACAGCGGCGGACCACTCCGGCCTGGTACCGGCACTGGAAGACGGCCGGATCGACTTCCCCACCTTCACCAGGTGCCTTGCCACGCGAGCCGGAAGCAAGCCTCTACCGCCCCAAGGCGCCGAAGACGCCTGGAACGCGGTCATCGTCGGCCTCGACACCCACGTCGCGGCTGCCGCCGCGCTCCTCGCCGGGCAGGGGCGGTTGCTGCTTGCCAGCAACACCAGCCCGCCGCACTACGCGCGGATCCGCCCATTGCTCGCCGAAGCGGGCATTAGAGCACCTGCCTGCCTGTCCTACAAGGTCGGCCACCGCAAACCCGCCGACGCCTTCTTCCAAGCGCTCGCCGCAGCCGACCCGCGGGTTGCACGCAACGGGGTGTTCATCGACGACCGAGCCGAACACGTCGCTGCCGCTGCCCGCCACCGGATGAGAGCGCGCCGCCACCACGATCCACGAGCCACAGCCGCCTACCTACGCCAGTTGGCCGACGACCTGCCCACACCGCCGAAGATCACCACCGAAAGGTTAAGCCAGCGATGACCATCGTCGCCGTCGACATCCGCGCCAACCACGACACCGGCGTCGCCCGGTACGGCCGCGCCCTGCTGGCCGCCGCCGCACCCATCGCCGCCGAGCAGGGTATCCACCTGCTGGCGATCGTGCGACCCGGCCAAGAACACGCCGCCGAGCCGGCCGTGACCGCCGGCCACGAGGTGATCGCCATGCCAGGAGATGACGGGTTCATACGGGACAACCCGCGGCTGCGGAACCTGCTCACCGCTCGCGGCGTCGACCTGTTCCACACCACGCACTACACCGTGGATCGATCCTGTCCGGTTCCGTTCTCGTTCACCATCCACGATCTGACCCGTATGCGGTTTCCCCAGTGGAGCTACAGCGACAGCTCCTTCGCTCAGCGGTTCGGCGCCGCCGAACTCGACCGCGTCAAGGCCGAACTCGCGGACCTCCCAGCCTTCGACAACACGGACCCCGACGCGTCGCTGTTCACCCGCTACTTCGCCGCGCTCAACCGACACCTGGGCACGCGCGCCGAGCGAATCGCCGCCGTTTCCGATTCGACAGCGGCAGACGTCACGACATACCTGGGCGTGCCGCCATCCCGCATCGACCTCGTTCCGTGTGGGGTCGACACCGCCACCTTCTTCCCCCGTCCGTCCGGCGAGGTGTCGGCGGCGCGCGCGAAGCATGGCCTCGGTGGCGGCCCGTACCTGATCTTTGTTGGCCTCGCTCACCCCAACAAGCGCTTTGAGTGGCTGGTCGAGCAGCTCGCCAAGGCCCGCGCGACGTTCCCTCCCGGGTCTCGGCTCGCCGCGGTCGGGGGGCATGCCGAGCGCGCGGCTGCGATTCAGGCGCTGCTGCCAGAGGTGGATGCCGCCGAGTTCGTCAGCTTCACCGGCCGGGTCAGCGACGACGAGCTGGCGGCGCTGTACACCGGCGCATCCGCATGGGTCACCGCCTCGGTCAACGAAGGTAACAACCTTCCTCCGCTGGAGGCGTTGGCCTGTGGAAGCGAGGTCATCGCAACGGACATCCCGCCACTGCGCGAGACACTCGCTCAGCACGCCCACTTCTACCCGCCCACCGACGGAGCGGCACTGGCGAGTCAGGCCAGTGCCGCGCTCTCAGATCAGGTGCCACCGCTCGCGCGGGGGTTCACGCCACCCTCCTGGCGACGCTCGGCGATGCTGCTGGTCGAGTCATGGCAACGGGCGATCACCGGCAGCGCCACATCCGCGAGACCGGACGCCGTGACCCGGTACGGAGCAGCGCGATGACGGTGGCCGCGACGCGGACGGCCTCTGACATCGAAATCGTCCGTAAAGACTTCCGCCTGGTGTTCGGCGGAACCCCTGCCCGGCTGGTGTTGCGCTCGGCGTCGTTTCGGCAGGAACTGGTGCCCGAAATCGGCATCGACACCGACGCTGGCCTTGACCGCACGGTCGACTCCGGCCCGGCCACGCTTGAGCGGCGTCCGGATTTCGACCGCATCACCTGGTCCGCGCGCTCGACGCTGTGGACCAAGCGCTACCAGGTGGACGTATTCGAAGGCCACCTCACCTTCAACGTGGAGGTTGAGGGACACGGCCAGGTCGACGCCGTGAGGTACTTCGACGCGATCCCCGACACAGGGTTCCGGGAGCATTTCGCGTTGACCAAGCACTTCAACGATCGTGGCTTCACCTCGGCGCGCGCCTACTCCGAAGGCTCGCCGGTCGGCTTTCGAGTCGTCATGTGCCCCGAACCGAACTCCCACGCCCGCCAGGTCTTCCGCCCACACGAGTACGCGCAGGTCAGCGTCAACGCCGACCTGGACTACTGCGGTGGGAACTTCGTGGCGAACCCCGGTTTGCTGGCGTTCGCAGTGGCGGTAGATCCCGACCGCGAGTGGTGGGCGCTCGGCCTGGCCACCCAACCGGGCAGCCACACCTTCTCCGAGTTCGAATACCTCGGCGGTGAGGACTTCGCCCTCAACCTCAACTGCTGGGGCGTACCTCGCGTGGAGGGCACGTTCACCCCACCGGCCGTGGTACTCGTCCCGGGGCGGACGGGTGCTGACGCGCTGGAGGGCTACGTACGCGTGCTGCACGACGCGGCCCTGATACCTCGGCCCCGCCGGGAAGAGGCGCCGTGGTGGCAGAGACCGATCGTTTGCGGTTGGGGTCACCAGTGTTATCAGGCCGACCTGTTCCGCGTCCGAAGCAGCCCCGAACGTGGCCGCGACAACGCCGCGTACATGCTCTGCACGGAGGTGAACTACCGGGACATCGTGGCCCGCCTCGATGCCATGAATCTGCCATACGGGACGCTGGTGATCGACGCCCGCTGGTTCCTCACCGGTGGCCTGAAGAATATCGACCTCGGGCGGTGGCCCGACCTGCCCGGCTTCGTTGAACACCTACACCGCCAAGGACGCAAGGTACTGCTGTGGTGGGGTCCATGGGACGCCGAAGGCATCTCGGCGGATGAGTGCGTGCGGTGGCACCCTGAGCATGAGCTGCGTCCCAACAGACCCGGCCGGCTCGCGAAGTTCGGGCAACCCGACGTAGGAGCGAAGCTCGGCGTCGATGTCACGCTGCCACCGGTGCGCCGACGAATACGGGAGCAGATCCGACTCCTGCTGGGTAGTGGTCCGGGCTGCGTGAACGCTGACGGGCTCAAGATCGATCACCTGGCCGCGGTTCCCGGCCTTCACGGGATGATCTTCGGCAAGGGCTCCGGACAGCTATTCGGGGTCGAAGCCGCCCATACGATGCAGCGCCTGATCTACACGGCCGCGAAGGAGGTCAAGCCCGACGCGCTGATCATCGGCCAGTCCCCAAACCCGTACTTCTCTGACGCGCAGGACATGGTGCGGCTCGGCGACATCTACGCCCACCGGCAAGACAGCGTCCTCGCGGAGATGACCTTCCGCGCGGACATGGTCCGCGTCGCGGACCCTACGTTGCTCATCGACACCGACGGCTGGCCGCTGCCGTCACTGGCCGCGTGGCGCGAGTACGTGGCCCACCAGCCGGAACTGGGTGTGCCCAGCCTGTACTACGTGAGCCACCTGGACACCACTGGCGAGGCGCTCACCGAGCGAGACTTCGCCACCCTGCGGAGGGCATGGCGGTGACATCCTTGTCGGGCACAACCAGAGCCGCCACGCCGATTCCGGATCAAGATCCAGGCAACGGTTCGGCAGCGCATAGGCGGCAGGTGCTGGTGACCGGAGCGGCAGGATTCTTAGGCGTGAACGTGATCGCGGAACTCAGACGTCGCCATCTCGCCGTTGTGGCAGTCGATGACGGTAGCGCCGGCACCTGGCATCGCTTGGCGCGCTTCGCCGACGATCCTCACGTGCGGTGCCACCGGGTGGACATCTGCAACCGGGACGAGCTGAAGCGCATCTGGCCCGCCAACGGCATCTGGGGGGTACTCCACCTGGCTGCCCGACACTTCATACCTGACTGCCAGGCCAATCCCGCGGCCACCTGGCACACCAACGTGCAAGGTACCGCGAACGTGCTCTCCCTTACTGCCCAACGGTCCGCGTCCCGCTTCCTGTTGGCCTCGACCGGCGACGTCTACCCCGTCACCGATGCTCCCTGCCGCGAGGAGGACGCGACCGCGCCACACTCGGTGTACGGCCGCACGAAGCAGCACGCCGAGGCAGAAGTCGGAAGAACCGCCGCGGAGCCGGGCACGACTGGCTATCTGATCGCACGGTTCTTCAACCTGTACGGCCCGAGCCCCACGGTCGAGCACCTCATCCCCGCCGTAGCCAGACAGGCGCTGTCCGGAGACAACCTGAGACTCGGCAACCTCGACTCAACGCGCGACTACGTTCACGTTGCCGACGCCGCCACAGCGATGGCCGACCTGCTCACAAGCACCGCCACAGGAGTGATCAACATCGGCACCGGGACCGGCGTCACCGGCCATCACATCGTTGCGACCGTCGGGCGCCTACTCAACCGGCGCCTGGAGGTGACGCACGACCCCGCACGAGCGCGCCCGATCGATCGCCCCACCCTCGTCGCCTGTACCAAACGGTTGAGGCGCTGGCTGCCCTGGTGGCACCCAACCCCCTTGTACGAGGGATTGGCGATGACCCTTGCGGTCTGGCACGAGATGGACTCACGCTCTGCTGCCGGGAGCGTCAACAGACCCAGCGCCTTGGGACGGCTGCCCAAGCCGAGGTGAAACTGAGCCTACCTACGGGCGCGTACGACCCCAGCGGGATGTCAACGGCCACGTTCACCCGAGTTCCGCAGTTAGTGGGCATGCAGCGGCCTGGTGGAGGACGTTTCCGCTGGTAGGAGCGTTGCGGGTGGTTGAGAACCGCTGAAAAGCGTGGGCACACGACTTGCCGTGTCGTGCTTGATTGCGCTGCTGGTTCCTGCTCAGCTGTGGGCATGTACTTGCGGACCACGCAGCGCAGGAATCGGGACGGCTCGGTGGTCCGCTACGTCCAGCTGGCGCATAACCGGCGGGTGGACGGGACAACGCAGGCGCAGGTGCTGCTCAACCTGGGCCGGGAAGACCGCCTCGACCGCGATGGGCTGCGGCGGCTGGTCGCCTCGATCAACCGCTACCTCGGCGTGCCCGAGGAGGGAGGGGTGCCGGCAGACGCCGCGCAGCTGGCCGGCGACGGGCTGCGGGTGGCTGCCTCGCGTCCGGTGGGGACGGTGCATCTGCTCGACGGGCTGTGGCGGGCGCTTGAGGTGGATGCGGCGCTGCGCAAGGTCCTCGGCTCGCGTCGGTTTGCCACCGATGTCGAGCGGGTGTTGTTCGCGCTGGTGGCGAACCGGGCGATCGACCCGATGTCGAAGCTGTCGGCCGCCGAGTGGGCCAGCTGCGACGTGGCGATCGACGGCCTGGAGGGCATGGACGAGGATCAGGCGTATCGGGCGATGGACCTGTTGGTGGAGGCCGACGCGCAGGCCGAGGTGCAGGAGGCGGTGTTCTTCGCCGTGGCCGACCTGCTCAACCTCGAAGTCGACCTGCTGTTCTTCGACACCACGAGCACCTACTTCGAACGGGATGCCGAGGAGGCCGGCGAGGACGCGTTCCGCGTGTATGGGCACTCCAAGGACCACCGCCCGGATCTGCCGCAGATCGTGATCGGGCTGGCGGTGACGAAGGAGGGCATCCCGGTGCGGGTGTGGTGCTGGCCCGGCAACACCAACGACCAGGCGATCCTGCCGCAGGTCAAAGACGACATCCGGGGGTGGCGACTCGGGCGGGTCATCACCGTGGTCGACCGCGGCTTCTCCTCCGCCGAGAACCTGGCCTACCTGCGCCGCGGCGGCGGGCACTTCATCGCCGGGATGCGCATGCGCGACGGCAATCCCCTCGTGGAGCAGGTGCTCTCGCGGCAGGGCCGCTACCAGCAGGTCCGCGAGAACCTGCGGGTCAAGGAGATCACCGTCAACGAGGCGAACGTGCGGTTCGTCATCTGCCACAACCCGCAGCAGGCCGAACGCGACCGCGCGCAGCGCGAGGACGCGATCACACGACTTCAGGCGGAGCTGGAGCGGATCAAGCAGGCCCGCGAACGCGACCGCAAACGCAAGGCGAGCCGCACCGCCAAGCAGCGAGCACAGGCCGCCCATCTGAAGGCTGAGTGCGCGCTGCGGGATCACCCTGCCCTCGGCCGGTGGCTGCGCCAGTCGCCGACCGGGCGGTTGTCGATCAACCGGGCCAAGGTCAAGCAAGAAGCGCGGCTGGACGGCAAGTACCTCATCGCCACCTCCGACCCGCACATCAGCGCCGAAGACACCGCCCTGGGTTACAACCTGAGTTCCGCAGCTGACTGAGGGTCGAGTGACGCGTAAAGGGGCTGTGACCTGCGGAAACGCGTGCGGGGGCGGTGACACGGCGTGTCACTAGTCCGGGTGCCGGATGGCTCCGGGGATGCTCAG